>CALRQM020000082.1:0-9686 GCA_943370335.1 Bordetella parapertussis | reverse complement strand
TGCTCCGCACCGGCTACAGCGACTTCTCCCTGCTGTCGCTCAGCTGCAGCGATTACCTGTCCCTGCCGGCGGTGGGGGTGGAGCTGCGCAACCGGCTGGCGGAGCACAACGTCAGCCTCACCCTGCCCAGCCAGCGGGTCGACCGCTTTGACGATTCCATCGCCCACATCCTTGGCGGCACCCGCCGGGCCGGGCTCACCTTCGCCCCCGAGGCCGGCACCCAGCGCCTGCGGGACATCGTCAACAAGGGGCTCACCGATGCGGAACTGCTGCGCGGCCTCCGCACCGCCATGGAGAACGGCTACACCCGGGTGAAGCTCTATTTCATGATCGGCCTGCCGGGCGAGACCGACGCCGATGTGCTCGGCATCGTCGACACCTGCCGGGCGTTGCAGCAGCAGTGCCGTGATCTGGGCCGGCTGCAGCTCAATCTGACGATCAGCAACTTCACCCCCAAGCCCCACACGCCGTTCCAGTGGCACAGCGTGTCCACCGCCGAGTTCCGGCGCCGGCAGCAGCTGCTGCGCGACGCCCTGCGGCCCCTGCGGGGCCTCAAGACGAACTTCACCGACGTGCGCCTGTCGGCGGTGGAGGACTTCGTCGGCCGGGGGGACCGGCGGCTGGCGCCGGTGATCGAAGCGGCCTGGCGGGCCGGCGCGGGGCTCGATGCCTGGTTCGAATCGGCCGACCGCACCCATGCCGCCTGGACCGGCGCCATCGAGGCGGCCGGTCTGGGGGGCTCCTACCGGGCCCTGGAGATGGGCGGCTGGAGCGCGGCGGAGGCCTTCGCCACGGGCGACCTCGAGGCCTTCTGCCGCCAGCCCCTCCCCTGGGACCACATCGATTCCGGCGTCGACAAGGCCTGGCTGGCCGAGGACCTGCTCCGGGCCTTGGCGGCGGCGGTGGTGCCCGATTGCTCCTTCGAGGGCTGCAGCAGCTGCGGCGTCTGCGGTCCCGAACTGGGCCACAACGTTGTGATCCCGCCGCCCCCCGTGCCGCCGCCGATCCCGCCGCGGGCTCCGGCCAGCGAAAGGGTCTGCCGGCTGCGCTTCGGCTTCGCCAAGACCGGCTCCCTGGCCCTGATCAGCCACCTGGACACCCTGCGGCTGCTGGAGCGCGCCCTGCGCCGCAGCGGCCTTCCGGTGAGTTTCACGGGCGGATTCCACCCCCTGCCGCGGCTGCAGATGGCGCTGCCCCTGCCCCTGGGGGTGGAGGGTCTGGGCGAGTGGCTCGACCTCGATTTCGCCGCCCCGGTCGATCCGGAGACGGCCCGCCAGCGCCTGCAGGCGGAACTCAGCGCCGAGCTGAGGTTGCTCTCGGTGCAGGCCGTGCCCCTGGCGACCCCCGGCCTGGCCCAGCAGATCCGCGCCGCCCATTGGCGCTTCGCCCTGCTGCCGGCGCCGGATCAGCCGGCTCCGTCGCCGTCCCAGTGGTCGGCAGCCATCGCCGCGCTGCTCGAGGCCACCAGCCTGACCTGGCGGGACCAGGACAAGAAGGGCCGCCCCCGCCAGCGGGACTGCCGCCCCTACCTGCTGGCCCTGGGCCCAGCGCCGCTGGAGGCCCAGGTTCCGGGGCAGGCCGGGCTGGTGCTGGATCTGGAGGCTGCCGTGGATCCCCAGGGCCGCAGCCTGCGGCCCGAACATCTGCGCCACTGGCTGGGCGAGTCCCTCGGCCTGCCGATGGTGCTGGGGGCGGTCCAGCGCCGTTGCCTCCGGCTGGACGCATGCTAAGTTCGCCCTAGACGGAAAGGAATGGCAGGGATCCTTCCCTTCTTCCTCCTCCGCCCAGACGCTTCTGCAAAAGGGATGCTTTCTAGAAGCTCCTCGGTGAAAGCGCGATTTCAGTCAACACGGCATGGTTCGGTCTTCGTTGCTTCGCATCGGGAAGGGAAGTCATCCTTTTCGCCACGCTGCCGGCCCGACGACGTCTTTGCTTCCCCCAGGCCCCTGGTTCCAGTGTCCTGTTAACAGGTCAACAGCCGACCCGATTGCTTCCGGGGTCGGGACTGTTCCTCTCCAGTGGCTGCGCGACCGCCACGGTCGGCGTCCGATTCCTTTCCTCCACCAGCCCTTTGGCAGGGCTCCACTGAGCCCACCATCTCCTCCATGCCCCAGCAGATCGTCATCGCTGAGCAGTTGCGGATCGCCGCAGTGCTCAACGACGAACGCGTTGATGAACTGATCGTCGCCCAGGGCCGCTATCAGATCGGCGACGTCTATCTCGGAACCGTTGAAAACGTGCTGCCCGGGATCGATGCGGCGTTCGTCAACATCGGAGAAAGCGAGAAGAACGGCTTCATCCACATCACCGACCTCGGCCCCCTGCGCCTGAGGAAGGGAGGCGCCGGCATCACCGAGCTGCTGGAGCCCAGGCAGAAGGTGCTCGTCCAGGTCATGAAGGAGCCCACGGGCACCAAGGGGCCTCGACTCACCGGCAACCTCTCCCTGCCGGGCCGCTTCCTGGTGCTGCAGCCCCATGGCCAGGGGGTCAACATCTCCCGGCGCATCAACGGCGAGAACGAGCGCAACCGCTTGCGGGCCCTGGGTGTGCTGATCAAGCCCCCCGGCGCCGGTCTGCTGATCCGCACCGAGGCCGAGGACGTCAGCGAAGACATGCTGATCGACGACCTTGAGGGTCTGCTGCGTCAGTGGGAGTCGATCCAGCAGGCGGCCGAGACGGCGTCACCGCCGGTGCTGCTCAACCGCGACGAGGACTTCATCCACCGGGTGCTGCGGGACCTCTACAGCCCCGATGTGCTGCGGGTGGTGGTCGACAGCGCCGATTCGGTGGCGCGGGTCAACGCCTTCCTCGGCTCCGACCAGGCCAATCTCCTGGTGGAGCACCACGGCGAATCCACCGAGATTCTGGAGCACTACCGGGTCAACGCGGCCATCCGCGATGCACTCAAGCCCCGGGTGGATCTCCCCTCCGGCGGCTACGTGATCATCGAGCCCACTGAGGCCCTGACGGTCATCGACGTCAACTCCGGATCGTTCACCCGCTCGGCCAACGCCCGCGAGACGGTCCTTTGGACCAACTGCGAGGCGGCGGTGGAGATCGCTCGCCAGCTGAAGCTGCGCAACATCGGCGGCGTGGTGATCATCGACTTCATCGACATGGAGTCCCGTCGCGACCAGCTGCAATTGCTGGAGCACTTCACCCAGGCCTCCCGCGACGACACCGCCCGTCCCCAGATCGCCCAGCTCACCGAGCTCGGCCTGGTGGAGCTGACCCGCAAGCGCCAGGGTCAGAACATCTACGAACTGTTCGGCCGGGCCTGCCCGAGCTGTGGGGGCCTGGGCCATGTGGCCGTGCTTCCCGGCAAGGACACCCTCCAGCCCCTGGCGACGGTTTCGGGTCTGGTGCGCTCGGCGGCTTCCGCCCGGGCCGAAGTGGCCAGCCCCGCCAATGGGGGTGCTGAGGTCGGCGGCAGCGGCCGGCGGCGGCGCGGCGGTCGCGGCGGCCGGGGTTCCGATGGGGCCGAGGCCCCGATGGCCAGTGGGTTCACCGACGGCGTTGGCAACGGCGCCCTCGCCCTGCCTGCCCCCCAGGAGACCCTCCCCTCCTCCGAGGCGCCCCAGCGTCGTCAGGAGCCCGAGGTGCTGGCCGTGCCGATGGACGCCGAGCAGGAGCTGGTTTACGGCTGGATGGGCCTGAGTCCGGCGCTGTTGCTGGATCCGATCCCCACGGGGGAGAGCCTGATGGTGCGCGTCGTTCGGCCGGATGCCGATCCGGAGGCCGTCATCGAGGAAGCCCGCCAGCAGCTGGCCGCCAGCGGCTCCCGTCGCCGCCGGCGCGGCAGGAACGGCGAGGCGCGCAATGGATCGGGCGAAGCCACAGAGTCCCCCGAGGCCCCCGACGCTTTCGAAGCTTCTGACTCTTCCGAGGCCCCGGATCACCATGAGGTGATTCCCATCCTCGAGATCACCCCGGCCCCGTTCGAACCCGAGGCCGTCCCTGCGCCCGCCGAGCTCGTCAGCGTGGCCCTGCCCAGTCGCCGCTCCTCTGCCAGGTCCACACCGGTCGCGGCCCCTGTCCCGGTGGCCGCCTCGTCCGCGGCGCTGCCTGCGGCTGAAGCGGCCCCCAGTGAGGCCGGCGAACCGCGCCGGCGCCGGCGCCGCTCCTCTGCCTCGGGCTGATCGGCCCGGTCCGGACACCCTCGGGCGCTCGGATGCCCCGGTCTGGGGAGGGCTCGATCCCTCCGCCTGTGCCGGGGTCGACGAAGTCGGCCGGGGCAGCCTGTTCGGGCCGGTGTTCGCGGCGGCCGTGGTGCTGCCGGCGGCGGCCCTCGGCCCCCTGGTGGCGGCGGGTCTGAACGACAGCAAGAAACTATCTGCCAGACACCGGCAGGTCCTGGTTCCCCTGCTGCGGCAGCACGCCCTGTCCTGGTCCCTGGGACAGGCGAGCGCCAGCGAAATCGACCGCTGGGGTCTGCGTCTGGCCACCGAATGGGCCATGCTGCGGGCGCTGCAACGGCTGCCCCGGCCGCCCCTGCTGCTGCTGGTGGATGGGGTACTGCCCCTGAGGCCGTGGCCAGGACCGCAGACCACCCTGGTGCGAGGTGATGGCCGTTGCGCGGCGATCGCCGCCGCCAGCGTGCTGGCCAAGCAGGAACGGGATGCCCTATTGGCTCGTCTGGCGCTGCGCCATCCCGGCTACGGACTGGAGCGCCATGCCGGCTATGGGACGCCCCAGCACCGGGAGGCGATCCTGCGGCTGGGTCCCACACCCCTGCACCGCCGCAGCTTTCTCAGCTCGATCGGCACCAGCGCTGAAAGTCCCCCAGCAGCTGCTGACTCACCCGGGTCCTGATGCCCAGCAGGATGCCGCCCAGCACCGAGCGGCCGGTGGCCTCCAGCACCCTGGGGGGGATCAGTTGCAGCAGGCTGGGACGGCTCACCGTCACCGAGAGGCTGGCTTCGCCGGTGAGGCCGCCATCGGCGGCGGCAAGCCAGGAGCAGAGGCCGAGGCGGAAATCCTCCACCAGTCCCAGCCCCTCCAGCTGGCAGTCCAGGGCCTCCAGTTCCAGCCGACCGTTGCGGCGCACAACCTGAAGCTCCACCACGGGCTGGATCCGGAGCTGGAACACCTTCACCTGGCTCACCGTGTAGCGGTAGCGGCCCGGTCCGAGGGGTTCGAGCTGGCTGGGGTCGAGCAGGGCCTGCACCACCCTCTGCTCGTCGTCCAGATAGGCCGGCAGGCGGTCCGCTTCGCTGACCACCGGAAGGTCGAGTTGCTGGCTGGCGCTGAAGGCCAGAGACATGGCCTGCGGGCCGGCAGGGCATGATCCTACCGATCACCCCAGACCGCCCCCCGCCATGCGTCTTGCCTTTCTCGGTCCCGTCGGCACCTACGGCGAGCAGGCGGCGCAGCGACTGGCGGCCCTGGAGGGCCTGGAGTCCGTCGCGTTCGTCCCCCAGCAGAGCATCCGCGCCGTGATCCGGGCCCTGGCCGAGGGGGATTGCGAGCTGGCGGTGGTGCCGGTGGAGAACTCCGTCGAGGGGGGCGTCACCAGCTGTCTGGACGCCCTCTGGGAGCACCCGGACCTGGCGGTGGCTCGGGCCCTGGTGTTGCCCATCCGCCATGCGCTGGTGGGCAGTGGTCCGCTGGAGGGGATCAGTGAGGTGCTCTCCCACCCCCAGGCCCTGGCCCAGTGCAGCCTCTGGCTGGGGGAACAGCTGCCCCAGGCGTTGCAGCTGCCCACCAGCTCCACCGCCGAGGCGGCGCGGCTGGTGCGGGGCAGCCGCTTCCGGGGCGCCATCGCCTCACTGGAGGCGGCCGCCGAGCATGGCCTGGAGGTGCTGGCCTACCCGATCAACGATGTGCCCGGCAACTGCACCCGCTTCCTGCTGCTCCGGCGCGGCGAACGCTCCCAGCGGGGTCCCTATGCCAGCGTGGCGTTCTCGCTCCACTCCAACCGTCCCGGTGCCCTGCTGGAGTCGCTGGGCTGTTTCGCCCGCCAGGGGCTGAACATGAGCCGCATCGAGTCGCGCCCCTCCAAGCGGGAAATGGGCGAATACATCTTCTTCGTCGATCTCGAACTTCCCGAGGGGGCCGCCCCGCTAGAGGGGGCGATCGCCGATCTCACCCCCCTCTGTGAGCACCTGGCCCTGTTCGGCGCCTACCCCCTCAGCAACCTCGCCGCCGAAGAGAAGGCCGAATGAGTCAGCCGGTCTCGGCCTCGGACCCGGGCACCGGACCGCGGAAGACGCCGAACTGCATCAGACCGGTGCGGAAGGCCCAGTCCATCAACAGCAGCGTCGGGGTTTCCCGCAGGCCCTGAATCACGGCCCGCGGGCCCAGGCCCAGCACCGCCCCGGGGCGGCGCACCCCCTCAACGATGGAATCCACCCAGGAGGGCAGGGTGGCCGCGGTCCAGTCGGCCGTGCTGATCGGCAGGCCCCGGTTCCAGGGGCTGGTCTCCAGGTTTCGCCTCAGGGAAGGAATGCTGGCGAACTCGGGATGGGCCCACTGGTCGAGCAGCTGGCGCATCACCCAGCGCTCGAGCCGGTTCATGGGGGCAACGGCCGGGTCGCGGCGGTTCCAGTCGGCCACCGCCAGGCAGCCCCCCGGCCGCAGCACGCGCAGCATCTCGTCGGCGTAGCGCTGCTTGTCGGGCATGTGGGGGCCGGCCTCCACGCTCCAGACCGCATCGAAGCCCGCGTCGGGACTCCCGTCCGGCAGATCCAGGGCCAGGGCATCCATGACGGCGAAGCGGCAGTCCGGCAGGTCGGCCGGGGTGAGGTCCCGGGCCCGGCCGATCTGGGCCGGACTGATGCTGATGCCCAGCACCTCGAAGCCGTAGTCGCGGGCCAGGATCCGGGCGCTGCCGCCGATGCCGCAGCCCACATCCAGCACCCGGCTGCCGGGGGGCAGACGGTCGAGGCCGCTCCAACGGGCCAGTTCATGCACGAAGGCGGCCTTGGCGTCCCGGAAATCCCGCGGTTGGGGGGGATCGCCGTAGTGCCCCAGATGCACGTGTTCGCCCCAGAGGCGCTCCAACAGCCGGTCGTCCGTCCAGCGGTCGTAGGCGGCGGCGACGCTGGCCGCCGACAGGTAGGCCCTTGAGCGGCGCTGCCAGAGCAGGGCCGCCACGACCGCGACAAGGAGACCCCCCGTCAGGAGGAGGGGCAGCAGGACGCCGCCCGTCAACAGGCTCGCCATGGTTCAGGCCTCGTCGTCGTCGCCGAGGCCGGAGAAGGTGTCCTTGAGGACGGTGCGGGCCGCCAGCTGCCGCCTCGTCTGGTCGAGCAGTTCGTATTCCTGGCGCAGGCGTTCGCCGGTGTCGGTGATCTCCAGCAGGGCCTGCTGGTGATCGGCCACCGGCCCGCCGAGATGGGCGCCGATCCAGAAGGAGAGTTCCCGGGGCAGATCGGGCAGGTCGGCGGGCAGGGAGGACGGCTTGCCGATCAGCTTGCCGGTGAGATCGACCACGTCGCGCAGGGCCCGGGTGACATCGCTGGTGAGGGTCTCGAGCTCCTCATGGCTCTCGCTCACGGTGTCTTCGATCCAGCTGACCATGCCCACCCGGAACGGGGTATCGCGCACGATGTCGAGGACGCGGAAGCGCTGCTGCCCCATCGTGACGATGTTGCTGCGGTCGTCGTCCTGCACCTGGCAGTGGAGGATCTCGGCGCAACAGCCCACTTCCGCCATGCGCTTGTTCTGGGGGTCCCAGCGCACCACGCCGAAGCGTCGATCTTCCGACATCGCCGTGCGCAGCATCATGCGATACCGCGGCTCGAAGATGTGAAGCGGCAGCACCTCCTGGGGGAAAAGCACCACATCAGGCAGGGGAAACAGGGGCAACTCCCTGACAGCCAGATCAGTCACGCGCGGATGTTGCCGCTGGCGGCAGGGGGAAAGGGGCGATCGGGGGTCGGCAACGAAAGGATCAACCAGAGCATCTCAAGTTTGAATCGATCCTAGAAAGACCGACCCGCCCGGCGAAGGCCCCATGGCCCCATGACCATCAGAGCTTGACCTCGATGTCCACACCACTGGGAAGGTCGAGCTTCATCAGGGCGTCGATGGTCTTGGAGCTGGGGCTGTAAATGTCGATGATCCGGCGGTGGGTGCGGGTCTCGAAGTGCTCACGGGAATCCTTGTCGACGTGAGGCGAGCGCAGCACGCAGTAGATCTTGCGCTTGGTGGGCAGGGGGATCGGACCGATCGCCGTGGCAGCGGTGTGATCGGCGGTCTCGATGATTTTTTCGCAGGAGAGATCCAGCATGCGGCGATCGAAGGCCTTCAGGCGGATGCGGATCTTCTGCTGGGGGATGGAAGCGGTCATCGGAAGGGAAGCGCGGGCGAAGGGCGGCGGCAGCGCCGCTGAAACGGATTGTCGAGGTGCACCGGGAACCGGTGGTTCAAGGGGGGAGCTTCTCTGACGAGAGGCTCCCCCGAAAGGCTAGATCAGCCTCACAGAACGATCTTGGAGACCACGCCGGCACCGATGGTGCGGCCGCCCTCGCGGATGGCGAAGCGCATGCCCTGCTCGATGGCGACCGGGCAGATCAGCTCGGCGCTCATCTTGATGCGGTCGCCGGGCATCACCATCTCCACGTTGGTGCCGTCATCGGCGGTGAAGGCGGTGATCTGGCCGGTCACGTCGGTGGTGCGGATGTAGAACTGCGGGCGGTAGCCGGCGAAGAAGGGGGTGTGACGGCCGCCCTCTTCCTTCTTGAGCACGTAGACCTCACCCTCGAACTTGGTGTGGGGCTTGATGGAGTTGGGCTTCACCAGCACCATGCCGCGCTCGATGTCCTCTTTCTGGACGCCGCGCAGGAGCAGACCGACGTTGTCGCCGGCCATGCCCTCGTCGAGCAGCTTGCGGAACATTTCCACGCCGGTGACGGTGGTTTCACGCGTGTCGCGGATACCAACGATCTGAACGGTCTCGCCCACTTTCACCTTGCCGCGCTCGATACGGCCGGTGGCGACTGTGCCGCGGCCGGTGATCGAGAAAACGTCTTCGACGGCCATCAGGAAGGGCTTGTCGATCTCACGCTCGGGTTCGGGGATCGCCTCGTCGACCGCATCCATGAGGTCGAGGATCTTGTCGACCCACTCGTCTTCGCCACGCACGGCCTTCTTGCCACCCTGGATGTACTCGAGGGCCTTGAGGGCGGAACCGGCGATCACGGGGATGTCGTCGCCAGGGAAGTCGTAGCTGCTGAGCAGTTCGCGCATCTCCAGTTCGACGAGCTCGAGGATTTCCTCGTCGTCGACCATGTCCTTCTTGTTCAGGAACACCACCAGCGCGGGCACGCCCACCTGCTTGGCCAGCAGGATGTGCTCCTTCGTCTGGGCCATGGGGCCGTCGGTGGCGGCCACCACCAGGATGGCGCCGTCCATCTGGGCGGCACCGGTGATCATGTTCTTGACGTAGTCAGCGTGGCCCGGGCAGTCGACGTGGGCGTAGTGACGCTTGTTGGTCTCGTACTCGACGTGGGCTGTGTTGATCGTGATCCCCCGCTCCTTCTCTTCAGGGGCGCCGTCGATCTCGTCGTATGCCTGGGCCTTGGCCATGCCCTGCGACGCCAGCACGTTGGTGATGGCGGCGGTGAGGGTGGTCTTGCCGTGGTCAACGTGACCGATGGTGCCGATGTTGACGTGAGGCTTGTTCCTCTCGAACTTCTCGCGTGCCATGGAAGGAAAGAATCGGGGGGGTGGGTTGGATGGAA
>CALRQM020000081.1:0-9956 GCA_943370335.1 Bordetella parapertussis | reverse complement strand
CGCCCCCCGCCCCCGCGAGCCGCTCGGCCCCCCTGTCCCTGCCCGCCTGCGCCGGCCGCCCGGCGCGCGCCCTGCCGCGGATTCCCGAGACCCTGCTCATCCTCGACACGGAGACCACCGGGCTCTCCACCCTGCAGGGCCAGTGCATCGAGGTGGGGGCGATCCTCTTCCATGTTCCCCACCGGGCCGTGCTCACCCAGGTGTCCTTCCTGTTGCCCTGCGCCGGCAACGCCGCCGAGGGCATCAACGGCATCCCCTCCGCCGTGACGCGCCTGGAGCAGCCCTGGCCGGACGCCCTGGCCTGCTTCCTGGCCATGGTGGCCGCCTGTGAGGCCCTGGTGGCCCACAACGTCGCCTTCGACCGTCAGTGGTTCGGCCTGGGGCCGTTGCCGCTGCTGGATCGCCCCTGGATCTGCTCGATGGAGGACATCCGCTGGCCGGCGGAGCGCCAGCTGCGCAGCACCCCCTCGGTGCGTGATCTGGCCCTGGCCTACGGGGTGCCGGTGTGGGCGGCCCACCGGGCCCTGACCGACTGCATCTACCTGGCCCAGGTGTTCGAGCGCTGCACCGACCTGGAGGCCCTGCTGCAGGCGGCCCTGGAGCCCCGCAGCCTCTACCGGGCGGACCTTCCCTATGCCGAGCGGCACCGTGCCCGG
The DNA here is from genome assembly GCA_943370335.1 of Bordetella parapertussis. GTDB lineage: Bacteria > Cyanobacteriota > Cyanobacteriia > PCC-6307 > Cyanobiaceae > Cyanobium. The sequence continues at coordinate 9,300 of CALRQM020000081.1, read as the reverse complement.
GAGGCCGGCTTCCGCTGGAACGAAGCGGTCCCACGGGCCTGGAGCCGCCGGCTGAGCCGGCGGGAAGCGGAGGCCCTGGCCTTTCCGGTCCAGCTGGTGCCCGATCCCTCCGCCACCGAAGTCCTGGCCAGGAGTGCCTGAAGCCGGCGTCGGATCTTCCGTTTTTGTTTCGATGGTTGAAGCGGAACCGATGATCCGGGGCGCTTCTCCGCTGCCTCCCCACCCTTGGAGTGTTCTTCGGGCGCCGCCGTCATGGTCACCCGGCTGCCAACCAGCTCCGGTGACGGTGGCGAACCCGCCCAGCACCGGGTGCGCCGCTGGCAGACGGCCCGCACCTGGGCACGGCTGATCCGGGAAGCGGAGGCCCTCTGGCGGGTCGATGTCCGCGCCCTGCGCCGCCTGGCCTCCCAGGAGCTGTTCCAGCTGGTGCAGGAGGTGCCGCCCCGCCTGCGTCGTCGCGTCAACCTCTGGCTGGTGCGCTTCAACGTCGTCACCCGGTTGCACTGACGCTTCTCCAGGCTCCGGCTACGCGATCCGGGCCAAAAAAAATCAGCTGATGGGATCAGCTGACGGAACGAACAACGACCGACGACCCCATGGGGGGGACGTTCGGTGGACCGGCTGAATCGGAGCGGCGGGATTCGAACCCACGACCCCCACTACCCCAAAGTGGTGCGCTACCAAGCTGCGCTACGCCCCGGCGGAATGAAGCTATCACAGCGTCCTGGGGCTGCCGCGGCGTCTGGACAGGCGCCGCATCAGGCGATTGGTGAGCCGCTGGCGCCCCATCACCGTGTAGCCAAAGAGGCGCTCGCGGCGGGCCATCAGCCGCAGTTCTGCGAGCCCCATCGTGGCCAGCTGCAGCTCGGGCAACCTTTGCCAGGCCATCGAGGGCAGGGGCAGTTCGGATCCCTCCCGGCCCTCCCTGAAGCCCTTCAGGGCGCCGCCGGCCATCCATTCCGGCACCAGCACGAACAACACCGCCAGCAGGCCGTAGAGCTCCACCAGCCCCTTCGGCAGCGGATGCAGCTGGCGCCTTGGCTGGTCCCGGTCCTCGACGGGGTCTCTCACGAAAGGAAGGTCGGCGCCAGGGCGCTGGGCCCCTGGCGCCATTGCAGCGGCGGTTCACCGGAGGGGTGCAGTCGCACGGTCCAGAAGGCCAGGGCAAAACAGATCCCGACGGCGGCGATCAGGGCCACGATCACCACCCGATCGGAGAGGGGCTTCATACCTGTTCGCTGCGCACGCAGATCCGGCGACTGGGGAGCTGTTCAAGGGTGAGTTCATCGCCCCGCAGGATCACCCGCAGGCTTTCGTTCTGGTAGCGGAGGCCCGGCGCGTCCGATTCCTCCCGGAACAGGGTGGACCGGGTGCGGCCGGCGATCAGGGAGGCCTGGGAGGCGTTGCGCTCCAGCACCACCGAGAGTCGGTCACCGCAGAGGAAGCGTTCCCGTATGTCGTAGTTCTCCCACCAGGGGGACTGCATCGCCAGAAGGGGCAGGAATCCGAGCGCGAGCAGCGGGGTGGCGGCCATGGAGGAGGCGGTCAGACGAGGGCAATCGGCGCATTGTCGCCGCGAAGGACGCAATGGGGAATGGCCCAGTCATAGCTTTCCCACACGCTGGCGGGAAGGAGGTAGGTGGCGCCGGGGAAGGGACCAAGGGGGACTCCCGTGGGCTGGGCGGAGCAGTAGGGGCGGCTTCCGGGCTTGGCCAGGTACTGCTGGTGGTAGGGCTCGGCGAAGTGAAAGCGTCTGCCGGAGCCGATCTCGGTGGTGATGCGTCCAGCCCTTGCGGCATCGAGAGCCGCCTGGTAGGCCTGACGGCTGCTCTCGGCGAGCGCCAGCAGGGCGGGGTCGTCGACAAAGATGGAGGATCGGTACTGGCTGCCCCGGTCATTGCCCTGGCGGTTGCCCTGGGTGGGGTCGTGGCACTCCCAGAACAGCTTGAGCAGATCGGCGAAGGAGACGCGGGCCGTGTCCCACACCACCCGCACCACCTCGGCGTGGCCGCTGCGGCCGCTGCAGACCTGCTCGTAGCTGGGGGAGGCGAGCTGGCCGCCGGCATAGCCCACCGCGGTGGTGACCACCCCGGGCAGCCGCCAGAAGCCCTTCTCCGCCCCCCAGAAGCAGCCGCAACCGAACTGGGCCTCCGCCTGGCCGTCCGTCGCTGGCGCCTCCACCGGGGTGCCGAGCACGGCGTGGAGACCTGCGGCCACTGGGCCGGCCTTGTGGGGAGCCGGGTTGCTGCTGCCGCCCGAGGGGCTGTTGAAGAGGCCGAACAAGGCGCTAGGTCATCGGGGATCCAACCCTAGGAAGCGCCCTGTTGGTCCTGTTGCGGCACCAGGGCGATGTGGTTCAGCAGGGTGGTGATGAAGGCGAACAGCAGAAAGGGCAGCGAGAGCACCAGGATCAGCCCCACCCCCACCAGGGCGAACAGGGGCCGGCTCGCCCCCATCAGGGCCAGACCCGCCGCCAGGCTCACGAAGATCACGGCCATCCAGATCAGCACCTGGGCGTAGATGTCACCGAAGGTCAGGGTGCAGCGAACGTTCAGCGGCTGACTGAGGGGCGACGGGGTGGGGGCCATGGGAACGGCGTGGCAGGCGGTGAAGGAACCACGGGCCTTCCAGGTAAGCCCAGCCACCGTCCCTGGGAGGGACAACTCAACATCTGTTTGAAACCGGGTGCCGAATCCTGCCGGCCCTGCCCCGGTGGTTCAGGCTGCCTGGAGCTGGCGGACGGCCTCCTCCCGGTCCCAGAGCCGGCGGTAGGTGCCCTCCTGCTGCAGCAGGTCGGTGTGGTGGCCCTCCTGGACGAGGTGACCCGCTTCGAGCACCAGGATCCGGTCGCAGGCCGCCGCCGCCGAGAGCTGGTGGCTGATCATCACGACCGTGCGCCGCTGCTCCTGGCGTACCGAGCGCAGGATGCCCGCGGCGGTGGTGTTGTCGACACTGGCCAGGGCGTCATCGAGCACCAGCAGGGGGGCCTCCACCAGCAGCGCCCGCCCCAGGGCGGTTCGCTGGCGCTGGCCGCCGCTCAGGGTGATGCCCCGCTCCCCCACCAGGGTGCGGTAGCCATCGGGGAAGCCCTTGATGTCCCCCTCCAGCCGGGCCTGGCGGGCGGCCTCCTCCACCCGCTCCATGCCGGCCTCGGGATCGCCATAGCGCAGGTTGTCCGCCAGGCTGGCGGTGAACAGGTAGCCCTCCTGCGGCACCAGGGCCACCTGGCGGCGCAGGTCGCTCAGCCGTAGCCGGGTCACGTCGACCCCATCGAGGAACAGCTGGCCGGCGGGCACCTCCACCATCCGCCCCAGGGCCCGGGCCAGGGTGGTCTTGCCACAACCCACCGGACCCACCACCGCCACCAGCTCACCGGGGTGGATCGCGAAGCTGAGGTCCTCCAGGGCCGGCCGCTCCGCCCCGGGGTAACGGACCGTGAGCCCCCTGGCCACGACGGCCCCGAGGGCTGGCCGGGCCGGGGGGAGGGGATCGGCGGGGGACACGATGGCGGGGGGATGGCTGAGCAGGGCTTCGACCCGCTCCAGGCTCACCTGGCCGGTCTGGAAGGTGTTGAGGGTGAAGCCCAGCAGCGCGGTCGGGAAGACCAGACGCTCCACGAACAGGATCAGGGCCACCAGATCGCCGATGCTGAGCCGACCGCTCTCCAGCTGGCCGCTGCCCAGGGCCAGCAGCAGCAGCAGGCTCAGGGAAGCGATCCCCTCCAGCAGGGGGAAGAGGGTGCTGCGGGTGCGGGCCAGGGAGAGCTGGGCATCCAGATACACCTTGTTGAGGTCGGCGAAGGCTTTCTCCTCGGTGGCCTCCTGGCCGTAGATCTTGATGGCGCCGATGCCGCTGAGGTCCTCCTGGACCAGGTCGCTGAGGTTGGCGAGCACCTCCTGCTGGCGGCGCTGCTGCTTCATCATGCGACCGCCGAACAGGCGCACCACCATGAGCATGCCGGGGTACAGGGACACCGCCGCCAGGCTCAGCAGGGGGGTCGATCGCCAGCATCGCCGGCAGGGTGAGGGCATAGGCCAGCACCGTGTTCGTCAGGCTGAGCAGGGCGAAGCCGAGCAGCCGCCGGATGTTCTCCACATCACTGGTGGCCCGGCTGATCACCTCGCCGCTGCCGGTGGTCTGGACCCAGCCGGGGTCCTGGGTGAGCACGTGGTCGAAGATCCGCTCCTTCAGGCTGGCTTCCACCTGCCGGCCGACCCCGAACACCAGCATCCGCGAATAGAGACGGGTGGCCCCCATCACCGTGGCCATCACGATGATCAACCCCGCCACCCCGAGCACATCGCCCAGCACGAAGCCGGGCTTGAGCGCGTTGATCGTCTGCCGCACCACCAGCGGGATCGCCACCCCCAGCAGGTTGACCACCACCAGGGCTCCAGCCCCCACCAGCACCGTGCGCCTGTGGGGACGGAGGTAGCGCCCGATCAGATCCAGCCGCAGGGCGCTCATGCAGGACGGATGGGGCATCGGGGCCCCCTAACCTAGGCATCGCTCCCCAGGGCCCATGGGCCGCAGGGCCATGGACGACCAGAACCATCCCCTCCATGCCATCGACCGGGAGACGGTCGACCGGCTGCTGGCGGTGGAGCGCCCCCAGGACGAACACCTGGTTGATGCAGCACGGCTGCAGATGCGCTACGCGGGTTTTCCCGGAGCTGCCGACATCCGCGATGACCTGGAGCGCCTCCTGCGGCTCTGGGGGCTGGATGGCGCTGCGCTCCATGCCCGCACCAGGGCCATCTGGGCGGCCGGGTTTCGGCCGGGTCCTGCTCCGGTGGCTGAAGCGGTGGGGTCCGGGTTTGATACCGCCTCCGACGACGCCAGCTGAGCCGGGGCTGCCGGTTTTCGGCCTGTTGGTCAGAATGGCGTTCCTCGGGCGATAGTGGGAGTGTCCCCATCACCCGGCCCGGCGTGCTCTGCACCCGGGCTATTTTTTTGCCTTGGCTATTTTTTTGCCTTGGGCAGGGTTCCGGTCCGTGGTGGTGACCGGCCCATTCCCTTAGGTTGCCGCTGACGGTTCAGCTTTCGGTGATGCCTGCCTCCCACGCCTGGCCCCAGCTGCTGGAGCAGCTTCTGTGTGGCCAGGACCTCAAGGCCGACCAGGCCGACACCCTGATGCGGGGCTGGCTGGCCGGCGCCATCGATCCCGTGCTGACCGGTGCCCTGCTGGCGGCCCTGCGGGCCAAGGGCACCAGCGGCGAGGAGCTGGCGGCGATGGCCGCCGTCCTGCGGGAGGCCTGCCCCCTGCCGGGGGAGCGGCCACCGCTGGAGCTGATCGACACCTGCGGCACCGGCGGCGCCGGTGCCGACAGCTTCAACATCTCCACGGCCGTGGCCTTCACGGCGGCCGCCTGCGGGGCCCATGTGGCCAAGCACGGCAACCGCAGTGCCAGCGGCCGGGTCGGGTCGGCCGACGTGCTCGAGGCCCTGGGCCTGCAGCTGGGGGCCCCCCTGGCGACGGTGGTGGAGGCCTTGCCGCGGACCGGCGTGACCTTCCTGTTCGCTCCTGGCTGGCACCCCGCCCTGGTGGGGATGGCCCCCCTGCGCCGCAGCCTCGGGGTGCGCACCGTCTTCAACCTGCTGGGCCCCCTGGTCAATCCCCTCACCCCCGAGGCCCAGGTGCTGGGGGTGGCCCGGCCCGACCTGCTCGATCCGATGGCCGACGCCCTGCGCCGCCTCGGACAGCGGCGCGCCATCGTCGTCCATGGCCATGGCGGCCTGGATGAGGCCACCCTCTCGGGTCCCAGTGAGCTGCGTGTCCTGGAGGATGGCGTGGTGCGCAGCGACTGGCTCGATCCTGAGGCCCTGGGGCTGGCGCCAGCCGATCTGGAGGCGCTCAGGGGCGGGGATGTGGCGGCCAATCGTCTGATTCTGGAGGCGGTCCTGCAGGGACGGGGCACCCAGGCCCAGGCCGATGTGGTGGCCCTCAACGCTGCCCTGGTGCTCAAGGCGGCGGGGCTGGAGCCGTCCATCGCCGCCGCCCTGGCCCGGGCCCGCCAGGCCCTGGCTGACGGCAGCGCCTGGGCCAGGCTGGAGGCGCTGCGGGCCGCGCTTTCGTGGTCTGAAGGATGATCAGAGTTCCTGCCGATGCCACCCTGGACACCCCACAGGAGGCCCCTGCCCCGCCCAGCACCGCACCAGACGGCGCTCCGGCCGTTCTCGTCCTGGCCGATGGCACCGTGCTGCGGGGCCTGGCCTGCGGGGCCCGTGGCCGTGTCTGCGGCGAGGTGGTCTTCAACACCGGAATGACCGGCTACCAGGAGGTGCTCACCGATCCGAGCTATGCCGGTCAGCTGATCACCTTCACCTACCCGGAGCTCGGCAACACCGGCGTCAACGGTGAGGATCTGGAGGCCGACCAGGCCCATGCCTGCGGCTGCATCGTCCGTCAGCTCGCCCCCCGACCCAGCAACTGGCGCTGCGAGGAGACCCTCGACCACTGGCTGATCCGCCAGGGCGTGGTGGGCATCCGGGGCGTCGACACCCGGGCCCTGGTGCGCCATCTGCGCGAGGGCGGCGCCATCAACGGCGCCATCGCCAGCGACGGCACCGACCCGGCCACCCTGCTGCAACAGGTGCTGGCCACGCCGGCCATGGATGGCCTCAACCTGGCGAGCCGGGTCAGCACCAGGGAGCCCTACACCTGGAACCGCCCCTGCGCGGCCCCCTTCGACACCAGGCTCCAGCCCCGCCCGGACAACCCCTACCGGGTGGTGGCGATCGATTTCGGCATCAAGCGGGCCATCCTCGAGCGCCTGGTGGCCCACGGCTGCGAGGTCACCGTGCTGCCGGCCGATGCCAGCCTGGAGCAGGTGCTGGCGCTGCAGCCGGAGGGGGTGTTCCTCTCCAATGGCCCCGGCGATCCGGCCGCGGTACGCGAAGGAATCGCCCTGGCCCGCGACCTGCTGCAGCAACCCCAGTTGCCGCTCTTCGGCATCTGCCTGGGCCACCAGATCCTCGGCCTGGCCCTGGGGGGCCGCAGCTTCAAGCTCGGCTACGGCCACCGCGGCCTCAACCACCCCTGTGGCTCCCCCGGTTCCGTGGAGATCACGAGCCAGAACCATGGGTTCGCCCTTGATGCGGCCTCCCTGCCGGCCGAGCGGGTGGAGGTCACCCATCTCAACCTCAACGACCGCACGGTGGCCGCCCTGGCCCTGCGCAGCCAGCCGGTGTTCGGGGTGCAATACCACCCGGAGGCCAGCCCCGGCCCCCACGATGCCGACCACCACTTCGCCCGGTTCGCGGCGCTGATGGCGGAACGGCGCTGAATCGGCACGTTTCGTTGCGGTTCCCTGATTCGGGATAGGGGTCTCTACAGTTCGGCGCGTTCAACACCTTGAGGACGGGGCCATCACCGACCTGCAGCGACTGACCGTCTCCCTGAGAGGGGGCAGCGAACGGCGGGAAGAGTGCCTGCTGTTCAGTTTCACGGGGCAACTGGACGCCTATTCCGACAAGCAGTTCACCGAGTTCATCAGCGACCGGCACCAGCGGGAGACCCTCCCGGTCGTCATCGATCTCAGCCGCATCGATTTCATCGACTCCTCCGGACTTGGTGCCCTGGTTCAGCTCGCCAAGCTGTTCAACGAGAGTTCCCGCCAGTTCCTGGTGGTCGGCAACGCCCGCGTCGTCCAGACCGTCAAGCTGGTGCGCCTGGAGGCGTTCCTGCACCTGCACCCCGATCTGGAGTCCGCCCTTGGCAGCCTCGCCCCCGCCTGAGGGGCCCGGCCACTGGGTGGCCTCCGTACCCATCCAGGTTCCCGCCACGCCCCTGGCCACGGCCCAGCTGGCCTGGTTGGGGGATGCGGTCTGGGAACTGCACCAGCGGCTGCGGCACTGCCGGCAACCGGCCCGGGCGGCCGACCTCCACCTCGCGGTGGTGGCGGAGGTCCAGGCCGAAGCCCAGGCGGAAGCCCTGCGGCGTCTGGATCCCCTGCTGAGCGAGGCGGAACGGCGCCTCGTGCTGCGCGGCCGCAATCAGGCCGGACGGGGTCCCCGCCGCGGCGCCCCCCGGGCCTATGGGCAGGCCACGGGATTTGAGACGATGCTGGGATGGCTTTTTCTGCAGGACCCCAGACGGCTGGCTGAGCTGCTGGACCATCTCGAGAAGACCGAACCCTGTCCCACCTCCGCCAGCCCATGAGTCCCTCCCCTGACCGCCGCGGCGATCGCCGCCCCGACCGCCGTCCTGACCGTCGCCCTGATTCCGGTGCTGACCGCACCCCCCGCCGCCTCGGCTCCGGGGCCGGTGGCCGTCCCATCAGCCGCGGTTCCGGCTCCGCCCGCCCCCGGCGCCCCGGGGAGGCCTACGGCCGTGACAAGCCTCCCTTCGAGCGTGAGCGTGGCGGTGAACGCGGTGGGGAGCGGCCCGGTGGTCCCGACCGTTCGGCCGGCAACCCCTACGGCCGGCGCCCCTACGAGGGCCGCCCCGGCGCCGAGCGCCCCGACGACTCCCGCGGTGGCGCCGGACGACCGAGCCGCGAACGTCGTGGTGGTGACCGCTTCATCCCCGCCCGCCCCTCCTTCGGCCGCCCCGTCCCGGGCCGTGGTGGGGCCGGACGCCCGACCACCGGCCGTCCCATTCCGTCGCGGACCGGCCCGGCCCGCCGAGGACCGGCCCTGTTCCGGGACGCCGACCGTGCCCCGCGGACCTTCCAGGGACGCAGCGGTCCGGAGCGGCCGGAGTCCGACGGCTCCGATGTCGATTTCCGCGGCGCGGCGGACGCCTTTGCCGCCGCCGCCCCCACCGACCTGATCTGGGGCCGCCACACGACCCAGGCCACCCTGGAAAGCGGCCGGCCGATCCACCGCGTGTGGTGCACGCCAGAGATGCGCTTCAACCCGCGATTCCTGCAGCTGCTGCGGGAGGCGAAGGCCTCCGGCGTGCTCGTGGAGGAGGTGACCTGGGCTCGACTGGGCCAGCTCACCGGTGGCGCTGTGCACCAGGGCATCGTGCTGCAGCCCGCCGCCGCCGAGACCCTCGACCTGACCAGCCTGATCGAAGGCTGCCGCAGCATCGGCGAGGCCCCCCTGCTGATCGCGGTCGATGGCCTCACCGATCCCCAGAACCTTGGCGCCATTGTCCGCAGCGCCGAAGCCCTCGGTGCCCACGGCATGGTGCTGCCCCAGCGCCGCAACGCCGGCCTCACCGGCTCGGTGGCCAAGGTGGCCGCCGGCGCCCTGGAGCACCTGCCGGTGGCCCGGGTCGTCAACCTCAACCGTTCCCTCGACACCCTCAAGCAGGAGGGCTACCGGGTGGTGGGTCTGGCCGAGGAGGACACG
>CALRQM020000080.1:0-10052 GCA_943370335.1 Bordetella parapertussis | reverse complement strand
GAGGAGCGCGGCTACGACTGGGTCGACGCCGAACTGGCGGCCCTGGAGCGCACGCCGGCGGAGGTGGGCTGAGATGGTGGCCGCTTCGCTCTCCACCCCCACGGCCGCAGCCGGCGCCGCCCCGAGCGGCTGGGTCGCCGCCCTGCTGGCGAACGCCACCGGTGGTGCCGATGCCCTGGCCGCCAGCCGCGCACAGGCGGCCCAGGCCCTGGCTCAGTTCCCGGTGCCCTCGCGCCGCGTGGAGGCCTGGCGCTTCACCGATCTGGCCCCCCTCACCGCCCTGCGCCCGGCGCTGCTCAGCCCCGCCCCGGCCGCGCAGCCGCCGGTGGCGGCCGGCAGCCTGCGGCTGAGCCTTGATGGCCACAGCGACCCCCTCGCCGGGATCAGCCTGCCCGCGGGCCTGGAACCAATCAGCGGCGACGAACTGAACGCGACCCTGGGCCAGGTGCTGGCCGCCACCGGCAGCGCCGAGCTGTGGCCGGTGCTGCTCAACGGCGCCACGGCGCAAACTGTGCTGGCCCTGCGGGTGCGCGGCACGGTTGCCACCACCCTGGAGCTGGTGAGCGACGCCGGCGACGGCGAGGGGATCCTGCCCCTGCGGCTGCTGCTGGTGCTGGAACCGGAGGCTTCTCTGGAGGTGCTGCAGGTGCACCGCTCCAGTGGCGCCAACCTCACCAGCGTGGTTCTGGAGGCCCGCCTGGGTGAGGGCGCCGAGCTGCGCCACGGGCTGCTGGCGCCTGGAGCTGAGACGGGATGCCTGCTGGCGACGGTGGTGGTGGAGCAGGCCACGGGCAGCCGCTACAGCGGCGTGAGTGCCCACGGCGGCTGGGCCCTGGGGCGGCTGGAGCCGCGGCTGGTGCAGTGCGAGGGGGCGGCCCACAGTGCGCTCAAGGCGCTGCAGCTGGCGGATGGCCGCCAGATCAGCGACACCCACAGCCAGATGGTGTTTGAAGGTCCGGACGGGCGGCTGGAGCAGCTGCACAAGGCGGTGGCCGACGGCCAGGGCCGCAGCGTGTTCAACGGCGCCGTGCAGGTGCCGCGGCTGGCCCAGCGCACCGACGCGGCCCAGCTGAGCCGCAACCTGCTGCTGTCGGACCGGGCCCGCATCGACACCAAGCCGGAGCTGGAGATCGTCGCCGACGACGTGCGCTGCGCCCATGGCGCCACCGTGAGCCGGCTGGAGCAGGACGAACTCTTCTACCTGCAGAGCCGCGGCATCGCCGCCGACCAGGCGGCCCGGCTGCTGTTGCGGGGCTTCTGCGAGGAGGTGCTGCAGGAACTCCCAGAGGCCGCCCGGCCGTGGCAGCCTCTGGCCAGCTTGCTGGGGGAGCAGGGACGATGACACCGACCTCCACCAACTCCCCGATGGTCGCGGCGCCGCCGCTGGCGGGCACGCCGGTGGTGGCCGACCTGGCGGTGCAGACCCGGCCCGATTTCCCCCTGCTGGCCCAGACGGCCTGCCTGGGGCAGCCGCTGATCTACCTGGATTACGCCGCCACCAGCCAGAAGCCGCGGCAGGTGCTGGAGGCGCTGCAGCAGTACTACAGCCTCGACAACGCCAATGTGCACCGCGGCGCCCACCAGCTGAGCGCCCGCGCCACCGACCATTTCGAGGCGGCCCGGGGCAAGGTGGCCGCCTTCATCGGTGCCGCCAGCGCCCGGGAGATCGTGTTCACCCGCAACGCCAGCGAGGCGATCAACCTGGTGGCCCGTACCTGGGGTGACGCCAACCTGGGCGAGGGCGATGAGGTGCTGCTGTCGGTGATGGAGCACCACAGCAACCTGGTGCCCTGGCAGCTGCTGGCGGCCCGGACGGGGTGCGTGCTGCGCCATGCGGGCGTGACCGAGAGCGGCGAGCTGGATCTGGAGGATCTCAAGGCCAAGCTCAGCGATCGCACCAAGCTGGTGAGCCTGGTGCACGTGAGCAATACCCTGGGCTGCCTCAATCCGATCGAAGTGGTGGCCGCCCTGGCGCATGGGGCCGGCGCCCTGCTGCTGGTGGATGCCTGCCAGAGCCTGCCCCACAAGCCGGTGGACGTGGCCGCCCTGGGGGCCGATTTCCTGGTGGGTTCGTCCCACAAGCTGTGCGGTCCGACGGGCATGGGCTTCCTCTGGGCCCACGAAGCGCTGCTGGAGGCGATGCCCCCGTTCCTGGGCGGCGGCGAGATGATCCACGACGTCTACCTGGATCACAGCACCTGGGCCGATCTGCCCCACAAGTTCGAAGCCGGCACACCGGCGATCGGTGAGGCGATCGGCATGGGCGCCGCCCTCGATTACCTGCAGAACCTGGGCATGGAGCGCATCCACGCCTGGGAGCAGCAGCTCACCCGGCGCCTGTTCGAGCGGCTGCAGGCCATCGACGGCGTGCGCATCCTTGGGCCCACGCCGGACCAGCAACCCGACCGGGCGGCATTAGCGGCCTTCAGCGTGGACGGCCTGCACGCCAACGACATCGCCGCCTTGCTGGATTCGGCCGGGATCTGCATCCGCAGCGGCCACCACTGCACCCAGCCCCTGCACCGCCACTTCGGCCTGTCCAGTTCCGCCCGGGCCAGCCTGGGCTTCACCACCACCCCCGAAGAGATCGACCGCTTCGCCGAGGAGCTGGAAGGCACGATCGGCTTTCTGCGGGAGCACAGCTGAGAGGGGCGCGGACGTGCTGGGGCTGCTCGTCGCCATGGAGGTGGTGGCGGCCCTTGTGATCGACCTGTCGGAACAACGCCTGCGGGCCCTTGATTCGAATGGCGCCACGATCTATGCGGCCCTGGTGTCGACGGGCCTGCCCGCCTCCCCCACCCCCACGGGGCGCTTCGTGATCGGCGCCAAGTACGCCGCCACGTCCCTGGTGGGGAACGACTACCGAACCCCGGTGGTGCCCAACGTGATGTGCCTGGCTGGCGGCGGACTGCGGCCAGATGCGGTGTGCCTGCATCCGGCCCCGTGGCAGGACACTGCCCGCCAGTGCTACGGGGTTCGCCGCAGCCACGGCTGCATCCGCACCAGCCAGGCCACGGCCAAGTGGCTGTTCGCCCGCACGGCGGTGGGGACGACTGTAACGATTCAGCCGTAGGAGGGGTATTTGCGGTGGAGGGCCTGCATATCAACGCCACTACAGCTCTCAGCCCCTGCAGCTGAACAGGTGAAGACCCGGAGTTCGTTCGTTGGCGCTGACTCTTGCCTACGGATGGCTCAGTCTCACGGAAGGAGATCCGTATCGTCACGAACATATGGTTATCGGACCCGTGAACCACAGCTAGCGTTGGTGAGCACCGAGCAGGCAAGCCCTGCACTGCAATGGTTTCGGCGGACGTCGCTTTGAAGCCTCGGCGCGGTTCACGGAATGGAGAGGAAGAGGGCTCGTGGTTCACGGAACCTCCCAATGACTAGTTATACCGATCAAGCATCAGTGTCATGAAAGCCATTCTTCTAGGAAACGCTGGAGCAGGTAAGAGTACCTTGTCTAGGCTGATGATTGCGAAGAAACCAGCCGCTCGACTATCGCTGGATGAGGTGGCGTTTCGCGGCGGCACTGACAGAAGGCCACTTCAAGATAGCATCGAAGATGTAACGTGTTGGATTTCAGAACATTCTAGCTGGATCATCGAAGGCTGCTACGCAGATATTATTGAGCCTGTATTGATCTACTGCGATGAACTTATCTTCCTTAACCCTGGGGTAGATGCATGCGTGGCCCACTGCCGCTCGCGGCCTTGGGAACCGGAGAAGTTTAGTTCCCGCCAGGAGCAACATGAGAACCTGGACAACCTGATTCAATGGGTTCGTTCCTACGAAACGCGTGCAGACGAGTACGGGCTTTCCAGGCATCGAGCTCTCTACGAATCCTTTCATGGCAAGAAATCTGAGTTTACGCATCCAAGCCAGTATGAAACGGTATAACAAGGCCATCCACCAAGGCCGCCGCCGCAGGGTTGCTGCTTGGAACCTCAAAGGTCTTGCGGCTTGGTGATGGCCAGCGTTAGCGGTACCCAACGCCGGATGAAACGGTGTAGAATTCCCTTTCAGGCATCTGGGTTGAGCGCAATGTCAGCCTTACTTAAGAGCATTGAGGAGCAGGCACGCGCCCTTAGCGCAGAGGATAGGGCGAGACTAGCTGAGAGCATGCTCGAGTCACTCCACACATCAATCGCTGAAATCGAGGCTCTTTGGGCCGAAGAGATTGAAGAGCGTGTCAGTGCGTTTGACCGTGGCGAAACTCCTTCATACTCGGCCGAAGAAGTATTTGCTGAAGCTCATCGAACTCTGCAGTGAAGCGCGCACGCTTTATTGCTCCTGCTAGACGCGAGCTTCTTGCTGAAGTTGTCTACTACAACAACATTGGGCTGGGGCTCGGCAGTCGGTTTCTTACTGCCATTGAAGATGCCACTGCTCGCGCCCTCGCTTACCCTCTTACTGGGACGCCGGCGTCGGAGAACACTCGGCGAATGTTCCTCAAGGACTTCCCGTTTGCGCTTGTGTATCGACCGGATGAAAATGGAATAGTTGTCTTTGCACTTGCTCATCACGCACGACGCCCAGAGTACTGGAGGGACCGCATAGATGACCGCTAACAATGCCATTCACCAGAGCGTAACCTTAATGTCTACAGCCCTTTGCGGCTTGGTGATGGTAAGCGTTAGACGAACAGAGAAGCCCGAAAAAAAACCGCTACGAGAGGCTTCTGGGAAGTTGCTTCTGATTTGTAATCAGCCGATGCCAGAACCATCTAAAGCCTCGAGCTTGAGGTGGATCTCGGCTTCAGGCAGACCTTGTTCTTGAAGGATTTTCAGGTAGTTGCCCTTTACCTTCTGGGTATGGGGATGATCTATCCCCCGGCTGGCTAGGAAGTGCCGAGTGGCTCGCGCTGAGAGCGGCTCCGCCTCCGCCAGCCGGTCTGTGGCCTGCAGCAGCTGCGCCAGGTTGTTGAGATCCCTTGCCACATTGGGATGATCGGGGCCGCACCTGGCCTCATCGATCGCCAGGGCACGGCGGAACAGCGGTTCCGCCTCCGCCAGGCGGTTGGTGGCCTGCAGCAGCTGCGCCAGGTTGTTGAGATCCCATGCCACATCGGGATGTTCGGGGCCGTAGCTGGCCTCATCGATCGTCAGGGCCCGCCGCATCAGCGGTTCCGCCTCCGCCAGGCGGTTGGTGGCCTTCAGCAGCTGCGCCAGGTTGTTGAGTTCAATAGCCACATCGGGATGATCGGGGCCGTAGCTGGCCTCATCGATCGCCAGGGCCCGCCGCATCAGCGGCTCCGCCTCCGCCAGGCGGTCTGAGGCCTTCAGCAGCTGCGCCAGGTTGTTGAGATCCCTTGCCACATCGGGATGATCAGGGCCGTAGCTGGCCTCATCGATCGCCAGGGCCCGCCGCATCAGTGGCTCCGCCTCCGCCAGGCGGTTGGTGTCCTGCAGCAACTGCGCCAGGTTGTTGAGACGAATGGCCACCTTGGGATGATCAGGGCCGTAGCTGGCCTCATCTATCGCCAGGGCCCGCCGCATCATTGGCTCCGCTTCCGCCAGGCGGTTGATGTCCTGCAGCAGCGACGCCAGGTTGTTGAGATCCCTTGCCACATCGGGATGATCGGGGCCGGAGCTGGTCTCATCGATCGCCAGGGCCCGCCGCATCAGCGGCTCCGCCTCCGCCAGGCGGTTGGTGACCTTCAGCAGCAGCGCCAGGCTGTTAAGACAAATGGCCACCTTGGGATGATCAGGGCCGTAGCTGGCCTCAACGATCGCCAGGGCCCGCGGCATCAGCGGCTCCGCCTCCGCCAGGCGGTTGGAGGCCTGCAGCAGCTGCGCCAGGTTGTGGAGATCCCTTGCCACATCGGGATGATCGGGGCCGTGGCTGGCTTCATCAATCGTCAACGCGCGCCGCATCAACGGCTCCGCCTCCGCCAGGCGATTGGTGGCCTTCAGCAGCTGCGCCAGGTTGTTGAGATAACTTGCCACATCGGGATGATCGGGGCCGTAGCTGGCCTCATCGATTACCAGAGCCCGCCGCATCAGCGGCTCCGCCTCCGCCAGGCGGTTGGTGGCCTGCAGCAGCTGCGCCAGGTTGTTGAGATCCCTTGCCACGTTGGGATGATCAGGTCCATTCCTGGCCTCATCGATCGCCAGGGCACGGCGAAACAGAGGTTCGGCGTCTTCGTATTGGGCAATCTCATAGAGGAGAGTTGCCTGTCGATCGAGTAAGCCGGCAATGGCTGGATCATTCGCACCCAGAGTCTTTGCCGCCTCCTGCACGCCCTTCTCGGCAACCGCCAACAGCGGCTGCCAGATCGTGCCCTTGAGCAGCTGCTCCAGCCTGTCTTTCAGCCATGTGGCCCATTCGGCCGCCGGCTGAATCACTCGGGCATGCAATAGCGCCTGCTGCAACCGCTCCGCGTCTTTTGCCTGGATCGCCTTGGTCTCCAGCCCCTCCAACGGCCCGTCGAAGTAGGCGAACCCCCAGCGGTGCACCGCCTCAAAGGTGGTCGGATCCCGCTGCCGTTCATCGGCCTGCAGGTGGTGGGCCATTTCGTTGTGCAGCTGCCAACGGCCTTCGCCAACGGGTTCGATCGACCAGAACCGCCCCAGCTCCGCTACTTCAGTGGCCGGGTAGCCCGTGGCGAAGTGGGTCACCGCCTGGCGGAACAGCTCCCGATCCCAGATGCCAAAGGCGGCCAGCAGCTTCAAGGTGGCCCGCTCGGAGGCATCGAGGTGGGTGAGCAGCCGATCGATCTGCTCCTGCTGGCTGCCACCGAACACCTCTGGCGTGCGCTCCTCGGCAGGGGTTTGGTCGTAGAGCTGGGTTTCCAGCTCCAGATAGAAAGGCACCCCAGATGCCTGGCGGAGGATCTTCTCCACAATCGCCGGCTCCTCGATGCCCCGTTTGGCCAGGAAGCTCCTGGCATCTTCATCGCTGAGCTGGCCCACCAGGTGTTGCTCGCAGGCTTCGCTCCAGCCCCGCTCGTAGCCCTCCTCCCAGCTCAGGCGATCCCGTCCGCCGATCACCCAGAGCACCTCGGGCAGCTCGCTGACCAGATCCACCAGCCACCGCTCCCGCGGCTCCCGCCGGCGGCCGCTTCTGCCCATCCCCGCGTGCCACAGGGTTTCGTAGGTGTCGAGGGCGATCAAGGGCGGTGGACCGCTGTAGTTGATGGCGTCATCCCAGTCCTGGCTGGAGGTGGTGGGGTCATTCCAGTCCTGTCCGAGATGGGAAGCGAGGGCCTGGCGGAAATCCCTCGCCCAGTGCAGCGGCAACTGGGCCAGCAACTGCTCCTCTGAATAGCTCTGGCTGCGCTGCAACAGGGGCTCAGCCCGTCGCATGACCCAGTTCGAAACCTGCTGATGCCCCTTCGCCAGGGCTTTCATTCCGGCGACAGCCAGCCCCACCCCGCTGATCTTTTCCAACGCATCCAGCCCTTGGGCGAGCACTTCGGCATAGGGCCCCGCCCCCTGGAGCAGCTCGTTGCGATCGTTGCCGTACACCTGCTCGGGGTGGAAGCGCCGGCCATATTCCGCCAGCGCCAGGGAGAAGCAGGGGAAGGGGATCGCGGGGAACAGCCGCCGCAGCCTGTAGAGCAGCAGATCCGGCGGAGTGGTGTCGGCACCGGCCAGATCCAGCCGGCCCATCAGCGCCTGCGGACAGCGCTGGCGGTGGAGCTGCTCCAGCTTCTGCAGCAGGGTGGTCTTGCCGATGCCTCCATCGCCGTAGAACACCAACACCCGGTGCACCTCCGGCTTCTTTTTCTCCAGGTTCCGCTCAAAGGCGGCGATCAGCTCCTCCCGGTCGGTGAACACATCCAGGGCCGAGGCCCGCTGCTCACGCTCGGAGGGCCGCTGGATCGGCATGGCGCAGGGGGGCTATGGAGCGCTGAGGCAGACCTTGACTTTAGATGTGTAGTACCACCAGGTTGTTCCGGCTGACAAAGGGGTGTGAGGTCGACAGGAACCCGTTGGCCACACTGAGGTGCTGCGTTGGCACCGTGTTGAGCGTGGCGCTGTTGTTGGGGGGATGGAACAGCCCGCCGCCCATGCCCAGCAGCACCAGCGGCCCGATGATGCTGGCGACGGCGGCGTCCGGTCCCAGCCAGGACAGGCCCACCAGCCCCGCACTGATGCAGAGCATGCCGGCCGTGCTGAGGGTCCGGGCACCGACCCGATCCCCCAGGGTGCTCACCGTCAGGCTCGTGGCGGTGAGCACCAGCGAGAGCGGCACGATCAGCACACCCGACATCACGGGCGAGCGCCCCAGCACCAGCTGCGCGTACAACGGCAGCAGGAAGTAGCAGGACACCGCCGCGACGAAGTAGAAGGCGGCGGCGACCGAGCCGCAGGTGAAGGCCCGCGATCGGAACAGGCTGAGCGTCAGCAGCGGTTTCGGCAGGCGCTGCTCCACCCCCACGAACAGGGCCAGAGCCGCCGCGCCGCCCATCAGGATCGCCAGGCTGGCCGCGTTCAGCCCGTCCTGGGAGAGCTGTTCGATCACCAGGAAGGGCGCGCTGGTGGCCACCACCGCCAGCACGGCCCCCGTCCAGTCCATGGCGGTGCGGTCCTGGCTGCGGGGGCGGGCCTTGAGGATCCAGAGGCTGAGGATCAGTCCGGCCAGGCTCACCGTCAGGATCACCAGAAACAGGGAGCGCCAGCCGAACTGGCCGATCAGCAGGCCGCCGAGCACCAGCCCCGTGACCTGGGCCAGCGCCAGGATCGAGGCGTTCACGGCCATGGCCTTGCGCCGCTCCTGCTTCGGGAAGACGGCGGTGATCTCGGCCATCACATTGGCCAGCACCAGGCCGCCGCCCACGCCCTGGAGAACGCGGAAGGCGATCAGGGTCTCCACCGTCGGCGCCAGCGCGCACAGGACCGACGTGACGACGAGGACGCCCATGCCGATGACGACGATGCGCCGGCGTCCCCAGATGTCGGCCAGGCGTCCGGCCGGCAGCAGGGTGACCGTCACGGTGAGCAGGTAGGCGACGATCACCCACTTGAGGACCGGCAGCCCGACGCCGAACTGACGCGCCATCGCCGGCAGGGCGAGGGTGACGATGAGCCCGTCCATGTAGACAACGAAGTTGCCGCATTCCACGGCGGCCAGGGTCCACCAGCGGTCGGGATTGGCCGGCGGCGCTTCCCCCGGACGCTGGACGGCTGCGTTGGCTTGGTCCATGGCCGGTGCTGCCCTGATGCTGAAGTCTCAGGTGGCGAACGCTAGGGGACGGCGCCGGTTGGTCGGGGGCGTCGAGGCGCTGCCAGAACATCACCAGGCATCGACGACGACAGGCTGATCGTGGCCACAGCTTGGGCTCAGTGAGGTGATCGTGATCTGGAGTGGGGCCAGGACGGGGCTCGGCTTTTCCGGCATCAGCTGGCCGGTTTTTCCTGCATCGGAAGCTCCGTTTATCCTGCATTAGAGTCTCGGCATCTGATGCATTGGCTCCCGCCGCATGGCCTCCGGCTACCGCCCCCGCATCGCCGATGCCGAGCTGCGCGCCTGCCTGGCCGCCGCCGGGGCTGTGGTGATCGAGGGCCCGAAAGCCTGCGGCAAGACCCGCATGGCCCAGCAGCTGGCCGCTTCCACGGTGCTGCTGGATGTGGACAGCAGCGCTCGCCAGGCCCTGGCCGTCGATCCGGCCCTGGTGCTGGCGGGTCCCCGCCCGCGCCTCCTGGACGAGTGGCAGGTGGAGCCGGCGCTCTGGAACCACGTGCGCCGGGCGGTGGATGCCGTCGATGCGCCTGGGCAGTTTCTGCTCACCGGTTCAGCGGTGCCGGCCGATGACGCCGAACGCCATACCGGAGCCGGTCGCTTTTCCTTTCTGCGCCTGCGCCCCATGACCTTGCTGGAAAGTGGCGCCGGCCAGGGAGGTGTTTCGCTGGCGGGCCTGCTCGAGGGCGTGCCGCCCAGCTGCGCCGATCCAGGGTTGGGCGTGGCGGATCTCGCCGAGCTCATCTGCCGCGGTGGCTGGCCGGCCCAGCTGGAGCGGCCTCTGGCGGCGGCCTCCCGGGCCGCCCGCGACTACCTGGAGCAGGTGCGGCAGGTGGACGTGCAGCGGGTGGATGGGCGGCGGCGGG
>CALRQM020000079.1:0-10554 GCA_943370335.1 Bordetella parapertussis | reverse complement strand
GGCGCATCCTGCTGCTGGGGTCGGGACCGATCGTGATCGGCCAGGCCTGCGAGTTCGACTATTCCGGCACCCAGGCCTGCAAGGCCCTGCGGGCCGAGGGCTACGAGGTGGTGCTGGTGAATTCCAACCCGGCCTCGATCATGACCGACCCGGACCTGGCGGATCGCACCTACATCGAGCCCCTGACCCCCGAGGTGGTGGCCCGGGTGATCGAGGTGGAACGCCCCGATGCCCTGCTGCCCACCATGGGGGGGCAGACCGCTCTCAACCTGGCCGTCGCCCTGGCCGAGAACGGCACCCTTGCTGCCTACGGGGTCGAGCTGATCGGCGCCGACCTCGCGGCGATCCGCAAGGCGGAGGACCGCTTGCTGTTCAAGGAGGCGATGGCCCGGATCGGCGTGGCGGTCTGCCCGTCGGGGATCGCCAACGACCTTGAGGAGGCCATCCGCGTCGGCGAGGACATCGGCACCTATCCGCGCATCATCCGGCCCGCCTTCACCCTGGGGGGATCCGGCGGCGGCATCGCCTACAACCCCGAGGAATTCCAGGCCTTCTGCAAGAGCGGCCTGGAGGCCAGCCCCGTCTCCCAGATCCTGATCGAGAAGTCGCTGCTCGGCTGGAAGGAATTCGAGCTCGAGGTGATGCGTGACACCGCCGACAACGTGGTGATCGTCTGCTCGATCGAGAACCTCGATCCGATGGGGGTCCACACCGGCGATTCGATCACCGTCGCTCCCGCCCAGACCCTCACCGACAGGGAATACCAGCGCCTCCGCGACCAGTCGATCGCCATCATCCGCGAGATCGGTGTGGACACCGGCGGCAGCAACATCCAGTTCGCCATCAATCCCGCCAACGGCGACGTGGTGGTGATCGAGATGAACCCCCGCGTCAGCCGCAGTTCGGCCCTGGCCAGCAAGGCCACCGGCTTCCCGATCGCCAAGATCGCCGCCCGGCTCGCGGTGGGCTACACCCTCGATGAGATCGTCAACGACATCACCGGCGCCACCCCGGCCTGCTTCGAGCCGACGATCGACTACGTCGTCACCAAGATCCCCCGCTTTGCCTTCGAGAAGTTCCGCGGCTCACCGGCGGTGCTCACCACCTCGATGAAGTCGGTGGGGGAAGCGATGGCCATCGGACGCAGCTTCGAGGAATCCTTCCAGAAGGCGCTGCGTTCCCTGGAAACGGGCCATGCCGGCTGGGGCTGCGACCGCCCCGACCATCCCCTGGATCCAGCCGATCTGGAGCGCCAGCTGCGCATTCCCTCTCCCGACCGGATTCATGCGGTGCGCGCCGCCATGGTCGCCGGCCGCAGCGACGACGAGATCCACCGGCTCAGCGCCATCGATCCCTGGTTCCTGGCCAAGCTGCGCCGCATCCTGACGGTCGAAACCACGCTGCTGAAGGGACGTTCCCTGGAGGCCATCGAAGCCGGCGACTTCCTGGAGCTCAAGCAGACCGGCTTCTCCGACCGGCAGATCGCCTGGGCCACCGGCAGCGATGAACTGGCCGTGCGCCGCCGGCGCCAGGCCCTGGGGGTGCGGGCCGTCTTCAAGACCGTCGACACCTGCGCCGCCGAGTTCGCCTCCTCCACGCCCTACCACTACGCCACCTACGAGCGGCCCCTGGAGCGGCTCAAGGCCGACGGTTCCCTCACCGTGCTCGCCCCCGAGGACGAGGTGACCCCCGAGACCCGCCGCAAGGTGATGATCCTTGGCGGCGGGCCCAACCGCATCGGCCAGGGCATCGAATTCGACTACTGCTGCTGCCACGCCTCCTTCGCGCTGCGGGCGGCCGGCTTCGCCACGGTGATGGTCAACAGCAACCCGGAAACCGTCTCCACCGACTACGACACCAGCGATCGCCTCTACTTCGAGCCCCTCACCCTGGAGGACGTGCTCAACGTCATCGAGGCGGAGAAACCCGAGGGGGTGATCGTCCAGTTCGGCGGCCAGACGCCCCTGAAGCTGGCGCTTCCCCTGCTGCGCTGGCTGGAGAGCGAGGAGGGCCGCGCCACCGGCACCCGGCTCTGGGGCACATCCCCGGAATCGATCGACCGGGCCGAGGACCGGGAACAGTTCGAGGCGATCCTGCGCCAGCTGGACATCCGCCAGCCCCGCAACGGCCTGGCCCGCACCGATGGCGAGGCCCGGGCGGTGGCGGCGGCCGTGGGCTACCCCGTGGTGGTGCGTCCCAGCTACGTGCTCGGGGGCCGGGCCATGGAGGTGGTCTTCGACGAGGAGGAACTCAACCGCTACATGGTCGAGGCCGTGCAGGTGGAACCCGACCACCCGGTGCTGATTGACCAGTACCTGGAGAACGCCATCGAGGTGGACGTGGACGCTCTCTGCGATCGGGAGGGGACGGTGGTGATCGGCGGGCTGATGGAGCACATCGAGCCGGCCGGGATCCACTCCGGCGACTCCGCCTGCGCCCTGCCCTCGGTGTCCCTGGGGCCCGAGGCCCTGGCCACGATCCGCCGCTGGAGCCGGGATCTGGCCCTGGCCCTGGAGGTGCGCGGCCTGATCAACCTGCAGTTCGCCGTGCAGAACGATGGCGCCGGCAACGAAACGGTGTTCATCATCGAAGCCAACCCACGGGCCTCCCGCACCGTGCCCTTCGTGGCCAAGGCCACCGGCGTGCCCCTGGCCAAGATCGCCAGCCAGCTGATGGCCGGCCGCACCCTGAAGGAGCTGGGCCTGCTGGCCGAGCCCCAGCCGCCCCGCCAGACCGTGAAGGAGGCGGTGCTGCCCTTCAAGCGCTTCCCCGGCGCCGACACCCTGCTGGGCCCGGAGATGCGTTCCACCGGCGAGGTGATGGGGATCGCCGCCAGCTTCGGCCTGGCCTATGCCAAGGCCGAACTCGCCGCCGGTGAACCCCTGCCCACCGCCGGCACCGTGTTCCTCTCCACCCACGACCGCGACAAGCCCGCCCTGGTGCCGGTGGCCCGGAATCTTCTGGCGGCGGGCTTCGCCCTCACCGCCACCGCCGGCACCGCGGCGATGCTGGCCCAAGCGGGCCTGGCGGTGGAGCCGGTGCTCAAGGTGCATGAGGGCCGCCCCAACATCGAGGACGCGATCCGCTCCGGCCTGGTGCAGCTGATTGTGAACACGCCGGTGGGGCGCCAGGCCGCCCACGACGACCGCTACCTGCGCCTGGCGGCCCTCGACTACGCCGTGCCGACGGTCACGACGATGGCGGCGGCGAGGGCGGCGGTGGAGGCCATCGCCGCCCTGCAGCAGCAGCAGCAGGTGGAGGTGGCCGCCCTGCAGGACATTCACCCACCCTGGGTAGGGTGAGCGCCCGATCGTCCCTCCCCCCTGTGACCAGCACCCTGGCCGCCCAGCCCGTCGCCCCCGGCAGCGACCTGCGCGAGGCCTTCCGCGCCGCCTACGAGAACCGTTACACCTGGGAGCCGGGCTTCGGCGGCTACGGCGGCCGTTGTGTCTGGGAGCAGGACGGCCGTTGCCTTGAGGGCACCTTCCAGGTCGGCGCCGACCTCAAGGCAGCCGTCGAGGGGCTCAGCGACGAGGAGGTCCACAAGGCCGTCGCCTCCCAGCTGTGGGAAGTGGCGATCCACCGGGTGCGCCGACCCTTCGAGCAGACCCACGGCGCCAACACCTTCACCGCCGGTGACACGGATGCGGTGGGCACCGAGGTGATCATGGGTGGCAAGGCCGAGGGCGACCGCTACCGCATCAAGGACAACGTCGTGACGATGGTGCATCGCCACATCCACGGCACCGTGGTCACGATCTTCACCGAAAGCACCACCGACACCGGCAGCGGCTACCTGAGCCACAGCTACACGAGCCGTTACAGCGACCCCGCCACCGGCGAGACCCGCGGCGGCACCAGTCGCTTCACGGACACCTTCGTGCCCCTGGCGGGCGTGGGCCCCTGGGTGCTCAGCGAGCGGGTGGTGGAGACGGACGCCCACGGCGACACGCCCGCTGGCCGCCAGGTGTTTCGGTTCGAAGATCTCGCCCCCCTGGCTTAGGTCCGGGGCTCAGGGCAGCGGCTCGATGGTCTTCAGCTTGTCGTTCAGCTGGCTGGCCATCGCCTGCCGGCCCACGGCCAGCACCTTGAGGGTGTCTTCGTGCATGCGCAGCTGGGCATCGGCCACCTGCATCCCCCGCACCAGCTCCTTGACCTCGTCCGGCAGGCCGTTGAGGTCGTAGCGGAGGCCCTCGAAGGTCAGCACGGGTGGTTGCTGGCTCGGAGTTTCCAAGGGGGGAGGAGCAATTCGGAGTGAGCCTAGGTGGCGGACTCAGGCCTCCAGGCGGATGAACTGGCGTTCGCACAGCTCCCGGTAGCGGCCGCCGCTGGCCATGAGTTCGTCATGGCTTCCCTGCTGGACGATGCGGCCGCCGTCGAGCACCACGATCAGATCTGCCTCCTGCACGGTGGCCAGCCGGTGGGCGATCACCAGCACGGTGCGGCCGGCCATGGCCTGCTGCAGGCCCTGCTGCACCGCCTCTTCGGCCTCCGCATCCAGGGCGCTGGTGGCCTCGTCGAGGAGCATCACCGCCGGGTTGCCCAGCACGGCCCGGGCGATGGCCAGGCGCTGCAGCTGGCCGCCGGAGAAGTTGCTTCCCCGCTCCTCGAGGCGGCTGTCGTAGCCGCCGGGGAGGCTTTCGATGAAGTCCGCCGCATTGGCCAGCCGTGCGGCCTGGCGGATCTGTTCGCTGCTGGCGGGGCGCCCGAAGGCGATCGCCTCGGCCACCGTGCCCGAAAAGACGCTGCTCTGCTGGGGCACCAGGGCCACGGCGCGGCGCAGGTCCCGGGCCCGCAGGTCGGCCAGGTTCTGGCCATCGAGCAGCACCCGGCCGCTCTGGGCGGTGTTGAAGCGCAGCAGCAGCGAGAACAGGGTGCTCTTGCCGGCACCGGAGGGACCCACCAGGGCCACCACCTGGCCCGGACGGATGTGGAGATCAAGCTGGCGCAGCACCGGGCTGCCGCCCCCGTAGCCGAAGCTCACCCCGTCCAGCCGGAGCTCACCGGACACAGCTCCCAGGGGCCTGGCGTCGGCGTGGTCGGGTGGTTCCACCGGCTCGTTTTCGATCGCCCGCAGCCGCTTCAGCGAGGCCTGGCCCTGCTGGAACTCGTTGAAGTTGGTGGTGAGGTGCGAGATCGGATCGATCAGCATGAGCAACGCGGCCACGTAGCTGCTGAACCCCTGGCTGTCGAGGCCGCCGGCCTTGATCCGCGCCGCCCCGATCAGCAGCACCGAGAGGATGCCCGCCGCTTCGATGAAACCCACCACCGGGTGCTGCAGGGCCAGCAGTTCCAGCGTGCGGTAGCGGGCGCGGCGGTGCAGGTCGATCTCGGTGTCGAACCGCTGCTGCAGCCAGGGTTCCGCGGCGAAGGCCCGCACCAGGGGCAGGCCGCCGATCGCCTCAGCCAGCAGGGCCGCCAGATCGCTGACCTGCTTCTGGCTGCGCTCGGCGGCGTTCATCACCCGGGCCCCGAAGGCGCTCACCATCAGCGCCACCAGCGGGGCCAGCAGCAGGGTGGCCAGGGCCAGGGGCCAGTCCAGCCAGACCATGTACCCCAGCACCACGACCAGCTGCAGGGCGCTGGGGGTGGTGTCCTGGATCGTCTTGTAGATCACCTCTCCCACCCGGTCGGCATCTTCGGTGAGCCGGTAGGTGAGATCGCCGGCGGACAGCTTCTCGAGGGCCCCGAAGTCGAGCCGCTGCAGCCGGGCGAACAGCTGCCGCCGCAACTCCTGGCTCACCCGCAGGGCCGGACCCGCCAGCAGGGTGTCCTGCCCGAACTGGGCGATCTTCTGCACCAGGAACACCGCCAGGGCCGCGGCCACGCTGCGCAGCACCGTGGAGAAGTCGCCGGCGCCGATGGCCGGGATCAGCTGGCCCGCCAGCCAGGCCAGCAAAGGCCAGCAGGCCACAAACACCAGCATGCACAACCCCCCTAGCAGCAGGGGTCGCCGGTGGGGCTTCAGCAGCGGCCAGAGCCTGCGGAAGCCGGCCGGCGAGGGTGCAAGCATCGACGAACCCTATCAGCGCTCTCCGGGCGTCCCCTGACGGTGAAGCTGGATCAGTTCCTCAAATGGCAGGGCCTCGTCGGCACCGGCGGCGAGGCCAAGCAGCGCATCCAGCGCGGCGATGTGACCGTGAACGGCACGATCGAGACCCGGCGCGGCCGCCAGCTGGCCCCTGGCGACGCGGTGGCCATCGACGGCCATGAGGTGCTGATGCTCTCCCCCCGTCTGGGCCGTGGGGGCGATGGCGGCATCACGCCTTAACCTGCCTCGAATGTCGCTGCCGGGAGACCACGTGCGCAAGGCCGTCATCGCAGGCAACTGGAAGATGCACATGACCTGCGCCCAGGCGCGGGCGTTTGCGGCCAGCTTCCGGCCCCTGATCGCCGATCTGCCCGATGACAGAGAGGTGGTGCTGGCCCCGCCGTTCACGGCCATCCCCACCCTTTGCCGTCACCTGGCCGGCGCCGGCGTCGCCATCGCCGGCCAGAACGTCCACTGGGAGGAGAGCGGCGCCTACACCGGCATGATCTCCGCCCCGATGCTCCTGGAGCACGGGGTCACCCACGCGATCGTGGGCCACAGCGAGCCGCGCAAGTACTTCAGTGAAACCGACGAGCAGATCAACCTGCGGGCCCGTACGGCCCAGAAGACGGGTCTGATCCCGATCCTGTGCGTGGGCGAAAGCGACGACCAGCGCGAGGCCCGTGAAACCGAGCGGGTGATCCACCGCCAGGTGGAGCAGGGGCTGGAGGGTGTTGACCCCCTGCGCCTGATCGTGGCCTACGAGCCCATCTGGGCGATCGGCACCGGCAAGACCTGCGCCGCCGAGGAGGCCAACCGCATCTGCGGCCTGATCCGCGGCTGGGTGGGCCACCCCGAGGTGGTGGTGCAGTACGGCGGTTCGGTCAACCCCGCCACCATCGACATGCTGATGGCCCAGAGCGACATCGATGGCGTGCTGGTGGGTGGCGCCTCCCTTGATCCGGTCAGCTTCGCCCGCATCGCCAACTATCAGGTGCCGGTGCCCGTCTGAGCTGCCTGCCCCCGCTCTGAACGCCGTGGGCGTCGCCGCGCCTGCCGCCATCCCGCCCGGTTTCCGCTGGGGGGACCGCACCCTCGTGATGGGGGTCCTCAACCTCACGCCCGATTCCTTCAGTGACGGCGGCCGATTCGAGGCCCCCGACGCGGCGGTGCGGCGGGCCCGGCTGCTGCATCGCCAGGGGGCCGACCTGCTCGACCTGGGGGGGCAGAGCACCAGGCCCGGGGCGCCCGAGGTCGGTGCCGAGGCTGAGATCGCCCGGGTGCTGCCCGGCCTGGAGCGGATCCTGGCGGCCCTGCCACCCCCGGCGGCCGGAGGGCCCCTGCTCTCGATTGACACCTTCCTCGCCCCGGTGGCCGAAGCGGCCCTGGCGGCCGGCGCCCACTGGATCAACGACGTCAGCGCCGGCCGCCGTGATCCCGCCCTGCTGACGGTGGTGGCGGCCGCCGACTGCCCCTGCGTGCTGATGCACAGCCGCGGCGACAGCCGCACCATGGACGCCCTGGCCCGCTACGGAGACGTGGTTGCCGAGGTGCGTGATGAGCTGCTGCGCGCCACCGACCGGGCCCTGGCGGCGGGGGTGCGTCCGGAGCGGATCCTCTGGGATCCGGGGCTGGGTTTCGCCAAGACCACCGGCCACAACCTCACCCTGCTGCGGGGGCTGGCCCTGCTGCGGGCCGAGGGTTTTCCCCTGCTGGTGGGGCCCTCCCGCAAGCGCTTCATTGGCGAGGTGCTGGCCGAGCCCCGCCCCCGGGCCCGCCTCTGGGGCACCGCGGCGGTCTGCGGCCAGGCCATCGCCGCCGGTGCCGATGTGCTGCGGGTGCACGATGTCGGGCCGATCGTGCAGACGGCCCGCATGGCCGATGCCCTCTGCCGCCCCTGATCCCGTCCGCTCGATCAGTCCGGCAGATCTTCCTGCCGTCCCGTCAGCAGGGTCTGCACCATCAGCCGCAGGGTCGTCCGGTTGCCGCCGGCGGCCCGCCAGCTTTCCAGCCACTGGAGCAGGGGCGAGGTCGTCTCCGCCCCATCGCTCTGGCCGATGCCCAGCCGTTCCAGGAAGGCGCTGGCATCGTCGAGGCAGGAGCCCCCTTCGCCGAAACCATCCAGCAGCGGATCAAGCGCGGCCAGCAGGGTCTCCAGTTCGGCGGTGCTCAGCTCCGGCAGAGGCTCGATCATCGAAGCAGGCTGGGGCGGCGTTGCCGTTCATCGCCCCCAGCATGACGCCTGGACGGCGTTTCCCTGCTGGCCCGCGGCGGCCGCCCGCCGCCAACGCCCCTAGGCTGGGTCCAGCACAGCGCTGCAGCTGCTTCCACCGTGGTGAAACTCTGCCTGCAGCTGCTCGTCTGCGTCACCATCGCCCTGCGTTGCATGGTGATCTTCGGCCACCTGCGCAAGCTCTGGATGGCGGATGGACTGGCCGCTGAGTTCCGGCGTGAACTGCGCCGGCGCGGCCTGCTGATGACCCCTCCGGCCCTTCCCAGCGACGCGCGTGCCCTGCCCCACCGCGCCGATCCGTGAGGCCGATCAGCGCCGCCTGGAAGGCGCGCCCGCCAGGTGATGCACGGCGTGGATCACGACGCCCCAGAGGTCCGCGCCACCGCCATCGCTGCTGCCACTGGCATCGCCGCCGCTCCCTTCGTCGCTGACGAGCACCAGGGGCGGACTGGTGCCGTCGCTGGCCACCAGCCACAGGCCGTTGCCGCGGCGGGCCAGGCGCCGCAGCAGGAAGGCGCCGGCATGCACCGCCACCACCACCATGCCGGGCCGGGGATCGACGCTGCGGTCGATCACCAGCAGGTCACCGTCGACGATGCCGTCCCCCCGCATGGCATCGCCGCTGACGCGCATGAAGAAGGTGGACAGCGGACGGGGGATCAGTTCCACGTTGAGATCGATGCGGCCCTCCACGTAGTCGTCGGCGGGGCTGGGGAAGCCGGCGCTGACGGCTTCGGTGGCCAAAAGACAGAGGAGCGCCGCGGCCCCCTGCCGTGGAGGCAGCGGCACCTGGGGAGGGAGGGAACGCATCGACCCACGACAGTACGGATGTTCTACTCCGGGCGGCCCCTGTCGCGGGATCATCGGCGGCGACCCCCTGCCGTCAGGCCATGGCTTCCAGTCCGGAGGCGTTGATCGCCCGCTTCGCCCTGCAGCCCCACCCGGAGGGGGGCTGGTACCGGGAGCTGCACCGCTCCGCCGGCCAGGTGCAGCGCCGTGAGGACGGGCGGCAACGCGCCGGGCTCACGGTGATCGTCTTCCTGCTGACGGAGGGGCAGCGCAGCCGCTGGCATCGGGTTGAGGGGGCCGATGAGGTGTGGCACCACGCCGGCGGTGACCCCCTCGACCTGTGGCGGCTGCCACCGCAGGGAGGCACGACCGAGCAGCTGGTGCTCGGTCCCCTCGCCGCTGCAGCCACCGCCGGTGAGGCCACCGATGCTCCGGATCCGAGCCCCCTGCAGGTCGTGCCGGCGCTCTGGTGGCAGGCGGCCCGCAGCCGGGGGCGATGGAGCCTGCTGCACTGCTGCGTGGGGCCGGGTTTTGCGTTCGAAGATTTCCGTCTGTTGGCCGATCTCCCGCTGGCCGAACGGCCGGCGGGCGCCGATCCGGCACTGCTCTAGCCCGTTCCGCCACCATGGAGCCGTGATGGATCGGGAGAGGGATGGGCTGTCCGAAGTGCGGCAGTTGGGCCGTGCGCGCCGACCGCAGCCTGGCGGGTCGCATGGTCTGTGCCCGCTGTGGCGAGCCGCTGGGGATCGGCAGGGCCCGTCGGATCGCCAGCGGCACGCGCCGCCGGGGACAGGGGCGCGGCAACGC
Organism: Bordetella parapertussis; assembly: GCA_943370335.1. Classification (GTDB taxonomy): domain Bacteria; phylum Cyanobacteriota; class Cyanobacteriia; order PCC-6307; family Cyanobiaceae; genus Cyanobium. The sequence goes on along the minus strand of CALRQM020000079.1, from coordinate 694 downwards.
CCTGGCCCTGCCCCGTCGCTGGGGCCTGTGGCTGATGCTGGGATCCCTGCTCACGGTGTCGGCCTTGCTGGCCAGCGTTCCGGAGCGCCCGAGCCGGCCGCCGGAGCGTCGCGGCGCCGACCTGACGCAGGGCCCGGTCTCGGTGCCGAAGCGGCCAGGATCACCGGGCCGCTTCGGGGCTGTCGCCATCCGCTGACAGAAGCGATCCCGCCCTGATCACATGGGCGATCATGGGATGTAACGATTCTTGAAATACCATGGCCAGGACCAACCCGTTCGCGAACCTGGCCGACCTCAGCATGCGCCAGTTGCGCGAACTGGCCAGAACCCTGGGCATCCAGCGCTACAGCGCCCAGGACAGGGGCGGTCTGGCCGAGGCCATCGCCGATCGCTCGGGCGAAGCCGCTGGGGTGCCTCCGGAAATGCCAGCACAGGCAGAACGGACGGTCGCGGCCCTGGAGGCGGACATGCCCCCGGCCCCCCGGCCCGCCGCCGAGACCCGCGTCGTCTTCCTGCCCCGTGATCCCCAGTGGGCCTATGTCTTCTGGGAGATCTCCGAGGACGACCGCTCAGACGCCCTCCATGCCGGCGCCTCCCAGCTCTGCCTGCGCGTCGCCGACGTGACCGGCCTGGCCGGTGGTTCGGCCCACCCCCACACCCTCCAGGAGGTGGTGGTCGACAGCCATGCCACCGA
>CALRQM020000078.1:0-10617 GCA_943370335.1 Bordetella parapertussis | reverse complement strand
GGTGGCGGTGGTGCTCCTGCTGCTGGCCACCCTGTTGGGTGGGTGCATGGAGGTGCGCACCGAGCTGCGCTTCCAGGGGCCCGGGCGGCTGCAGGTGAGCCACCAGCTGCGCAGCAACGGTGGCCCGGAAAGCCCCTGGCAGCGAAGGTTCGTCACCGCGCTGGAGGGGCACGGGCCCCAGATGGCTGCGCCCGGTCCCTTCCACGGGGGGGGGGGGAGTGGTGACCAGCTCCTCTCCACCCCGGTGTTGCCGGCCCGTGAGGCGCTCGGGGCCCTGGCGGGCAGCCTGGAGCTGGCGGGCCAGCTCAGCGGTGTCGCCCTGGCCGCTCCGGTGGTCCGCTGGGAGGAGCGCAACTGGCTGGTGGGGGTGCGTCAGCACCTGCTGCTGGAGCTCGATCTGCAGCCGCTCGAAGCGATCCCAGGACTGGATCTGGCGCTGGTCCTCGCCCCGGTGCGGCCCGCGGCCGTGCGGCAGGCGGCCCCCAGCAGCCCGGTTCCGGCTCCTCCGGGGGATGGGAAGGGGCGCCGTCGGCTGATCTGGCCCCTGCAACCGGGCCAGGTCAATGTGCTGGAGCTGCGCTGCTGGCGCTGGAGCGGCCTGGGGTTGGGGGCGACGGCGGTGGGCATGGCCCTGCCGCTGGTGCTGGCCCTGCAGGCGATCCGGCGCCGGCTGGGCTTCGGCCTGCCGGAACTGCCGGCCTGACGCCGGGCTCAGAGCTCCAGCGGGTCGGGATCGATCGTCAGGCTCACCCCCGGTGGCAGGGCCCGCCGCAGGTCGGCGTCGGGGGGCAGGGGCAGCGCCGCCGTGCCCGTGCCATGCAGGAGCAGTTGCCAGCGGCTGCGGCCCGCGACCCTGGCCACCGGGGCGGGCGCCGGCCCGATCAGCACCCAGCCGGCCCGCTCCACGGCCGGGCGGATCCTTTCGGCCAGGGCGGCTGCGGCGGTGGCGGTCCCGCTGGCGGTGGGACCGGCCAGTCGCAGCAGGCAGGCCCGACCGAAGGGCACCATGCCTCCTTGACGTCGCAGCTCCAGCTCCTCCGCCAGGAAGGCCCCGTAGCGGCCGTCCAACAGGTGCCGGATCACGGGATGGGCGGGGCTGTAGGTCTGCACCAGCACCTCCCCGGGGCGTTCGCCCCGGCCGGCCCGGCCGGCGAGCTGCAGCAGCAGCTGCAGGCACTGCTCCGAGGCCCGCAGATCCGGCCGGTGCAGCAGGCCGTCGGCCGCCAGCACCGCCGCCAGGGTCACCGCGGGCAGGTCCATGCCCTTGGCGAGCATCTGGGTGCCCACCAGCACGTCCGCCTCGCCGGCCGCGAAGCGTTCCAGCAGGCGACGATGGCCATCCCGGCCCCGGGTGGTGTCGCGGTCGAAGCGGATCAGCCGCAGGCCCTCCAGCTCCGTCGCGAGCTGCTCCATCACCCGCTGGGTGCCGGCGCCGAAGGGTTTGAACGCGGTGGAGCCGCAGTGGCCGCAGCGGTCGCCCATCTCCTGGCGGTGGTCGCACCAGTGGCAGCGCAGCCACTCCCGGCCCTCCTGGCCGCCGGCCCGGGGGCCGCGATGCACGGTCAGGGCCACATCGCAGTGGGGGCAGAGCACCACCTCGCCGCAGCTGCGGCAGCTCAGGAAGGAGCGGTAGCCGCGCCGCGGCACCAGGACGACGGCTTGCTCGCCTGTCTCCTTCAGCCGTTCCAGCCGGGCCATCAGGGGTCGGCTGATCAGGCGGCGGTGGCCGTCGACCAGCTCCTGGCGCATGTCCACCAGCCGCACCGGCGGCAGGGGCCGCTGGCCGATCCGCTCCGGCAGCGGCAGCAGGCGGGTGTCGCCGGGAAGGCCCTGGGGCCCGCTCTGGCAGCGCCACCAGGTTTCCAGGGACGGGGTGGCACTGCCGAGCACCAACCTGGCCCCGGTCTGACGGGCCCGCAGCCGCGCCACCTCCCTGGCGTGATAGCAGGGCATGGGGCTCTCCTGTTTGTAGGAGGCGTCATGTTCCTCGTCGAGCACGATCAGCCCCAGGTGGCCCAGCGGCAGAAAGACGGCGGAGCGGGTGCCGACGGCCACACAGGGCTGCCGCAGGCTTGTGGCCTCAAGGCAGCGGCGCCAGGCGACGACCCGCTCGGCGTCGCCCATGCCGCTGTGATACTCGACCACCGCCACTCCAAAGCGCCGCCGGCAGCGATCCAGCAGCTGGGGGATGAGGCCGATCTCCGGCGCCAGGATCAGCACACTGCGCCCCGCCGCCAGTTCCCGGGCGGCAGCCTGCAGATACACCTCGGTCTTGCCGGATCCGGTCACCCCCCACAGCAACAGGGCCTGGCCGGGTGGGGCGTCGGCGATCGCCGCCATGGCCGCGGCCTGGGCCGGGCTGGCCCGCTGGGGGGGCTCCAGGGGGGTGGGCCCATCACCACCACCGCCGCCACCAACCCTCGCAGGGCTTCGGCCGGCCTCCTTCAGGAGCAGCCCCCGGCGTTCCATGGTCCCGATCAGGGACCGCCCGAAACCGGCCTCCTCCACCAGATCGCGCAGCAGCCGTGCCCCCCCGTGGCTGGCCAGATGGTCCAGCAGCTCCTGCTGCCGGGGGTGGCTGGCCACCGCGCTTGTGTCTGGGTTGAGTCGTACCGTCCAGAGGATCCGCCCCTGGCCTGCTGGTGTCCGGCGGGCCTGCCCCAGCCAACCTGGCGGCAGGGCGCTTTTCAGGGTGCGGAACAGGCCGGCATGGCAGTGCCGGGACACCTCCTCAAGCAGGGCCTGCCAGTGGGGATCGACGGCGGCGCTCTGCAGCACCGCCTCCACCGGCAGGATCGACCGGCCCTCCATGGCGGCCGGGCAGGTCATCGCCGTCGCCACCACCAGGCCCGTGTGGGGCCGCCCCTGGAGACGGACCCGCACCAGATCCCCCACGCCGATGCCCAGGGCTTCCGGGTTGGCGTAGGTGAAGGTCCGCCCCTCGCGGCCGGCCTCCAGCCACACCTCCAGCCAGCCTGGAGGGGCTGTCAGGGGAGCGGAGGGTGAAGAGCTGGCTGGCAATCTTGCAAAGATCTCATGCCATTCCTAGGATGGAAGGGTTGGGCCGCTCGCAAGGCTGCCGTCGGAACCGCGCAGAGTTCCGTCCACAGGGAAGACCCGCTGAGGATGCAGGGATTCACTCCCTCCCCATTTCTCCGGTCTGAGACCACCCGTGACAGCCCTGCACCGGCTCCTGCCGTTCGTTCCCACCCCATTCGCGCTCCTGGAGCGATCCATCGCCGATCCCGACACAGGACCTCCGTGACGGGGGTCTTCAATCCCACGTCCTGCTGCTCTCCCTGCCCTCCCGACCTGCTTCGTGCCGGGTCCAAGGGGTCGGGAGGTTGAGGATGGGATCCCGCCGCTGAGCACCGATGGATCGAGCGGGTCGACACCCGCCACTCCGCTCCCGCCTTCTTTTCTCCCGCTCCCTCCCCTTTCGCGTCGTTTCCATGAGCCCAGTCGCCGCCAAGGCCAAAGCCGCCGTTCCTGAAATCCTGGCCACCGTTACCGCCAACGGGGACGTGCTGCCCATCGAGCCAGCGGCCACTGCCGCCACGGTCAGAAAGACCGCCGCCCGCGCCAAGACGGCTGCCCCGAAGACGGCTGCCCCCAAAACGGCTGCCAAACCCGCCGCCAAGGCCGGCACGAAGACCTCGGCGAAGGCTGCCGCCACCAAGCCCGTGGTGGTCGTTCTCGACGACACCCTTGAGGGTGGCGACGACCAGGTGGAGGCCGGCGGTGACCTCCCCACGGATGCCAAGAGCGCCAAGGCCCTGGCCAGCATCAAGGTGGGGCCGAAGGGGGTCTACACCGAGGATTCGATTCGCGTCTATCTCCAGGAGATCGGCCGCATCCGCCTGCTCCGGCCCGATGAGGAGATCGAGCTGGCCCGCAAGATTGCCGATCTGCTCGAACTGGAGGAGAAGGCGGCCGAGTTCGAAGCCGACAAGGGCCACTTCCCCGACACAAAGGAATGGGCCGGCATCTTCGACATGCCGCTGATCAAGTTCCGCCGGCGGCTGATGCTGGGCCGACGGGCCAAGGAAAAGATGGTTCAGTCGAACCTGCGATTGGTGGTGTCGATCGCCAAGAAATACATGAACCGGGGCCTTTCCTTCCAGGATCTGATCCAGGAAGGCAGCCTCGGCCTGATTCGTGCCGCTGAGAAGTTCGACCACGAGAAGGGTTACAAGTTCTCCACCTATGCCACCTGGTGGATCCGCCAGGCGATCACCCGGGCGATCGCCGACCAGAGCCGCACCATCCGGCTCCCGGTTCACCTCTACGAGACCATCTCCCGCATCAAGAAGACCACCAAGACCCTTTCCCAGGAATTCGGCCGTAAGCCCACCGAGGAGGAGATCGCCGAAAGCATGGAGATGACGATCGAGAAGCTGCGCTTCATCGCCAAATCGGCCCAGCTGCCGATCTCCCTGGAAACGCCCATCGGCAAGGAGGAAGACTCCAGGCTCGGTGACTTCATTGAGGCCGACATCGAGAATCCTGAGCAGGACGTGGCCAAGAATCTGCTGCGGGAGGATCTTGAAGGCGTCCTGGCCACCCTCAGCCCCCGGGAGCGCGACGTGTTGCGTCTTCGCTACGGTCTGGACGATGGTCGGATGAAGACCCTGGAGGAAATCGGGCAGATCTTCGATGTGACCCGTGAGCGCATCCGCCAGATTGAAGCCAAGGCGTTGCGTAAGCTGCGCCATCCCAACCGCAACGGCGTCCTCAAGGAGTACATCAAGTAGCCCCCAACGGATCCGGGGAGCTTCCTGCTCTGCTCCCAGTGCATGAAAGCTCCCCAAAGCCACGGGCCACTCTCCTGATGACTGAAGCTGGCTACCTGTTGCGGCTGTCGGTGGTGCTGCCCACCTTCAACGAATGCGACAACGTTGAACCGATGGTCAACGCCCTGTTGTCGTTGCAGGATCACTATGATCTTGAACTTCTTTTCGTCGATGATGATTCCAACGACGGAACGTCTGAAAAGATCCGTCATCTGGCCCACCGTCATGACAGCGTCAGGCTGATTCGGAGAGTGGGTCGATTCGGGCTCTCCAGTGCCATCAAGGAGGGCATTCTGGATGCCACAGGGGATGTCGTTGTCGTCATGGACAGCGATGGCCAGCATGAACCTGCAGCGGTGGCGCAGGCCGTTTCCGCCCTCCTGGAGAGTGGCAGCGATCTGATGATCGGCAGCCGTTTCCACAAACAGGCCAGCATCATGGGCCTGAGCGAGCAGCGCGAGCGGAACTCCACCTGGGCGAACGCGGTGGCCCGTTTCAGCCTGCCCCGCTACCGCCATCTGACCGATTACATGAGCGGCTTCTTCGCCCTGCTTCCGGAGCGATGCCTCCCCTACGTCCGGCAGGTGGACGTCAACGGCTTCAAGTTTCTTTATGAATTGCTGGCCCTCAGCCACGGTCACCTGGCCGTCGCGGAGGTGCCGCTGAGTTTTCAGCCCCGCAGTGCCGGCGAGTCAAAGCTGAATGTGGCGGTGATCTGGGATCTTGGCGTCTCGATCCTGCACACTCTGCTGTTTCGGATGGTGCCCCGGCGGGCCGTCAGCTTTGCCCTGGTGGGGGCCACCGGCATCGGCATTCATCTGCTGGTGTTTGCGCTGATGCAGCAGGTGGTCGGACTGGGCTTCGAGCAGGCCCAGGTGGCTGCGGTGGTCTGTGCGGGGTGCTCCAACTATCTGATCAACAACGTGCTGACCTTCCGCTCCCAGCAGCTCAGCGGCATGGCTCTGGTGTTCGGTCTGATCCGCTTTCTTCTGGTCACCTCCCTTGGCATGGCAGCCAATGTCGGTGTGTCCTCGGCCTTCTTCCGGCAGGTCTCCCCGCAGCCGCTGCTGGCCCTGCTGGCGGGGATCGCCGTCGACTTCGTCTGGAAGTACGCGGCGTCCTCCCGCTTCGTCTGGAACACCCCCTAGGCAGCGTCCGCCGTCGGCCGTTGCCCGCGTCGGCGGCCCCCGGCCTTAACTTTCTCTTGACCTTGCCGTTCTCCAGGGATGGTGTCTGCTGCCCAAGGGGCCCCGCCGGAGCTTGCCAGCACCCGGATTCACCGGCGGATGATCTGGGTGCTGAGCGGCCTCTGGCTGCTGTTGCTGTGCTGGCTGGCCTTCTTCCAGGGCCTGGGCAGCCTCGGTCTGATGGACAAGACCGAGGCCCTCTTCGTGGAGGTGGGCCACCAGATGCTGGAGCGGGGCGACTGGATCACCCCCTGGTGGAACGGCGAGCGCTTTTTTGATTACCCCGTCTGGGGGTACTGGATGGTGGGCCTCAGCTTCCGGTTGTTCGGCGTCAGCGAGTGGGCCGCCCGTCTGCCGGTGGCGCTCGCCGCCAGTGCCGTGGTGGTGGCGGGCTTCGGCCTGATGCTGGCTTGGTCACCGGCGGGCGAAGCCGGCCGGCCCCGGGTGCTGCGGGCGGCCCTGGCGGCTGGGGTGATCGCCACGACGCCGGGCTGGATCGGCTGGGGACGCACCTCCACCACCGACATGTTCCTCTCCAGTGCCATCAGCCTGGCGTTGTTCGGATTCCTGCTGGCCCATCGCCACCGGACCCACCCCTGGCGCGCCGCCCTGGGCCGGGCGGCCATGGCACTGTTCGCGGCGATCGCTGTGCTGGCTAAGGGCCCGGTGGGTCTGTTGTTGCCGGGCCTGGTGGTGGTGGTCTTCCTGCTGCTCACTGGCCACTGGCGATCCTGGCTGGGCTGGCGGCCGCTGCTGGCGATGGTGACCCTGTTCCTCGGGGTGAGCGCGCCCTGGTACACGGCGGCGGCCGTCGTCAACGGCGCTGACTTCCTGGGAGGCTTCCTCGGGTTCAGCAACCTGCAGCGGTTCACCACGGTGCTCTACGACCACCCCGGCCCTCCGTGGTTCTACCTGCCCTGGCTGGTGCTGCTGGTGCTGCCCTGGTCGCTGTTCCTGCCCCTGGCAATCGCGGCCCAGGGGTTCTGGCAACCCCGCCGCTGGCGAGCGGGATCGGCTGGGACCCTTCCGGGGGACGCTGGCGCCCCCGCCGAACTGGGCCTGTTCCTGCTGTTGTGGCTGGTGCTGGTGGTGGCTTTCTTCTCCGCGGCCGCCACCAAACTGCCCGGCTACATCCTGCCGTCCCTGCCGGCGGCGAGCCTGCTGGTGGCCCTGCTGTGGCGTCCCCTGCCCGAGGCCTCCGCGTCACCCCGGGTTGTCGGTGGCAGGGCAGGGGTGCGAATCGCCACCGTTGTAGAAGTGCTGCTGCTCGCGGCCATGGGGGTGGCGGCGGCCCTGGCCCCGAGGTGGGTGGCGAGCGATCCGGCCTATCCGGCGTTTGGCGCGGCCCTGTCCAGCTCCGGCCTGCCCCTGATGCTGAGCCTGTGTCTGGGGCTCACGGCCCTGGCCCTGGTGGTGCTGCTCTTTCGTCCGGCGGCGAGCGATTGGCTGTGGCTGCCCAGCCTGGCCGGCTTCCTGGCGGTCCTGGGCCTGGTGATCGCACCCCTCGGCCCCCTGCTCGACCGTGAGCGTCAGCTCCCCCTGCGCCAGATGGCGCGCACGGCCCAGGGCGCCGCCCAGCCCGATGAGCCGCTGTTCATCGTCGGCACCCTGCGCTACAGCCTGCTGTTCTACGGCGAGCCGGAGGCCCTCTTCGTCTCCGATCGCCACCACATCAACCAGTTGGCGCTGCAGGGTCCTGCCGCCCTCTCGCTCACCCCGGCGAGTCGCTCGGTTCGGCTGCTGGGCGATCGCCGCGATCTCGAGGCGCTGGCCCTGCCCGCCGAGGGCATCGAACGTCTGTCCCGCTCGGGGGAACTGGCCCTCTGGCGGGTGCCCCGCCGCCATCTGCTGCCGTGATCAGCTTCCGTCTGCTGCCGCGGGAGAAGGTTCTTCTGCCCGCCTGCCTCGTCCTGTTGGTGGGGCTGTTCGTGGCCGTGGCCCCTGGCCGGCCGCTGGCGCGGCTGGATGACGCGCTCCTGGTCTGGATCGGCGACCACCTCCACGGCTGGGTGGGGGATGGGCTGACCCAGGTGTATCGGGCCACCGGAGTGGGCTTCACCGCCGTTCTGGTGGCGATGGCGCTGATCCACCTCGTGCTGCGCCGCTGGTGGAAGGATCTGCGCCTGCTGGTCATGGCCACCGGGGGGATCCTGATCCTGGTGGATCTGGTGTTCAAGCCCCTGTTCAGCCGGAATCGCCCCCCCGGCAGCCTGCTGCCGCTCGATGGCCACAGCTTCCCCAGTGGCCATGCCGCCGGGGCCGTGGCCTTCTACTTCGCCATGGTGGTGATCCTGGGGTCCCACCATCCCCGCGTGCGGCGACTGCTCATGGTCGGTGCCTGTCTGCTGGTGGGTCTGGTCTGGCTCAGCACCCTCTACGTGCGCGCCCACTGGCCCACGGATCTGGTGGCGGGCGCCGCCGTTGGCCTGGCCTGGCTGACGGTGTGTCTGGCCTTCTGGCGGGAGCCAGTCGCCGCTGACCTCCAGAGTGGGACGGCTCGACCGCTGCGATCCCTTGACGACCGACCTGCCCACCTCCGGCCTGGACGCTCTGAGGGGACTCCGATCAGCCCCTCAGCTCGACGGGGATCAGGCCCGCCTGATGCGTGAGGAGCTCTTGCCCCTGTTGGGGGCCTGTGGCTGGTTCACGGTCGGCATCATGGCGCCCTCGTCGTCGTCGGCCGTGGCGGCCCTGCGGCAGCTCGAGGCTGCCCTTGACTGGCCGGCCCTGCGGCCTGCGGAGGCCGGTGACGGGGAGCAGGCCGGAGAGCCCGGCCCGGTGTTCCTGAAGGGCAACCAGCGCACGGGACTGTTCCATGTCCGCCGGGAGGACGGCCTCGGCGAGGGGGTTCTGATCACCGGCCATGAGGGCACCGATCCGGACGCCGAGGACACCTGGGGCCCCCTGCCGCTGGATCTGTTCGCCTGATCCCATCAGCGGATCACGTTCCGTCCGCAGGCCGGAAGCAGGGACGGGCCGGTCCCTAGGCTGGGCGGCTGTTGCCTGGCAGCCGTCGCTGCCGCCCGAAGCGTCCAATGGCCAGCTCCACCCTGCGCATCGCCTCCCGCCGCAGCCAGTTGGCCATGGTCCAGACCCACTGGGTGCGGGACGAACTCTCCCGGGCCCACCCCGAGCTGACGATCGCGATTGAGGCGATGGCCACCCAGGGGGACAAGATTCTCGATGTGGCCCTGGCCAAGATCGGCGACAAGGGCCTGTTCACCAAGGAGCTTGAGGCCCAGATGCTGGTCGACCGGGCCGACATCGCTGTGCACAGCCTCAAGGACCTGCCCACCAACCTGCCGGAGGGTCTGATCCTGGGCTGCATCACCGAGCGGGAGGATCCGGCCGATGCCCTGGTGGTGCACGAACGGCACCGGGACCTCAACCTGGCCACCCTGCCCGAGGGCAGCGTGGTGGGCACCAGCTCCCTGCGGCGCCTGGCCCAGCTGCGTCACCACTACCCCCACCTGGTCTTCAAGGACGTGAGGGGCAACGTGATCACCCGTCTGGAGAAGCTCGATGCCGGTGTCTATGACTGCCTGATCCTGGCGGCCGCCGGGCTGACCCGGCTGGGCCTGGGCGAGCGCATCCACGAACTGATCGATCCCTCGATATCGCTCCATGCCGTGGGTCAGGGGGCCCTGGGCATCGAGTGCCGCGCCGGTGACCAGGCCGTGCTGGAGACCATCGGTGTGCTGGAGCATCTGCCGACGGCCCGTCGCTGCCTGGCCGAGCGCTCCTTCCTGCGCAGCCTGGAGGGGGGCTGTCAGGTGCCCATCGGCGTCAACACCCACTTCGAGAACGACGAGCTGGTGCTGACCGGCATGGTGGCGAGCATCGACGGCCAGCGCCTGCTGCGCGACAGCTGCCGCGGCCCGGCCAGCGATCCAGAAGCGATCGGCCTGTCGCTGGCGGAGACCCTGCGGGCCCAGGGGGCCGGGGAGATCCTGGAGGAGATCTTTGCCACCGTCCGTCCCGGAACCTGAGGCCAACGGCCACCGGGCCCCAGGGCCTGAGGCCGACCTGCGCGGCCTGCCCTTTCAATGGAACCTGCTGGCCTGGGCGGCCCTGGTGGGTACCATGACCGGCCTGGCGGTGGTGGCCTTCCACGAACTGCTGGGCTTCATCAACAATTTTCTTTTCGGCCCCTTTGTGGAGGGCCTGCTGGTGATCGGGCGCTCCTCGCCCGCCTCCCCCGCCGACCTGCCGCCGATCGACCTGCCCCCCCTGGCGCCAAACAGTGGCACCCCCCTGCGGGCCCTGCTGCAGCTCGGACTCGATGGCATCGGCCTGCTGGCGACGGCACCGCCGCCACCGCCAGAACCCACGCCGATCAGCCTGCCCACCCCGCCCGACTGGTTGGCTCTCTGGCCGGTGGTGGTGGTGCCGACCCTTGGGGGCCTGGCGGTGGGCCTGCTGCGCCATGTGGCTGGCAGCATCGGTCCGGGTCTGTCGAGCCTGATGGCGATCGCCGATGGCAGCCAGGGCGGCGAGCCGCGTCTGCCCTGGCTGCGGCTGGTGGCGGCGTCCCTCAGCCTGGGCAGTGGGGCGTCGCTCGGGCCGGAGGGCCCCAGCGTTGAGGGCGGCGGCAACATCGGCCTCTGGGTGGCCCTGAAGGGCCGCCTCTCCCCCCA
>CALRQM020000077.1:0-10792 GCA_943370335.1 Bordetella parapertussis | reverse complement strand
CGGGCCGGGGCGTTCCGGGCGGCGCGGGCGACCGCGGGGCCGGGGCTGGGGCTGGGGGCCAGGGCGGCTCAGCATGGGAGCGCCTCCACCGGACTGGTGGGGTACAGGGGCAGCACCGGCTGCCAGGGGGCGCTCAGGCCGGCGGCGGCGCAGGCGGCACTGAAGCCGAGCAACTGGACCACGTCCTCCGGCAAGCGCACCTCGGCGGGGTGGATGGGGAAGGGGGCCAGGGCGTCGCGGCCCCGGTGCAGCCTCGGGGCCTCCAGCTCGGCCACGCCACCGGGCTGGCCCGGGTCGGCGCCGTACAGCCCCGCCACCACCCCGCGACGGGGCAGCTCCTGGAGCAACCAGAAGGGGGCCGCCTCGCTGGGCGGCATGGGCCCGGCGAGCAGACGGCGGGCCATCAGCTGGAAACTGCTGATCCCGTCGAGGGGCAGGGTCAGCTGCTGGGCCAGGGTGCGGGCCAGCACCACCGTCAGGCGAGTGCCGGTGAAGCCGCCGGGACCGGTGGCCACCGCCAGGCGGCCCAGCCGGGGCCAGGCGTCGGCCGGCAGCACCGATTCCAGACAATCGAACAGGCCATTGGAGAGGCAGCGGCCGAGGGGGAAACGCTCCAGCCGCTCAGGCTGGGTTGCCCCGAGGCGCTGCAACCCCACCCCGAGGCTGTCGCTGGAGCTGTGCAGCGCCAGCAGCCAGGGGCCAGGGTCCGGATCGGGAAGGCCCGTCATGTCGGCAGGGGCCCGTCGGGGCACCAGCGGCGCCAGCGGCCCGGATCGGAGCGGAAGTCGGAGCAGGCCCGCACGTCCCACTCCACCCCGACACTGGCCGCCGCGGCGTCGAGATCGAGCACCTGCACGTGGATGCGGGGCTGCCGTGGGCTGAAATCGGGGCTCATGGTGAGGTGGGTGACGCCGTGCTGACGCTCGACCGCGTGGTAGGCCTGACAACGCTCGACCCAGTGGCAATCCACGCAGATGCACATGCCGCCGCGGCCCAGCAGGGCGCCCATTGTGGCGTGCGAGCCGGGACGTCAAGTCTCGGAACTGTGGCGGGCCCTGGCACCGGAGCGCTGGCCTGTGGCCCCCCACCGGTTTCCAGCGGGCACAGCCCTGGTGGGGGGGGCGGTCCGGGACGGCCTGCTGGGTCGGCTGACCGACCAGCCGGATCTGGACCTGGTGGTGCCCGGCGACGCCATCGAGCTGGCCCGGCAGCTGGGGCGGCGCCATGGCGGCACCTGTGTGGTGCTCGACCAGGAGCGTTCGATCGCGCGGCTGGTGCTGGAGGGCTGGACGATCGACCTGGCCCGCTGCGCCGGTGACGATCTCACGGCCGATCTGGGCCGCCGCGACTACACCGTCAACGCCATCGCCCTGCCCCTGGAGGGAGCGGTCGTGGGCAGCAACGAGGCCGCCGATCTGCGGCTGATCGACCCCTGCGGCGGCCTCGCGGATCTGGCGGCGCGCCGAATCGTGGCGATCAGCGAGGCCAACCTGCTGGACGACCCCCTGCGGTTGCTGCGGGGGGTGCGGCTGGCCTGCGACCTGGACTTCGCCATCGCACCGGCCACCTGGGAACTGATCCGCCGCCACCGCCAGCGGATCTCCGCCGTGGCCGGGGAGAGGGTGCTGGCGGAACTGGAGCGTCTGGCCGACTCTGGCGAGGGGCATCGGGGGCTCGCTCAGGCGCTGGAGGCGGGCCTGCTCCAGCCCTGGGGGGCCGCTGACGGGAGCCAGGAGTCGCTGCAGCCCCTCGGTCCCGAGCGACCGGAAGCCTGCGGCCTCACCCCCGCCGAGGCGGCCTGGGCCCTCCCCCTGGCGCGGCTGGCGGCCGTGCTGGATGGCCGGTCCCTGGAGGGTCTGCGGGCCAGCCGCCGCCTGCAGCAGCGCTGCCAGCGGCTGCGCCAATGGCTCGGTTGTCTCCGGCAGACGCCAGGGGACAGCGGTGCGCTGGCGCTGGAGGCGCTGGCGGAAGCAGAGCGGCTCGCCCTGCAGCGCCAGCTGGAGGAGGAACTGCCCGCCCTGCTGCTGCACCTGGATCCGGCGGCGGCGCAGCTGGCGCTGCGGCGCTGGCGGGATCCGGCGGATCGCCTGTTCCACCCCCGGCCGCCCCTGGACGGCCGCCGCCTGCAACAGCTGCTGGCCATCGCTCCGGGCCCCCGCCTCGGCCAGCTGATCGACCACCTCACGGCCGAATGGGCCTTTGGTCGGCTGGGCGGTACAGCAGCAACGGAGACAGCGGAGTTGGCGGATCACGCTTTGGTCGCAGAGACCGTTGTTGCTGCCCAGTTGTGGCTGGGTCGCCAGCGCGAGGCCAAGGAAGCGGACCCACGGCGTGATTAACTGCTGGATGCAATGGCGCGATCGCACCGCCTGCCAGAGTTTTTTTCCTTTTCCCGAGCCCCCTCCCCATGAGCGTTCGTCTCTATGTCGGCAACCTGCCGCAAACCTTTGATGCCAAAGAGCTGGAAGCTCTCTTCTCGAGCGTGGGAGAGGGGGTGCGTTTCAAGGCCGTGAACGACCGGGAGACCGGCGGCTGCCGGGGCTTCGGCTTCGCCAACGTTGAGGATCTGGCCCAGGCCGAGGCGGTGATCGCCCAGCTCAACGGCAAGGACTTCGGCGGCAGCACCCTGCGCATCGAGATTTCCGAGCAGCGTCGTGACAGCCGACCAGCCGCCGGCGCCGATCGTCGTCCCGGCAGCGCCCCGACGCCCGCCCGCAAGAGCGTCAACAAAGTGGTCCATGCCGACGCCGTCGGCGAAGGCGCCCCCGATCCCCGCTGGGCCGGCGAACTGGCCAAGCTCAAGACCCTGCTGGCCAACCAGAAAGCAGCCGTCTGAGCCCGCATCCCTGCCCTGGACCCCTCCCCCTCAGCAACAAGGGGGAGGTTCAGGGCAGGACAGCCATCAGGCCGACAACACCGACGAAGATCGCCAGAAACAGGAAACCCATGCGGGTCATCTTGCGCTCATGGCCGTCGATGCCGGCCTGCACGTCGGTTGTGATTCTCTGCCTGAACTCGGAGAGGCTGCGCTCCTTGTCTTCCGGGGGCACCGACTTGATCGTCATGGCGTGAGGTAGGGGAGGGGGAATGGCGCCGTGGGGACTCCAGCGGGATCCCATCGGATCTCTGGCTCAGCCCCGGTGAAAGTACCAGTAGGAACCGATCGCCAGCAGCACCATCAGCACGATGGGAACGGCGATGGCGGCCATGCCGCTGTGGCTGCGCACCACCCGTCCTTCGTGGGCGACGACCGCGTCCCGGATGCTGGCCTGCATCTCCTCCCGCAGGCGAGCCAGATCCGACTCCAGGGTTTCGTTGGTGTAGAGGTCGCGGAGGCGGTCAAAGACGCTGCGTCCCAGCACGAGACTGCGCTCAGGATGCTCGAAGAGCAGATCCATCAGCTCGTCGCGGCTGAACACCAGCAACTCCGTGGGCTTTGCAGCCCGGGCCGTGTGGGTGCGGGTGCGGCCGTCGATGAGCTCGACTTCACCGAAGACGTGGCCGGGGCCATGGCGCCCATCGACCCCTTCACCGGTTTCGGGATAGAGGGTGATCAGTTCGATCGCCCCGGTTCGGACAAGATAAACTTCCTGCCCACTGTCTCCATTTCGGTAGGCGAACTCACCGGGATCAAGGTGAAGCTTGCGCAATGGTCGCAGATCAACAGGAGCGCACTGTAATTCCTCCCACCGGTTTAACTTGGTTCCCGGGCTAACAGGTGCTAAACAGGGGCGGTGGGCCATTGGAACCCGTGTCGCCCCCGTCTGAGGAATGACCCAGGGACTCGAGAATTTCTGGTACGCCGTGGAGCATGCCCACGGGCTCGGCGACCAACCCGTTTCCGTCACCCTGCTGGGGCGCCGCTACCTGCTGTTCCGCGATCAAGCCGGCCAGGCCCACGCCCTGGCCGACTATTGCGCCCACCGGGGAGCCAGCCTGGCCAAGGGGTGGCTGGAGGGATCCTGTGTGCGCTGCCCCTACCACGGCTGGAGCTATGACGTGGAAGGGCACTGCGTCAGGATTCCGGCCGATCCACCAGGCACGCCCATACCGGCCCGGGCCCGGATGGCCACCTTCCCCCTCAGGGAGCAATCCGGTTTCGTCTGGATCTTTCCTGGCGAGGCCGGACTGGCCGCCAGCGTTCCCATTCCCCCCTTCCCCGAACTGGGCCAGCCAGGCTGGCGGGCGGTGAGCGGGGAGTACCGCTGGAATGCCCATTTCAGCCGTGTCGTGGAGTCAGGACTGGACACGTCCCACGCCCCCTTCGTGCACAAGCCCTTCTTCGGCAACCGGGAGGAGGCCAGCGTCGAAAGCCTGACCATCAACAGTGAACCGGGCCTGGTGTCCACGCATCACCAATTGAAACCACCGGCACGGGTGGGGCTGTTGAAGTACATCGTCAAAAGGAAAAGGAGCCACTCCAGTTCCACCCTCACCGGCTACCTTCCCAACGTCAACAGGATCGCCCTGGATTTCAACTGGAAGGGGTTTCAGTACATCTATTTCGCCAGCAACATCCCCGTTGACGACAACACCACGTTGACCAAATGGATCGGCGTGCGCAACTTTCTTCCCTACCGCTGGGCGGATGGCAACTCGATCCGGAACACCGTTGACACCTACGAAGAGGATCGGGGGGTGGTGGAAACCCAGCCGCAGGGTCCCTCCTGGGCCACCCAGGGGGACGAACTGCTGCTGGCCTCGGATCAGCTGATCCTGGCCTATCGCCGCGCCCTGGCCCGGGCCTGTCCAGCCACCGCGGCAGCCACCGCTGCCGACCCATCCGTCACGGCGCCCTGAAATGAGCTCCCCCGCGCCCTGGCCCACCGACTGCTGGTATGCGGTGGGACTCTCCAGCCAGATGAGCCGCCAGCCCCTGACCCATCGCTTCCAGGGCAGGGAGGTGGTCCTGATGCGCGACGGCGGCGGCCGGGTGCTGGCCTTCGACGGCCGCTGCGCCCACCGGGGCTGCTCCCTGGCGGGGGGCTGGGCCCAGGGGGACACCCTCGTCTGCCCTTACCACGGCTGGCGTTATGACGCCCAGGGCACCTGCGTGGCGATCCCTGCCCTGCGGGCCGAGGAGTCCATCCCCCGCCAGGCCCACCTGCGCACCTTCCCCACCCGGGAGCGGCATGGGTTCGTCTGGTTGTGGCTGGCCGGCCAGCACGCGGGCCCCGAGGAGGAGGTGCAGGACATCCCGGAACTGGCTGGTCTGAGCCTGCGGGACGGTGGTGACATGGCCTTCACCTACGCCACCCATTTCACCCGGACGATCGAGAACGGCATCGATCCCACCCATGCCGCCTTCGTCCATGGCAAGAGCATCGGCCGGGTCGACCCCGACGCCGACTTCAGCCTGGAGCACTACCCGGTCCAGGTGGAGCGCGGCAGCCTCTACGGGCGCATGCCGATCAAGGTCAAGAAGCTCACCGGCCTCACCCGCCTGCTGCTGAAGGGGGATTCCAGCAACGCCTACAAGGAGTACCGCTTTCTCTATCCCAATGTGGTGGTGTCCATCATCCATTTCGGTGCCCTGACCCTGGCGGCCCTGCAGGCCCACGTGCCCGACAACGACAGGGAAACGACCGTCAGGGTGACCAACGGCCGCAATTTCCTGGGCACCACTCCCTTGCTCAACAGGCTGTTCGATCGCATCACCCTGGACACGGGTCTGCAGATCTCCAAGGAGGATGCGGCCGTGATCAGTGAACAGGAGCCGAAGCGGGTCAGCTTCCGCGGCTCCCATGAGGTGCTGATCGAGTCCGACCTGATCCTGGTGGAGTACCGCCGCATGATGCGCGAACGGGCCCGGGTCTGACGACCCGATCGCGCCGCGGGCCCAGCGTCCCCCTCAGGGGCCGACCTCGACCGGCACGGGGACAGGCTCCTTGATGCCACGGAGCAGGGGGGCCCCCAGCAGACACACCGCCGCCTGCAGCAGGAAGCAGAGGGCGGGGGAGAGGTCGTAAAGCACCCCCGCCAGCATGGGGCCCAGGGCGCTGGCCAGGCCCGTGAGGGCGATCAGGCTGCCCAGCATCACCCCCTGCCGGTTATCGGGCACCAGCCGGGACACCAGACTCCGGGCGGTGGGAATCACGCAGGCCGCCCCCACCGACAGCATCACGGCGGCGGTGACGATCACGACGGCGGCACCGGCCCCGAAGCCCTGGGCCAGGGGGACCAGAGCAATGCCGGCGGCCACCGCCACCAGGCCGTAGCTGTTGAGGCGGGCCTCGCCATGGCGCCGGACCAACGGGCCGGTGAGGGCCACCTGGACGTAGGTGACCGTCAGACCGACGATCACGAAGATGCCGCTCGACTGCGTGGCCGACCAGGAGAACTGATCCTTGAGATACAGCACCAGCAGGGTGGTGAAACCGCTGAAGGCGAAGTTGAAACAGCAGAAGGACAGGGCCACCCGGTTCGCCTTCGGCAGCGCCAGCAGGGCCATGACCGGCGCCAATCCGTTGATCTGAGCAAGCTGGAAACGCGGTCGGTTCTCGCGGGGAAGCGTTTCCTTGAGATAGAGAAACGCCATCAGGAAGTTGTAGGCCGCCAGGGCCGCCGCCACGAACACCGGGATGCGCATGCCGAAACCCACCAGGGCACCGCCCAGGGCAGGACCGGCGATGGCCCCGAGGCCGAAGGCGGCGCCGCTGATGCCGAAATTGCGGGCCCTGTTCGCCGGGGTGGAGATGTCGGAGATGTAGGCCTGGGCCGTGCCGACCGTGGCGGTGGAGACGCCATTGATCGCCCTGGAGAGAAAGATCAGTCCCAGGGTTCCGGCGAGGCCGAACATGAACAGGGACAGGGCGTTGATGGCGACGCAGAGCAGAATCACCGGCCGGCGGCCGTAGGCATCACTGAGGGAGCCGATGATCGGCGACGCCAGGACGGAAAACAGGGTGGCCGTCGACGCCAGCAGCCCCAGGGTGAGTCCGTCCGGGGAGAACGTCTCCAGGATGAAAGGAAGCAGTGGGTAAACGATGTTTTCGCCCAGCTTGTCCAGCAACAGGGTGAGAAACACGATCGCCAGGGGACTGCGCAGCTTGCGAATCACTTGCAGATCATGCGAATGGCAGTGTTGGGGGGCCCAACCTTGGCGGCGGCGTCAATCTAGGGGGTGCCGCACTCTCCATCCGGACGCTTCGCTTAAGATCGCCGCAGCATCGGCAGAGCATGTCATTTCCTGGGTCCGTATCAGAGACAACATCCCCCCAGGTGTCTCAACTGGCTCAGAACTGTTGGTACGCCGTGGCCTCTTCCTTCGCTCTGCAGAAGGGGCCCGTTGCCGTTCCCTTTGCGGGCCACGATCTGGTGCTGTTCCCGGATGCGGAAGGACGGCCGCACCTGTTCAGCGACCGTTGCCCCCACCGGGGGGCCTCCCTGGCCCTGGGCCGCGTCGAAGCGGGTTGCCTGCGCTGCCCTTTCCATGGCTGGAAGTTCGCGGCCGATGGCACCTGCCTGGAGGCCCCTGCCGAACCGGCCGGAGCCAGCCCGCCAGCCCGCAGCGGCCTGGTGGGGGAGCGGCCAGTGCTCGAATCCCGGGGCTTCATCTGGATGTGGTGGGGGCCCGATCCTCCGGATCCGGCCCTGCTGCCCGAGCTACCCCTCTTCCCGGCCGCCGACTGGAGCCATGTCGAAAGCAGCTTCGACTGGGAGACCCATTTCAGCCGGGTGATCGAGTCCAACCTCGATAATTCCCACGCCTACTGGGTGCACAAAGGCACCTTCGCCAGTCAGGATTCACCCCTGTCGATTCCCTTCGATTTGCACAAGGAGGATCGGATGATCGCCGCCACGGTGAGCTTCGAACTGCCGGTGAAGGGGGCCCTCAAGCTGCTGCGCACCGTGATGGGCCAGAGCGGGCCCCTCTGCGCCACCACCACCTTCAGCTTCTATTACCCGAATCTGAACATCGTCGACACCAGCATCGGTGACCAGCTGCGCTTCGTCTTCTTCAACGCCAGCCTGCCCCAGAGCGACAGCCACACCCTGGCCCGCTGGGTGAAGTACTCCCGGCGCAAGCGCTTGCGCCTGCCCGGCAGCGCGGCCAAGTCGGTCGCCATCTCCCGCACGATCTTCCAGGAGGACCACGGGGTGGTGCGCAGCCAGCGGCCGGGCCCTGTCCCCCTCGACCTCACCGAGGAGCGGCATGTGGCCTCCGACATCCTCTCGATCGAGTTCCGCCGCATGCACCGCCGCTGGCTGAGCGCAGAACCGCTGGCTACCATGGCTCGCCCTGACGCCCTCGGTTCGTGACGGAGACGCCGCACGTCGACAGGCTGGAGGGCCTGCAGCGCTTCTGGCGGGAGCGCGCCTGGGGCAGCGGCCGCCAGAAGCTGGTCACGGTGTCGGTGCTGGCCGTGCTGGGGCTGGCGGGCTGGCAACTGAGCCACCGCCCCGCCCCACCGCCACCGCCCCTGGCGCCCCGGGCCGTGACCGCCCTGGGACGACTCACCCCCATGGGGGGCGTTGTGTCGCTGTCCACCGCCGCCGGCAACAGCGGCGGTTCGGAGGTCGTCGAGAAGTGGCTGGTGCCGGAAGGGGCGGCGATCCGCCGCGGCCAGCTGCTGGGCTTCCTGAGCAGCTGGGCCAGCCTCCGGGACAGCGTCGTCCAGGCCGAAAACCAGCTGGCCCTCAGTGAAGCCAAGCTGGCCCAGGTGGATGCGGGAGCCCGCCAGGGCGCCCGGCTCAAGGCCGAGGCCGACCTCAAGGCCGAGCAGGTGGTGATTCCCTACCTGAAGATCAGCCAGCAGAAGAGCGTGGAGCTGTTCAAGGCCGGGGCGATCTCCGAGGAGGAACTCGGCAAGGCCGATGCGGCCCTCGCCCAGGGCCAGGCCAACATCCAGGCCCTCAAGGGCACCCTCTACGACAACCTCACGGTCCGCCCGGTCGACCGGCAGGTGGCCCTGGCCGATGTGGCGGTGGCGAAGGCCGGCCTCGCCCAGGCCCGCAGCCAGCTGCGCAACGCCGAGATCCGCTCCCCCCTCGACGGGAAGCTGCTGCGGATCTACAGCTGGCCCGGCATGAAGGAGACGGACCAGGGACTCGCCCAGGCCGGTCAGATCGGGGCCATGCAGGTCTGGGCCCAGGTGTTCCAGAGCGACATCCCCCAGGTGCGCTCAGGCCAGCCCGTCGAGATCTGGCCGGAGAGCGGCGGCTTCAGCGGCAAGCTGCAGGGCCGCGTCCAGGACCTCACCGGTGAGGTGTCCGACCGGGATCTGTTCAGCGTGAATTCCAACAACAACGTCAATGCCCGGGTGGTGCTGGTGAAGATCAACCTGACCCCCGCCGACTCCAGCCGCCTCGCCAAGCTCAGCGGACTGAACGTCAACGTCCGCTTCCTGCCGTGATCGGCCGCTCCCTGAGACGCAGCCTGGGCGATCTGCCGGTGGCCTGGCTGCAGCTGAAGCGGCAGCCGATCCGTTACCTGGTGGCCGTCACCGGCATCGGTTTCGCCGCGCTGCTGATGTTCATGCAGCTGGGCTTCCAGTCGGGCCTGCTGACCAGCGCCACCACCTTTTACCAGGCCCTGATCACCGATCTGGTGGTGATCAGCCCCGGCACCCGGGACAGCGGCGCTTTCCAGCAGTTCCCCCAGTCCCAGCTTTACCAGTCGCTGGGAGTTCCGGGGGTGAGCGATGTCATCCCCGTCTATGTGGCCAATGTGAATGCCCAGCAGATGGGTGGCATCAAACCCACCAGCCTGCGCCTGATCGGCTTCGATCCCGACCAGCAGATTCTCGATCTGGCGCCGGTGCGCGAGCAGATCGACCGGATCCGCACCCCGGGCTACGTGCTCTTCGATGCGGCCGGAAACAGCAACACCGGTCCGGTGGCGGCGGCGGTCAAGGCCCAGGGGAGCCAGACAATGATTCTCTCCGACTATTCCAAGACCTTTCGGGTGGTGGGATTGTTTCGGCTCGGCTCCACCTTCGCCGCCGACAGCAATCTGATCAGCAGCGACACCACGGCCCTGCAGCTGGCCTACAAGCAGATCAACGAAGGTGAGATTTCCATGGGCCTGATTCGCGTCACCGATCCGGCCGCCGTGGCCTCGGTGCAGCGCCACCTGCGGGCCCTGTACGGCAGCCAGCTGCAGGTGTTCACCAAGCCTGAGCTGATCGCCAATGAGCAGAACTACTGGAACACCAGCTCCTCCTTCGGCATCATCTTCGGCTTCGGCACCATCATGGGTCTGCTGGTGGGGGGGGTGATCGTCTATCAGGTGCTGTACACCGATGTCAGCGACCACCTGCACGAGTACGCCACCCTCAAGGCCCTTGGCTTCCGCAACAGGTTCCTGCTGCTCCTGGTGCTGCAGGAGGCCTCGATCCTGGCGATCTCCTCCTTTGTTCCCGCCCTTTTGGCGAGCGCCGCCCTCTATGCCTTCCTCACCGCCGTCTCCGGCATCCAGATCGTCATGACCACCGGCAAGACCGTGCTGGTGTTCAGCCTCACCATCGGCGTCTGCGCCGTGGCGGCCGCCATCGCACTCAACAAGCTGCGGGATGCGGATCCGGCCAGCGTCTTCTGAGCACGATGCTGCCTGTCGTCGCCGAGAATCTGCGCCACGCCTACGGGGAAGGTCCGCTGCGCAGCGAGATCCTGCACGGGATCAGCTTCACGGTGAACCCCGGTGAGATCACCCTGCTGGTGGGGCCCTCCGGCAGCGGCAAGAGCACCCTGCTCACCCTGGTCGGGGCCCTGCGATCGGTCCAGGAGGGCTCCCTGCGGGTGCTGGGCAGCGAGGTGCGGCGCTCCAGCGAACGGATGCGGGTGGAGATCC
>CALRQM020000076.1:0-10939 GCA_943370335.1 Bordetella parapertussis | reverse complement strand
CGACACATCCGCCTGGGCCAGCCGACCCCACAGATCGTTCAGCACCTGGAAACGGTGATGCTGCGCCAGCCAGTCATCCGGGGCGGTGATCAGCAGATCGATATCGGAATCCGGTCCACTGGTGCCGCGAGCCCTGGAACCGAACAGCCGCACCTGCGCCCCGGGGATGACGCCATGGATCACCCCGGCCATGGCCTGGAGCCGTTCCTCGATCGGGGGCGCTGATGCCGTGCTCATCGCCCCATTGTGAAGCCACCCGCCAGGCCATAAAGCCGCGTTGGGGTTGGGGGGCTGATGTGTCAGCCCAAGTCCGATCGGCAGGCAGGCTTTGGGCGGCTCGTCAGGCCATCGCCCCTGCTGGGATTCCTTCTGGCTGTGCCGCCCCAGCCCCCTTCCTCCGCAGGACTGATGGGCACGCCACTGCAACGCCAGGACCTCGGCTCCGCTGAGAAGAGCCGCTCACCGCCAACGAAGCGCAAACCCTGATACAGCGCGAGAACTGACAAGAGCATTCTCTTGACCCCCTTGGCCACCCGCGCCGGTTTCTCCTTAACCGGCTTTCCCGGCGTCCCTGAGCGTCATCCCTACCTCCACCATGACGGCTACCCCACCGATGCGGCCTGGCGGTTCGCGGCTGTCCTGCGCGACTCCCGAGAACCCACCTCCTTCCTCGCCACCTTCCTGAGCACGCAGCCCAAGGCGGAGCCGATCCAGAACCCCCATCAGGTGGCTGATGCCGTAGGCCCTGGCTCGCAAAGATCCGAAGGCGGACCGAGAATGGGCCTGGCAGAGGGTGTTTCTCCAACAGAAGCGCTGGCGCGAAATGGAATCAGGCACCCAGGGCCCACACCACCTTGATTCAAGCGTGGTGCAGAAGGCCGTGAAGCGTGTGGTCATCGAGGCCGGTGTGACCAAGGCAGCCAGCTGCCACACCTTCGGGACGTGAGCACCACCTGGCCCCAGGCTTCCGCGTAGCGGTTGATCTACACCCATGTCCTCAACCGGGGCCCCCTCGGGGTACGCAGCCCTGCGGACATTGTGTGGCGAATTGAACAGGTGGCTATCGGATCCGTGAATCGCAGCTATCTATTTTGGGGGTCGTGGCAAGACCCCTGTGCTGGACTAGGTTGCTATGGCATTCCTCCTGGGATTCACTGGGGTTCTCGGAAAGGAGAGGTGATTGGGGCATGGTTCGCGGAACCTTCCAATAAGGAGTCTGGCCGACAAATCTTGTAACGAATTGCTGGAATCCGTGTCTAAGGAAAGTCGTGATCCGACCCGTTCATAATGCTGCTTTTTCGAGAGGTGCAACATGCCGAAGCCGCCAGCTGTCCATCGTCGTGCGTTCAATGTTTTTTGGGCCGCCACCCTTGTCTCGGGGTGCTTGTTGACGGCGATTCTTCTTCTCTCCTACGGGTATTCTCCAAGCGCTCAGGTCCTCAGTCCTGTCCCAGGACAGCCACAAGGCGGCCCGCCCACGACGGCTGAACACGACATCGCGCCCTGGGATGGGCCTGCCTTCGGCATTTGGATTCCGGCGGAGCAATTCGGAGGCAAGCCGGATTCCTGGATCTATATGCGGATCTGGGATTCGCCTGAGAAATCACAAAAGAAGCTTGTCTTTCCGGATAAGTCGATGAGATTGGGGGCGGTCATGTATTTCCTGGATCTGAAAACGCCACGTTTGCTTGATTGGAAAAGTCAGCCTCGCCAAGAATTGAAAGGTTGGGTCAGCTTCATTAGGGTAAATAGCATGCGGCCTGTTGTCGGTGAATTCGATTTCTTGTCAGAGGAAGCCATTCCGCTCAAGGGCCGATTTGAAGCTCAATGGATAAACAAGGGTTGGCTTGAAAAGGCCGAACAACGCGATGCAGCCGACTCCCGATAGAATCGGCCTGGATGGAAAGTCCAAGGTCGCGAGCCGTTGATCGCGACCGCTAGGCTGTGTCGTGCTGAGGGTCGTCACATCATGCACAGAACTGTGTTGTGCTCATTTGCGATCCTGAGTCTGTGGTCATGTCTGTCAAAACAACCTGTAATCGCTGCACCGGACACGGCACAGGCGGCGGGCACGAAGTCGACCCGGAGATACCTCGACATTGATATCCATGACTTGTTCCAGCACTGGGTCCACTCCAGTGAGGAGGAGCAACCGGGCGGGACGGTACAGATATTCCGCCCAGCCGCGTTGAGGACGTTCCCGCCGAGCCGATTCAGGATGGCCTTCAAGTTCGCTCCGAACGGAGGTTGTGAATTCTACTTTCTGTCTCCTGACGATGCCCATCGTTTTAAACCGTGCAATTGGACAATTAGCGCGAGCGACAAGATGATCCTTCGGATTAGCGCGAATGGAACAACGACCTCTTACAGGATCGCCCAGCTCACTGGTAAGATTCTGCAACTTGTACCTTTAAAGTCGCAGCGAAGCAAATGAACAATCCCCTGCCCCCCTGTTGCAGGCGCGGCTTCTGGCGCGGCGCCTGCAACAGGAAGGTTGGGCGGCACCACACGACTCAATATGACAACAACATTTTCGCAGACCGGAGGCGTGCGAGTCGGCGGCGGCTCATTCATCGCGTTCAATGCCTCATGGCCATTCGCTTCTCTCCGGGTGACTGATTCGGAGTTGACGCTGGCTTGTCTCGGCAAGCGATGGGTTTTCCCCAAGACATCAATTCGTAGACTCAGCATGCACCAAGGTCTTTTCTCCCTTGGATTGCGCATCGAGCACAGCATCGAGAGTTACGCAGAGTTTCTTGTGTTCTGGACTTTACGGTTTCCAAACTTGCAGCGAGAGCTTGAACTCAGAGGATATGCAGTGTCGTGAGCCTGCCGCCCAGCCGCCCGATCGGGGCTTCACGTTCGACGCCGATGCCATGCGCCGTGACCGCTGCCTGGGGCGGGGCTATGCCGCAGGAGCCCGGGTGGCGGCACCGACGGCGGCCGACGTTCGCCTGATCACCACCGACAGCCCGGTGGTGGTGGCCCGCTCCGTTGGCACCAGCCTGTTCCGCCCAGCCAACCTGCCGGGCACCCAGACGCGCCTGGCCGCCCTGCCCCAGGACGTGGGTTTCTGCTTCGAGCTGGCCGCCAATGTTCTGTTTCCTCGGCAACTCCTGCTGGTGAAAGGGCGGGATGGGCAGTGGCGGGCGTTGGATTGAGCGGTCTCAAGGCTCCTGAAACGGCGAAAGCAGCCGCACCCCCGTGGAGCGGAAATCAGCGGTGTTGCGGGTCACCACGGTCAGGTCATGCAGCAGCGCGATGGCCGCGATCTGCTTCGTGATCGAAGCGGAGGATGGCCGCGCCGCTATGGCCATGGCCGCCAGCCCGTTCCTTCAGGGCGCGAACGAGGCTTTCGTCCACGCCTCGCACGCGTAAATCCGCCGTCCAACCATCCTCCCCCAGGCTTACCCCAGGTCGTTGATCAGCACGATGCGGTAGCGGGCTTGGCCGGCGCGGAGGTGATCCAGGGCTTCATTCGCCTTCGACAGGGGGAAGAACTCCGTGGTGGGCGCGATCCCGTGGCGGCAGCTGAAATGCAGCATCTTGTCGGTGGTGGATGGGCTGCCCAGGGGCGACCCGGAGAGGCTCTTCTGCCCGAGAATCATCGGGAAGGCCGCCAGGGCGATCGGTTCAGGGACGGCCCCCACGGTGTGCAGCCGGCCCTTGGGTTTGAGGGCGGCGATGTAGGTGTTCCAGTCGAGGTTGGCGTTGGTGGTGTTGAGGATGAAGTCGAAGCTGCTCGCCGCCTGGGCCAGTTCTTCGGCGTTGCGGGAGTTCAAGGTGCGATGGGCGCCCAGTTGCAGCGCCTCCTCCCGTTTCGAATCGCTGGTGGTGAAGGCGGTGACGTCGCATCCCCAGGCCCGCAGAAACTTCAGGGCCATGTGACCCAGCCCGCCGATCCCGATCACCGCCACGCTGTCGGTGGGTTTGATGCCCAACTCCACGATCGGGTTGAAGACGGTGATGCCGCCGCAGAGCAGGGGGCCGGCCTTCTGGGCGTCAAGGCCTTCCGGCAAGGGCGCTACCCAGGTCCACGCGGCCCGCACCCGCGTGGCGAAGCCACCGTGACGCCCGACGATGGTGGCTTCGGCCTTTAGGCAGAGGTTCTGGTTGCCGGAGAGGCACTGATCGCAGGCACCGCAACTGCCGGAAAACCAGCCCAGCCCAACCCGGTCGCCGATGCTCAGGCGCTTGGTGTGCTCCCCGAGGGCGACAACCCGCCCGATCACTTCGTGGCCGGGAACAAACGGATAGGCGGTCATGCCCCATTCGTTGTCGAGCATGGAGAGATCGCTATGGCAGATGCCGCAGCTCTCGACGGCGATCTCCACCTCTTCGCTGCCGAGGGGGCCAGGGGTGTAGGTGAAGGGTTGGAGCGGTTGCCCGGCGCCGGGGGCGGCGAGGGCCTGGATCGGTGCGGTCATGGACTCTGCCGGGCGGCCCTGCCGAGCCTAGGCAACCCTGTCCAGCCCATGTCCGCACCACCATCGCCCCCGCAGGCCCCCGCCTGAGACAATCCACAACCGCCCACCCCAAGGGACAGACATGGCCGTTCTCGGCAGAGAGGCGATCCTGCAGGCCATCCAAGCGGGCGCGATCGGGGTCACGCCCTTCGCCCCCGAGCGGCTGGGTCCCGCCTCCCTCGACCTCACCCTTGCCCGCACCTTCCGCGTCTTCCGCAAGGTGCATGAGGTGATCGAGGTGCGTGAGCACACCGACTACCGGCAGCTCACCGACAAGATCGAAGTGCCCGAGGGCGAGCACATCCTGATCATGCCGGGCGAGACGGTGCTGGGCATCACCCGGGAGCGGCTGCGGCTCGGCCCCGGTCTGTGCGGCTGGCTGGAGGGTCGCAGCCGTTTCGCGCGGCTGGGCCTGATGGTGCACATCAGCGCCCCCTTCATGGGGCCGGGGATCGACAGCCAGCAGGTGCTGGAGATGAGCAACTTCGGCCCCGCCCCCCTGGCGGTCCATCCCGGCACGGCGATCTGCCAGTTCGTGTTCCAGAAGCTGCAGGGCAGCGAAAGCTACGCCGGCTGCTTCGCCGGCCAGACGGAAGACTCCTTCTGAGCCCCCCGGCACCCCCATGGGCTCGACCCAGCCGATGACGGGCCCGCCCGCCGGTGCCTCAGAAGATGCCCAGGGTTTTCTTCTTGCAGTAGCCGGCCCCGATGTTCATCCAGCCCGAGAGACAGGGCTTTCCGTAGGTGGGCTTCACCTCGTAGTAGATCGGTGAATTGCAGTGCTGCTTGAGGTCATTGACATACCCCAGCGGGCATTCGTTGTACCCCGGCAGTTTGGGAATCCGCTTCTGGGCCAGTGCCGGCCCAGCGCTCAGCAGCGGCAGGACCAGAAGACCGGCGGCCAGAGCGAGGGGGAGCGTCTGCACGGGGGCGCCTAAGGGTGATCCGACCCTAGGAGCGTGTCGCCGGTGGCGTCACGACTGCTGCACATCCGAGACGACGGCCTCGTAGCCCTGGGGCAGCAGGTTCCAGGCGTCGGCATACACGTGCACCCGGCGGGTGGCCTTGCCGTCGGCCTCGAACGGCAGCCCGGCGTGGGCCCAGGCCAGGGCACCGCCCGCCAGGTTGCGGACCTCGAAACCCTGGCCCCGCAGCGTCCTGGTGTAGAAGCCGCTGCGCAGGCCGATCGTGCAGTAGGGGACCACCAGCCAGGAGCGGTAGCGGGCGTTCTCACGCTCGAACGCCTGCATGGAGATCGCCCCCGGCAGCATCGAGACGCGCTGCTCATGCGGCTCGCGCACATCGACCAGCACCGCCAGCCTCCCTTTGGACCGCTCCAGCCATCCGGCCACGGAGATCTCCGGTTGGCCGGGAAACAGGAGGCGCCGCATCCCCCCGTAGAGGCCCATCACCTGCCCCCGCCAGCCCTGACCCAGGGCCTCCCCGCGCGTCATCGGTGCCACCTGCCAGGCAGGACTCCAGCCTGGCCCCCAGACTGCCTTGAACGACCTGCCCAGCGCGCGTGCACCCCACCACCGCCATCGCCATGGCCAGCCAGCCCCTGCCGCCGATCGCCGGCCATGAAGCCGAGATCCTTGCCCTGGTGCAGCAGCCCGGCCCGGTGGCTCTGCCCCGCACCAACCTGGATCTGGCGCAGATCCGTTCCGGTTTTGCCTGCGCGCTGCACATGCACCAGCCCACGATTCCGGCCGGGGCGCATGGCGAGCTGATCTCCCATCTGCAGTACATGTTTGAGCACCCGGGAGAGGGCGATAACCACAACGCCGAACCCTTCGCCCAGTGCTACCGGCGCCTGGTCGACCTCCTTCCCCAGCTGATCGGCGAGGGCTGCAACCCCCGGATCATGCTGGATTATTCCGGCAATCTGCTCTGGGGCCTGGAGCAGATGGGCCGGCTCGATGTGCTCGAGGCGCTCCGGCGGCTCGCCGGCGATCCCGCTCTCCAGCCCCATGTGGAGTGGCTCGGCACCTTCTGGAGCCATGCCGTGGCCCCCTCCACCCCCATCCCCGATCTGAAGCTGCAGATCCTGGCCTGGCAGCACCAGTTTGCCGCCATGTTTGGCCAGGACGCCCTGGCGCGGGTGAAGGGCTTTTCGCCACCGGAGATGCACCTGCCCAACCATCCCGACACCCTGTTTGAATTCGTCAAGGCCCTGAATGAGTGCGGCTACCGCTGGCTGCTGGTGCAGGAGCACAGCGTGGAAAACCTGGATGGCAGCAGCCTGTCTCAGGCACAGAAATACCTTCCCAACCAACTCGTGGCGCGCAACTCCAGCGGCGCCGAGGTGTCGATCACGGTGTTGATCAAGACCCAGGGCTCCGACACCAAGCTGGTGGGTCAGATGCAGCCCTGCTACGAGGCCCTGGGGCTTGGCCGCCAGGGGCTGGGGGCCACCACGGTTCCCTCGCTGGTGTCGCAGATTGCCGATGGCGAGAACGGCGGCGTGATGATGAATGAGTTCCCGTCCGCCTTCCTCCAGGCCCATCACGCCATCGGCTCCCGGGACGGTGATCAGGCCACGGTGGCGATCAACGGCACGGAATATCTCGAGCTGCTGGAGGCCGCCGGTGTGTCCGCCGGCGACTTCCCCAGGATTCAGGCGGTGCAGCAGCACAGGCTCTGGCAGCAGCTGGGCGGCGCACCCACCTCCTCGACCACTCTTGAGGCCACAGCAGCGGCCATCGCCCAGCTCCAGGCCAGCGATCCGGCCTTCTCGATGGCCGGCGCCTCCTGGACCAACGACCTCAGTTGGGTGGAGGGCTACGCCAACGTGCTGGAGCCGATGAACCAGCTCAGCGCCCGCTTCCACCAGTTGTTTGATCCCCTGGTGGCCCAGGACCCCACCGTGACCCGGACCCCCCGCTATCAGCAGGCCCTGCTGCACCTGCTGCTGCTGGAAACCAGCTGCTTCCGCTACTGGGGCCAGGGCACCTGGACCGATTACGCCAGCGAGATTCACCGGCGCGGGGAAGCGACGATCGCCAACCCCTAGCCGGTGCGATCAGCGCGGATCGTCCTGCCCTGAAATTTCCTGGCCGAGGGCTGCCACCTCCGGGAAGTGCTTGGCCATGCAGGCCTCACAGACGCCGTGGGAGAACTCCACGTTGTCGTGGCTCTTGATGAACGCCTCCACCGTCCCCCAGTAGCCCTGGTCGTTGCGAATGCCCTTGCAGTAGGAGCAGATCGGGATCAGCCGCTCCATCACATCGAGGCGCCCCAAGGCACCGGCGAGCTGGTCGGAGACCCGCTTCAGTTCCAGCTGCAGCACCACCTGGTGGGCCAGGGTCTCCAGGGCGCGGAGCTGCAGGGCGCTGAGTTCCCGGGGGCGGCGATCGATGACGCAGAGCGAGCCGATCCGGGCGCCGGATGGGGTGCAAAGCGGCACCCCCGCGTAGAAGACGATGTTGGGTTCACTGCAGACCAGGGCGTTGTCGCGGAAGCGTTCATCCTCACGGGCATCCTTCACCACCAGGGTCTGGTCGCCGAGGATGGCGTGGGCGCAGAAGGACACATCGCGGCTCGTTTCTCTGACATCCAGGCCGACCTTGGATTTGAACCACTGACGATCGGCATCCACCAGGCTGATCAGGGCGATGGGCACATCGCACAGCTGGGCGGCCAGAAAGGTGATGTCGTCGTACGACTGCTCGCTGTCGGTATCAAGAATGCGGTAGTCCTTGAGAGCCTCCAGGCGTGCCGCTTCGCGGGGAGCCACGTTCGCGCGCATGGGAAGCCGTATCACCTGATCAAACGTTCGCAGGCTGCCGCGGGGGACCGGACGGCGGTTCACATCTCCTCATCCCGTCCGGGGACGCTCCCACTGCCGAGACTCTCTTCTCCACCGGCCCCTGGCTCCTGGCGTGCTGCCGGCGGCGGCCCGGGCCGACACGGTGAACGTGGAGGTCAGCTTCACGCCCTACCCCGGGGAGGTGGGCCAGGCCACGGAGGCCCGCACCGTGGCTGGCCGGGTGGAGCTGGTGCTCAACGGCGTGCCGATGCTGGACAACCCCCTGGCGGCCACCAGGGCCCTGGTGATGGGCACCGGCCCCTCCGGCCCGGAGCTGTCGCCGGCGTTCTGGCTGCCGGTGCGGGGGCTGCAGCCGGTGCTGCGGCGGGGCCCCAACCTGCTGCAGCTGCGCTTTACGCCGCAGGACGGCCGTATCCATTACGAGAGCCAGTTCCCCTGGGTGGCGATGCGCCGCGAGCGCTGCCTGGAGCGGGGCCATGCCGCCGGCGTGCGGCTGGCCGCTCCGGCGCTGGACCAGGTGCGGTTGATCACCACCGGCAGCCCCGTGGTGGTGGCCCGCGGCGTTGGCCCCAGCCTGTTCCGCCCGGCCAACGTCCCCGGCACCGAGGCCCGCCTGGCCGACCTGCCCCAGGACGTGGGCTTCTGCTTCGCCATGGCCACCAGCGTTCTGTTCCCCCCGCAGCTGCTGCTGGTGAAGGGGCCCCAAGGGCAGTGGCGGCCGTTGGATTGAGCGGACATGCGAGCCTTGGCCCAGGACAGGACCACGCCAACGAGATCCATGGGCTTTGGCCTTGCCCCCTTACCCCTTGCCCCGGTCAAGGGCCTGAGGGTGCTGGCTGCCCTGGCGCTGCTGCTTGCCTGCGGCGGCTGTGGAGGCATCGCCGTCGGCCCCGACAACCTCTACATCTCCGTCGAAACCAGCACCAGATACGGCAGCACCTCCGAACTGGGGGACAACCGCAACATCAGCAGCACCCTGATCGAGAGATTCCGATCCCTCAATCCCGGCGTGGCTGTGCACATCAGGCACTTCCCAGCGGGGGAGCTCGTCGCGGCCACCCGTTTTCGTGACGGCCGTGGCCTGGGCCCGGATCTGATCGTGAGTCGCGTGATCACCGCCCTGCAGCTGCATCAGCAGGGGCTGATCAGCGACGTGAGCCTGGATCCAGACGCCGGCCATCGGCTCGAACCACGCTTTCAGAACAGTTTTCGCAAGGGCTCCAAGGCGTTCGCGGTGCCATTCCTGGCCCAACCGCAGGTGGCCTGTTTCGACCGCCGTCGCCTCACGCAACCGCCCGGCTGCGTCGACGCGCTGCTGGCCCTGAGTGCCAAGGGTCTGCGGGTGGGCCTGCCCATCACCGTGGGCGAACTGTTCTGGACCACCACGGCCCAGGGGGCCGGCCCTGCCGTGGCCCAGCTGCTCAATGGACCACCGGCGGGGGGGGGCGCCAACCTGTCGGCCGCCGACCACCGGGCGCTGGAGCGTTGGATCGGCTGGATCTACGACTCCAGCCTGCAGCAGAACGTGTCCTTCTCCGACGACCCCTTTGAACTGGTGCAGCAACTGGAGCGGGGCGAGCGCGACTGGATCAGCTGCAGCAGCCTCTGGATCGACAGCCTGCGGCAACGGATGGGTCCGAACCTGGGGGTGTCGGTGTTGCCGGGCGGGCCCGACACCCCGGCCATGCCGGTCACCCGGCTGCTGGTCTGGAGCTTCGGGCGCCATTCGAGTGCGCGGCAGAGGCTTCTGGCCGAGCGGTTCGTGGCCTTCTCGCTCAATGAGGTGACGCAGAAGCAGCTGATGGTGGCGGTGCCGGGCAACCTGCCGGTGAATCCCAACGTGATGATCCCCACCCGCAGTTCGGCCCTGATGGCCGCGCTCGCCTTCAGCCTTGACCGTTCCCGCATGTTTGAGTTTCGCGATCCCGACGCGTCCATCGCCCGGGGCGTACGGCTCGAATCGGTGCTGAAGAAGGTGGTGCAGGGGGAGCTGCCGCCTGAGCCGGCCATCGCCCAGCTCCTGGCCCCGACCCCATGAACCAACTGCTCTACGAGATCGTCGGCTGGCTGGGGTTCCTCAGCCGTCCTGTGGTCTTGCTGCAGTGCCTCACCACCGCCGGCTTCGCCCTGGCTTATGCCCTGTGGCTGCGGCCCCGGCTGAAGGCCCGCCGTTATCGCGTGTCGGTGCTCGGTGCGCTGGGCCTGTGGGGCGTACTGCGTCTCAACGGGCTGGTGATCGAGCGGCTGGGCTATCCGGGCGACCTGGCGACCTATTTCGCCCAGGTGTGGGGAGCCTGGGTGCTGCTGGCCGTGATCCGGCTGCTGCTGCTGACGCGATGTCCCGCCAAGCAGATCCAGCTGCTCTACAGCCGGATCGTCCAGCCCCTGTTCGTGCTGTTCGTGGCGGGCTCGCTGGTGAACCAACTGGCCTCCCTGCGCGATGTGGCCGAGATTCCCCTGTTCCCCCTGTTCGGTTCGCCGCTCACCACCAGCAACCTGTTCCTGCTGCTCACCATTCCCTACTTCCTGGTGGCCTTTTCCGCCATTCCCCTGGTGTGGCTGGGGCACCTCCTGCAGCGGCTGTTTCACTTCTCCCATGGCACCCGCGCCGCCGGCACCCTGGTGCTGCGCTACCTGCTGGTCGCCGTCGGGGTGCTGTGGCTGATGCACCGGGTGGGCCTCAACACCAGTGCCATCGCGGCGA
>CALRQM020000075.1:0-11130 GCA_943370335.1 Bordetella parapertussis | reverse complement strand
CCCCCAGGGGGTTGAGCACGATGTCGATGGGGGTGCCATCGGGCAGGTAGGGCATGTCCTCCCGGGGAAGGATGCGGCTGATGATGCCCTTGTTGCCGTGGCGGCCGGCCATCTTGTCGCCCACCTGGATCTTGCGGCGCTGGGCCACGTAGACCCGCACGACCATGTTCGCCCCCGGCGGCAGTTCGTCGCCCTGCTCGCGGGTGTAGATGCGCACGTCGACCACCCGGCCCCGTTCGGTGCTGGGCACCCGCAGGGAGTTGTCGCGCACGTCACGGGCCTTTTCGCCGAAGATGGCGCGTAGCAGCTTCTCTTCCGGCGGCTGGTCGGATTCACCCTTGGGGGTCACCTTGCCCACCAGGATGTCGCCCGACTCCACGTAGGCGCCGATGCGGATGATGCCCATCTCATCGAGGTGGCCCAGGCTTTCCTCGGCCACATTCGGGATTTCCCGCGTGATCTCCTCGGGTCCGAGCTTGGTCTGGCGGGCTTCGATCTCGTACTTCTCGATGTGCACCGAGGTGTAGAGGTCGTCCTGCACCAGCCGGTCGCTCACCAGGATGGCGTCCTCGTAGTTGTAGCCCTCCCAGGGCATGTAGGCGATCAGCACGTTCTGGCCAAGGGCGATCTCGCCGCCTTCGCAGGCCGAGCCGTTGGCCAGCACCTGGCCGGCGATCACCGGATCGCCCTGGCGAACGATCGGCCGCTGGTTGAGGCAGGTGTCCTGGTTGGAGCGCTGGTACTTCTGCAGGAAGTGGGTGTGATCCCGGCCCTGGTCGTCACGGATGACGATGGCGGTGGCATCGACGAAGGAGACGGTGCCGTTCACCTTGGTGATGGGCACCATGCCGGAATCCCGCGCCACCTGGGTTTCCAGGCCGGTGCCCACCAGGGGCCGCTCGGGCCGCAGCAGGGGGACGGCCTGGCGCTGCATGTTCGAGCCCATCAGGGCCCGGTTGGCGTCGTCGTGCTCCAGGAAGGGGATCAGGGAGGTGGCCACCGAGATCACCTGCACCGGCGACAGCTGGACATAGTCCACCTGCTCGGGGGGCACTTTCTCAAAGTCCTGGCGGTAGCGAACCGGCACCAGATCGACGGTGATGCGGCCGGTGGCGTCGGTGGGCACGTCGCCGGGGGCCACCCGGCACTCGTCCTCCAGGTCGGCGGAGAGATAGAGGGGGTCGCCCTGCTTGAGCACGATGCCGTCTTCCACCCGCCAGAAGGGGGTTTCGATGAAGCCGTACTCGTTGACCCGGGCGTGGGTGGCGAGCGAACCGATCAGGCCGGCGTTGGGGCCTTCCGGGGTCTCGATCGGGCAGATGCGGCCGTAGTGGGAGGGGTGGATGTCGCGCACGGCGAAGCCAGCCCGCTCCCGGGTGAGACCGCCTGGGCCGAGGGCGCTGATGCGGCGCTTGTGGGTCAGCTCGGCCAGGGGGTTGGTCTGGTCCATGAACTGGCTCAACTGGCTGGAGCCGAAGAACTCCTTCACCGCCGCCACCAGGGGCTTGGGGTTCACCAGCTGGGCGGGGGTGAGCGATTCGGTCTCGCCGACGGTCATCCGTTCCTTGATGATCCGCTCGAGACGGTTCAGGCCGACACGCACCTGGTTCTGCAGCAGCTCGCCAACCGAACGCACACGGCGATTGCCGAGGTGGTCGATGTCATCGAGGCTGGCGCCGCCCACATCGAGTTCCAGGTTGATCAGGTAGTCGATCGTGGAGAGAACGTCCTCGGCGGTGAGGGTGCGCACCGCATCGGGGATGGTGAGACGCAGCTTCTTGTTGATCTTGTAGCGACCCACCCGGCCCAGGTCGTAGCGCTTGGGATCGAAGAAGCGGGAGTGCAGCAGTTGCTGGCCGCCGCTCACCGAAGGCGGTTCACCCGGACGCAGCTTCTTGTAGAGCTCCAGCAGCGCCTGGTCTTCCGAGGAGATGCCCTCTTCGTTGGAGGCCTCGATCGACTTCTGGTAGTACTCGGGGTGACGCAGCTTGTCGAGCACGTCGTTGTCGGACAGGCCGATGGCCCGCATCAGCACGTGGGCGTTGATCTTGCGGGTCTTGTCGACGCGGACGTGCAGCAGGTCGTTCTTGTCGGTCTCGAACTTCAGCCAGGCGCCGCGGTTGGGAATCAGGCTGGCGTTGAAGGTCTTGCGGCCGTTCTTGTCCTGCTCGTCCTTGAAATAGACGCCCGGGCTGCGCACGATCTGGTTGACGATCACCCGCTCGGCGCCGTTGATGATGAAGGTGCCGCGCTCGGTCATCAGGGGAAGCTCCCCGATGAAGACCTCCTGCTCCTTGATCTCGCCGGTTTCCTTGTTGACCAGACGGCAGGTGACATACATCTGGGAAGCGAAGGTCGCATCGCGACGCTTGGCCTCTTCGACGTCGTGGCGGGGGCGTTTCAGGCGATACTGATCGCCGATGAAATGCAGTTCCAGCTTGCCGGTGTAGTCGGTGATCGGAGAGAAGCTGTCCAGCTCTTCGATCAGGCCCTTCTCCAGGAACCATTTGAAGCTCGCCCGCTGTACCTCCACGAGATCGGGAAGGTAAGTGACGGTCTTGGCGACCTGGATCGCGCTGCTCATGCGGTGAACCTGCAGGAACGGTGGTGGTAGGGCGGGCCTGGACGGGGAAGGGCGATCACGCTGAGACCTGCCTGGAGGAGTGCCCGGTGACGGGCCATGCCAACAGGCGCCTAGCTGTGGCGTCCGCCCATGGAAATGGGACGAATGCTCCAGCAGAGGCGCTTACAGGGCTCGCTGCGATGTTGCCGACTCAGTTGCCGACTCAATGGATGCCGTCGTGGACAAAAAGAGCGCTTCCGCTTCCAGGCCAATAAGACATCATACAACCTGGCCGGGCAGCCTGAAAAGACGGGTGGCATTGGCCGTGGTCGCCTGCGCCACCTGCTCGAGCGTCTCGCCCCGCAGGTCGGCCACCCTGGCCGCCACCGCCGCGACATAGGCAGGCTCGTTGCGCTTGCCGCGGCGGGGCACGGGCGCCAGGAAGGGGCAGTCGGTTTCGACGAGGTAGCGATCGGACGGCACCAGCCGGGCACAGGCATGGATGGGCTCGGCCTTGGCGAAGGTGACCGTGCCACTGAAGCTGATGTAGAGGCCAAGCTCCAGGAAACCTTCCATCTCCTCGGGGGTGCCCCCCCAGCAGTGCATCACACCGCGGGGGCAGGTGCCACGGTGCTGGCGCTGGCGCAGCTCGGCGAGCATCGGCTCGGCCGCGTCCCGGCAGTGGATGATCACCGGCAGATCCAGGGCCACCGCCAGATCCAGCTGGGGCCCCAGGGCCGCGAGCTGTTCATCAAGATTGGTGGCCCGGAAGAGATCCAGGCCCAGTTCACCGATCGCCACCACACGGTCGTCGGCGCGGGCGGCAGCTTCCAGCACCGCGGCGGTGTCACTGTGCCAGTGCTGGGTGTCGAGGGGATGGACCCCAACGGCGTAACGCAGCTCAGGAAAGCGGTCGGCCAGGGACCGGATCGCCGGAATCTCGGCCGGCTCCACACAGGCATGGACGAGGGACTTGACCCCCGCGTCCCGCCATCGCTGGGCCACCTCCTCGAGGTCCGCCTCAAAGTTGCGGAACACGATGTGGCAGTGGCTGTCCACCAGGGATGGGGCAGCCTCGTAGCTGACGGCCATGGGGTGGCGCTCAGGCGCCGGCGCTGCCGGCGGCCGTCGGCTCAAGCACCTGCTTCACCGCCACGCTGAGGCGCGATTTCTGGTTGGCACCGGTGTTGCGATGCACCACTCCCACCTTGACCGCCTTGTCGATCTTGCTGAAGGCGGCGCTCATGCTGGCCTGGACGGCGGCCTTGGCCTCCTCTCCGGGCTTCTGGCCGTAGGCGCTGCAAGCCGTCAGGCAGCGCTTCATCAGAGTGCGCAGGGCGGACTTGTAGGTGCGGTTGCGCAGGCGATTGCGTTCAGCGATCTCGATGCGTTTCTTCGAAGACTTGTTATTGGCCACAGGCGTAGGGGCGCTGACTCGGCAAACGCGGATCCTACCTCCTGGGGCCTGACGTAGCCCAGGCCCTAATTTTGTGGCAGCACTCCGCCTCCGGAACCGCCCCGTGGTTGCTTCCACCCCGACCAGCAGCAGCCCCGCCGGTGGCACCTCCGCGGCCCTGCCGCCGCGGCAGCCCCTGCGGATCGCCTGCCTGCGGGATGGGCGACTGGCCGGTGAACGGCTCGAAGCGATCGCCGCCCGCACCGAGGGCGATCAGATGCTGCAAGAAGAGGCAACAGTCGCGGCGATCCTGGCCGAGGTGCGCCAGCGCGGCGATGCGGCCCTGCTGGAGTTCAGCGAGCGCTTCGATGGCCAGCGGCCCGATCCCCTCAGGGTGCCGCCCGAGTGCCTGGCCCAGGCCTGGCAGGCCTGCCCCGAGCCCCTGCGCCGGGCCCTCGACCTGGCCCACGACCGCATCCTGGATTTCCACCGCCGCCAGATCCCTTCGGATCTGGCCGTGGAGGGCCCCCATGGCGAACGGCTGGGACGCCGCTGGCGCCCGGTGCAGCGGGCGGGGATCTACGTCCCCGGCGGCCGCGCCTCCTACCCCAGCACGGTGCTGATGAATGCGATTCCCGCCCGGGTGGCCGGCGTGGAACGGCTGGTGATGGTGACCCCGCCCGGCTCCGGCGGCGAGCCGAACGTCACCGTGCTGGCGGCCGCCCACCGGGCCGGGGTGGAGGAGGTGTACCGGGTGGGGGGCGCCCAGGCGATCGCGGCCCTGGCCTACGGCACCGAAACGATCCCCGCCGTTGATGTGATCAGCGGACCGGGCAACCTCTACGTGACCCTGGCCAAGAAGGCGGTCTACGGCAGGGTCGGCATCGATTCCCTGGCCGGCCCCAGCGAGGTGCTGGTGATTGCCGACCACACCGCCAAGCCCGCCCAGGTGGCTGCGGATCTGATGGCCCAGGCGGAGCACGATCCCCTGGCGGCCGCCATCCTGATCACCACCAGCGAGGAGCTGGCCGCCGCCCTGCCAGCCGCCATCGAAGCCCAGCTGGAGGGGCACCCGCGGGCCGCCATCACCCTGCAGGCCCTCAACGACTGGGGCCTGATCGTGGTCTGCGGCGATCTGGCCGAGGCGGCGGCCCTCAGCGACCGCTTCGCCCCGGAGCACCTTGAACTGCTGGTGGCGGATCCCGAAGCCCTGGCCGATCGGATCCGCCATGCCGGCGCCATCTTCCTCGGCCCCTGGTCGCCCGAGGCCGTGGGCGACTACCTGGCCGGGCCCAACCACACCCTGCCCACGTCCGGTACGGCCCGCTTCGCCGGCGCCCTGAGCGTCGAGACCTTCCTGCGACACACCAGCCTGATCCAGTTCAACCGGGCGGCCCTGGAGGCGACAGGCGCCGCCGTCATCACCCTGGCCGAGAGCGAGGGGCTGCACAGCCACGCCGAGTCCGTGCGTCAGCGGCTGCAGGCCGACTGACGGCGCCGCGACATCGGGGCGGCGATCGCCAGGGCGGATCAACGCCTGGGCAGATCCCGCACCCGGGGCTCGCCGGCTTCGATCTCACCCACCAGCACCTGATCGACGAGGTTCACGAACAGGCCGTTCTCGAGCACGCCGGGGATGTTGTTGATCGTCGCCTCCAGGGCGGCAGGGTCGCCGATGCCCCCTTCGAAGGCCACATCCAGCACCAGGTTGCCCTGGTCGGTGACCACCGGACCGGCCTTGCGCACGGCCATGCGCAGCTCAACCGAACTCCCCATGGCCGTGAGTTCATCGCGCACCTGGCGCCAGGCCCCGGGCAACACTTCCACCGGCAGCAGGAAGCCGAGGTTGAGGCGCTCCACCAGCTTGGTGGCATCCACGACGATCACGAAGCGATCGGCCCGGCGGGCCACCAGCTTCTCCTGCACGTGGCAGGCGCCGCCCCCCTTGATCAGCTGGAAGGAGGGGTCCACCTCATCGGCGCCGTCAATGGCCAGATCGATGCTGGTGACGGCGTTGAGGGCCATCAGCGGGATGCCCAGCTCGGCGGCCAGCACCTCCCCCTGGAACGAGGTGGTGACGCCGACGATGCCCTTCAGTTCGCCCTGGCGCAGCTTCTGACCCAGGGCCCGGATCATCAGCGCGGCGGTGGAACCGGAACCCAGCCCCACCACCATGCCGTCGCGGATCTGATCAACCGCCGCCGTGGCCACGGCCTCCTTCATGCGGTCCTGGAGATCGGACATCGGGGGTCTGGCGGAAATCGGGCCAGACCGTAGCAAGGGAGCTTTCCCTAACCCGCCTGGGGCAGGACCGCCGGCCGGATCGAGAGCTGCAGCTCCCGCTGGCCCCGGACCACCCGCAGCGGCAGGGGTTGGCCCACCTGGGCCTGTTCCACCTGCTGCAACAAAGCCGAGGGGGTGTTCACCGGCTGGTCGGCAATCGCCACCACCAGATCGCCGCGGTGCAGCCCGGCCGCCTCAGCCGGACTTTCCGGCAGCACCCGCTGCACCAGGGCCCCATCCCGCTCGGGCAGCTGCAGCAGGGCATCGGGATCCTTGTTGTTGTCCCGGGCCATCCGGGCCGTGAGCGGCACCAGCTGGAGGCCCAGGTAGGGATGCACCACCGTGCCCCCCTCGCCGAGCTGGTCGGCCACCCGTTTGGCCAGGTTGATGGGGATGGCGAAGCCGAGCCCGGCCCCCGGCCCGGAACGCACCAGGGTGTTGATGCCGATCACCTCACCGGCGGCGTTGATCAGAGGGCCGCCGGAGTTGCCGGGGTTGATCGCCGCGTCCGTCTGGATCAGGTCGAGGCGTTTGTCGGCAAAGCCAAGGCTGTTGATGTCCCGGTGCAGGCTGCTGACGATCCCCAGGGTGACGGTGCGCTCCAGGCCATAGGGACTGCCCAGGGCGATGGCCCAGTCGCCCACCTCAAGGGCTTCGGAATCCCCCAGGGGCGCGGCGCTCAGGGGGGACTTTC
The DNA here is from genome assembly GCA_943370335.1 of Bordetella parapertussis. Taxonomy (GTDB): domain Bacteria; phylum Cyanobacteriota; class Cyanobacteriia; order PCC-6307; family Cyanobiaceae; genus Cyanobium. The sequence goes on along the minus strand of CALRQM020000075.1, from coordinate 4,194 downwards.
CGGTGATGCGCACCACCGCCAGATCGGTGACCGGGTCGGTGCCGACCACCGCGCCATCCAGCTGGCGGCCATCCGCCAGGGTCACGGTCACCGCGTCCACCCTCTCCACCACATGGGCATTGGTGAGCACCAGGCCGCGCGGTCCATCGATCACCACCCCCGAGCCCTGGCCCCGTTCCCGCGTGCTGCTGGAGGGGTCGCCGAACAGGTCCCGCAGCAGGGGATCCAGCAGGGTGGGATCGAAGGGGGGCCTGGCGACGTTGCGCTCGGTGTCGATCCGCACCACCGCCGGGCCCACCCGCCGGGCGGCGTCGGCCACGAAGCTGGGGGGGGTCAGGGCCGGGGGCTCCGGCTCGAGGGCCGCGGCGGGCAGGGGAAGGGCGGCGAACGCCAGCAGCAGGGCCAGCAGCATCAGGGCCCGCAGCCGCCGGCTCAGGGAAGACAGGGGGTGGGAGCGTTGCATCCGGCGAGGCTAGGTCCGTCGAGCGGCGCCCAGCGCAGCAACCGCTGCCGCAGGACGCCGTCCTCGCCGATCTGAAGCCAGCGCCCGCCAGGGTCGTCCGGGCGTTCCAGGGGGCAGCGCTGCACGGGGGGGAAGCTGCGCAGGGTGGAGGGGCAGCCCAGCAGGGGCACCTCCGGCCGGCCGGGCAGTGGTCCTTGCCAGTGCTGGTGAACGTGGCCGAAGACCAGCCCCCGCAGGCCAGTGAACGGCCGCAGCCCATCAAGCAGGGTCTCACCGTCCCGCAGCCGGATGGCATCCATGACGGTGTCGCCGATCGGAATCGGGGGATGGTGCACGGCCACCAGCAGGGATTGGCCCCCGGCCAACCCCTCGGCGACGAGCTGGCGCTGCAGCCAGTCCAGCTGCAGCGGACCCAGTTCGCCGGCGGTGTCGCCGCTGCGGTGGCTGTCGAGCAGCAGCAGCCAGCCCTGGCAGCAGCGCACCAGGGCCGGGGCGATCACGGCGCGGCGCCCGAGAGCGGCCCGCAGCAGGGCGGGTTGGTCGTGGTTGCCCGCCAGCAACGCCACCGGCAACGGCAGCGTCTGCAGCAGGTCCCCCAGGCGGACGTAACCGCCCCAGCTCTCGTCATCGCAGAGGTCGCCGCTGATCAGCAGCAGATCGGGGGCCTCCCTGGCCGCCCGAAGCTGGCCGAGGGCCTCCTGCAGCCCATGGCGCAGAAGGTCCAGCGCCGGCCGGCCATGGCAGCGGCCGGCGGGCTCGGCCAGCAGATGGGGATCGCTCAGTTGAAGAATTCGCATCGGAGACCGCTCCGGCCGGCCCCGCGCCGGACCGCTTGACCTGAATCGGCTTAACTTTGCCCCCAGTCCTCCCCGAGGCCATGGCCACAATCCCTCCCGGCACCCGGCAGCGCTGCACCCTCTGCAAGGTGGAGATCCAGGGAATGGCCGGAGGCAACGACCTGGTCCACTTCAGCCAGGGGGCTCCCGGCACCCGCGCCAAGCTCTGGGCCCGGGTGTGCCAGTTCCTGCGCACGCCTGAGCAGTGCGGCCAGTGCCTCAACCAGGACCTCAGCCAACGGGGCGAGGTCAGCGCCAACGACTATTACGCCGAGGCTCCTGTCCTGGAGCTGCCCAGCCCCCCGGGGGCCAATCCCTTAGGGTGAGCCAGTGCCCGCCGGGCATCACCCTTTTCCCGGACGACGTTTCCCCTGACAGGGGCTTCGCCGCTGGTTGGGGGCAGTGAACACTGCAGCGCACGGCGGACCATCCCGCCCGCGGGAGTCCCTCCCCACGCCGCCTGTCCTTGCCCCATCCCCTCACCGACGACCTGGAGACACTGGCCCGGACGGTGGTCGAGGCCGCGCACCTCACGGTGCAGTCGGTCGAGGTGCTCGCCCATCGCATCCCCCTCACGGTCGTGGTGCGGGTGCAGCGGGCCGACGGCAGCGACGTGAACCTCGACGAATGCGCCGCCGTGAGCGGTCCCCTCGCCGAGGCCCTCGAGGCGTCGGAACTGCTGACCATGGCCTATGTCCTGGAGGTGAGCAGCCCCGGCATCGGGGAGGAGCTCCTCACCGATCGGGACTTCGTCAGCTTCCGCGGCTTCCCGGTGGAGCTGATCCGCCAGGAGTCCGGCGGTGCGGAGGTGCGCCGCACGGGCCTGCTGCTGGGCCGGGATGACCAGGTGGTGCAGCTCAATGAGCGTGGCCGCATCCTGCGCATTCCCCGCGACGAGGTGCTGCGGGTACGGCTCACCGAAGCTCCCCCCGATTCCTGAGCCGCTCCGGTTCGCCCTTCCTCCCCTTCCTTCCCACCTGCCCCCGAGTCCATGGCCCTGGTTCTGCTCCCCGGTCTCAACAACCTGATCGAGGACATCAGCGACGAGAAGAAGCTGGCTCCCCAGGTGGTGGAGGCCGCCCTGCGGGAGGCCCTGCTGAAGGGCTACGAGCGTTACCGCCGCACCCTCTACCTGGGCATCAGCGAAGACCCCTTCGAGGAGGACTACTTCAGCAACTTCGACGTGGCGCTCGATCTCGAGGAAGAGGGCTATCGGGTGCTGGCCAGCAAGATCATCGTCGAGGAGGTGGAGAGCGACGACCACCAGATCGCCATTGAAGAGGTGCGCCAGGTGGCGGAAGACGCCCAGATCGGCGACACGGTGGTGCTGGACGTGACACCGGAGAAAGATGATTTCGGCCGCATGGCCGCCGCCACCACCAAGCAGGTTCTGGCCCAGAAACTGCGCGACCAGCAGCGCCGCATGATCCAGGAGGAATTCGCCGACCTGGAAGATCCCGTGCTCACCGCCCGGGTGATCCGTTTCGAGCGTCAGAGCGTGATCATGGCCGTGAGCAGCGGCCTGGGCCGGCCGGAGGTGGAAGCGGAACTGCCACGCCGCGACCAGCTCCCCAACGACAACTACCGCGCCAACGCCACCTTCAAGGTGTTCCTCAAGGAGGTCAGCGAGGTGCCCCGTCGTGGTCCCCAGCTGTTCGTCTCCCGGGCCAATGCGGGCCTGGTGGTCTACCTGTTCGAAAACGAAGTGCCTGAGATCCAGGAGGGCTCGGTGCGGATCGTCGCCGTGGCCAGGGAAGCCAACCCTCCCTCCCGTGCCGTCGGCCCCCGCACCAAGGTCGCTGTCGACAGTGTGGAACGGGAAGTGGATCCAGTGGGGGCCTGCATCGGCGCCCGCGGCTCCCGCATCCAGCAGGTGGTGAATGAGCTGCGGGGCGAGAAGATCGACGTGATCCGCTGGTCACCGGATCCGGCCCAGTACCTGGCCAACTCCCTCAGTCCGGCGCGGGTGGAGATGGTCCGCCTGGTGGACCCCGAAGGGCACCACGCCCACGTGCTCGTCCCCCACGACCAGCTCAGCCTGGCCATCGGCCGGGAAGGGCAGAACGTGCGCCTGGCGGCCCGGCTCACCGGCTGGAAGATCGACATCAAGAATGCCCAGGAGTACGACCAGGTCAGCGAGGACCAGACGGTGGCGGCCCTGATCGCCCAGCGCCAGGAGGAGGAGGCCCTGCAGGCCGAAGCCGAGGCCCGTCTGGAGGCCGAGCAGGCCACCCGGGCCGAGGAGGATGCCCGCCTGCGGGAGCTGTACCCCCTGCCCGAGGACGAGGAGTCCTACGACCTGGAGGAGGGTGAGGACGGCGCCCCTGCTGAAGAGCAGGCCGAGGAGCCATCCGAAGACCAGGCCGCAAGCCAGCCGGTGGAGCCGGCCGAAGCTCAGATCGAGGCCGACGCCGACGACGAGCTCCCTGGCGAGGACGTCCGGTGACGTCGAACGCGAGGCGCCCGGTGCTGCGCCGCTGCGTCTCCTGTCGCCGCCTCTGCGACCGCAGCCAGCTCTGGCGTGTGGTGCGTCAGGCCGACGGGAGCGTGAGCCTGGATCGGGGCATGGGTCGCTCGGCCTATCTCTGCCCCGAGCCGAGCTGCCTGGAGGAAGCCCGTCGCCGCCGCCGCCTCCAGCGCGGCCTCCGTTGCGCCGTCAGCGATGCCATCATCGCCAGCCTCGAGGCACGTCTCGAGCGATCGGCCCCGCGACCTCTGAGGCAAGATGAACCATGGTCGCCACGTGTGTGCGGCCCCGGGGCCCTTTCGGCCCCACCGTACGGAGACCTTTCTGAATGACCAGCAGCGGCAAAGTGAGAATCTACGAGCTGTCGAAGGACCTGGGCCTGGACAACAAGGACGTGCTCGATGCCGCCGAGAAGCTCTCCATTGCGG
>CALRQM020000074.1:0-11208 GCA_943370335.1 Bordetella parapertussis | reverse complement strand
CTACACCGCCAAGTTCGAGACCGCCGGCGCCCGCATGGAGCTGCCCGGCTGCTCCCTGTGCATGGGCAACCAGGCCCGGGTGGAGGACAACACCACCGTGTTCTCCACCAGCACCCGCAACTTCAACAACCGCCTCGGCAACGGCGCCCTGCTGGGGCGCATCCCCAGCCCGGCCGAGTACCTGGAGATCGCGGCGGCCAAGATCGATCCCCTCTCCGACCAGCTCTACCGCTACCTCAGCTTCAACCAGATCGATGGCTTCGAGGATGCCGGCCGCGTGGTGAGCGTGGAGGAGGAGAAGAAGGAGCTGGCGGAGTTGTAGGGGGCGGCGGTCCTGAGACGTTCAGCCTCAGCGACGCCGAGCCACTGCGATCGCCGCGAACACCGCCACGCCGCCGACCACCCAGACCAAGGGAGATCGCAGCAGGTAGTCGGGCCGACCGGTCTTCACCGTGGCCTCAAGCCCGGCCCTGACACCGGATCTGCCTTCCAGCGCCAGCTTGTCGTTTTTGGCGGCCATGGCCTTTTCCCCGGGGCTGGGGCCGTTCGCGCTTTTCGCCGGGCCGGAACACATCGCGCTCTTGATGAGGTCGTTTGGTGTCGCGCCCTTGTAGGTGCGGGTGGTCCCGTCGGGGCAGCGGTAGGTACCTCCCTTGCCCTGGTCCATGAGCGAGGGCAGGTTCTCCATCGAGGTGCCCGGCGCCACCTGCGTCTGGGCAGTGGCAGAGCCTGCTGCAGCCAGCAGGGAGGCGAAGCACAGCGCCATGGTGATGGCCTTGACCCTCTGCGCCGGGTGGAGGCTGGGTGGCGCGGCGATGAATCGCGTCATCCTGGCGGCCTCTTGAACGTCAGATGGTTCACCAATCAATCCGGGGCGGCCGATCGCTGTCAACAGCACCGCGGGAAACGTAAAGCTGGAATCATCGTGGCCGCGCGATCTACAGGCGCCACCAGTTCAATGCTTGCGTCTTGCGATTCCAGAAGATGTGAATCGCGTCACACCTGCCTCCGCTCAGCCGGAGACCCTGGCAGGTCTTGGATCGAACGAATCCATCGATGTTGCCAATGGATTTTATTGGGTCAACATCGAGCGATTCAACCTCCAGTTTCGCCGGTTCTGAGCAGATGGCCGCCTGCGCGCTTGGGTTGACCGAGAACTCCAACAGATCCACCTTGGAGCCAGTTCCTGAGGCGAAGCCCACAAAGACTCTCCCCTTCAAGCGGCCCAGATAGGCGCGATCATTGCGGCCGTCGCAGTCGCAATCGAGGGTGAGCGCTTGCTTCTCCCACTGAATGCCTGGAAGAAGATCTTGAAGCTGCTTCGGTGGAGCGGCTGAGGCTTGGATCGGCAATGTTAGCGCGAGAAGCAAGATCAAAAACAGCCTCTTCTTCATTTCACACACCCAGCGAGATGCCATCACCATAAAGCTCCGATACAGCGGAAACGAGGGGATCTTCCTAATTGAGATGGAATGCGATGGATTCAGGCATCCTGATTCAGCCTCTCAATACAGCGCTTCAGGTTTCCTTGCACCTTGATCGTAGTTGGGTGGTCGGCGCCGAGAGCACCTAGTAACGTCTCTAGCGACCGTTGATAAAGAGGGATGGCTTCCTCGAACATGCCCTGGTCTTCTTTTAGTCTCGCCAGATTGTTCCAGTTGATGGCCACCGATGGGTGATCAGGGTCATAAGTCGCCTCATGGATTGCCAGACCACGGCGATAAAGCCGCTCAGCTTCCTCATAGTGCAAAAGGTTGCGAAGTAACCCCGCAAGGTTGTTCAAGTTGATGGCCACCTCTGGGTGATCAGGGCCGTAGGCTGCCTCATGGATCGCCAAGGCACGGCGGTAGAGCGGCTCGGCCTCCTCATACCGCAAAAGCGATTCCAGCAACACCGCAAGGTTGTTCAGGGTGGTGGCCACCTCTGGGTGATCAGGGCCATAGGCCGCTTCCTCAATCGCCAGAGCACGGCGGAAGAGCGGCCCGGCTTCCTCATAACGCGCAAGGGTGCGCAGAAAGTTCGCAAGATTGTTCAAGTTGGTGGCCACCAATGGGTGCTTAGGGCCGTAGGCCGCTTCATGGATCGCCAAGGCACGGCGATAGAGCGGCTCGGCTTCCTCATAACGAGAAAGCGATCCCAGCAATACCGCAAGGTTGTTCAGGGTGCTGGCCACCTCTGTGTGATCAGGGCCGTTGTCCGCTTCAAAGATCGCGAGAGCACGGCGGTAGAGCGGCTCGGCTTCCTCGTACCGAGAAAGTCTCCACAGCAAGCCCGCCAAGTTGTTCAAGGTGGTGGCCACCGATGGTTGATCAGGGCCGAACGATTCCTCCACCCAACGCTGGTGGTCTTCCAGCACGGGAACAAGAACCCGCCAGATCGTTCCTTTGGCCAGAAGCACACTCCTCTCCTTGAACCAACGACACAGCTCCTCGGGCTCATGAATATGGCGAGCATGGGCCAGGGCGCGGGCGAGCCGCTCGCCATCGGCAGGAGTGATGTCTTTCACCTCCCGAGTGGCCAGAGGACCAACGAAGCGCTCGAATCCCCACCGATGCCACTCACGGAAAGCGTCTGGGCGGGTGCGTTGATCGTGCTGCTGCAGATGCAGCACCATCTCGTTGTGCAGCTGCCACTGGCCCGGCGCTGGTTGCTCGATCGACCAGCCCTGCGCGAAGCGCTCGCAGGCACTGGGGGGATAGCCGGTCCCGAAGTGCTGGATGGCGTCATGGAACAGCGCCGCGTCCCAGGTCCCGAAGCTGGCCATCAGGTGCATGGTTTCAGCCTCTGAGATCTCCAGGTGGCTGAGCAGCCGCTCGATCACCAGCTCATGGCTCCCCCCGAAGGCCTCCGGCAGGCGCTGCTCGGGCGAGAGCTTGTCGTGGAGCTGGGTTTCCAGTTCCAGGTAGAAAGGCACCCCGGCTGCATGCTCAACAATCGTTGACACCAGATCTGGATCGGTGATGCCGCGCTTGGCCAGAAAGGCGGTGGCATCGCCATCGGAGAGGCTTCCCACCAGGTGCTGCTCGCAGCACGCCTCCCAGGCCGGGTCGTAGGGCTGCCAGTGCAGCCGGTTGCGGCCGGTGATCACCCACAGCACCTGGGGCAGTTCGCCCACCAGGCTCACCAGCCATTCCTCGCGCAGTTGCCGGTGCTCCCCCTGGCGCCCGAGGCCGCCGTGCCAGAGGGTCTCGTAGGTGTCGAGAAAGATCACCGGCGCGGGCAAGGAGCGGGACAACTCCTCGTTGTAGAGCTCATCGGGGCTGGACATCGCCACCAGACCATCCCTGAAATCCTGGGCCCAGAGCTGGGGCAGCAGCTCAATCAGCTCCTGCTGGGTCTTGCCGGAAAGATTGCGCAGCAGGGGTTCAGCGCGATGGAGATACCAGTTCTGGAGAATCTGCGAGGTGTCGGTGACGCTCTTGATGACATTGAGGGTGAGGCCGATGAGTGGGGCCTCCTTGGCCACAGTCAGGGCCTTTTTGAGCAGCTCATCCAGAACACCGGCATAGGGCCCGGCCCGATCCAGCAGCGGAGCTGTTTGGGTGATCACGGGAGCCTCAGGATGGAAGCGACCGGCGTAATGAATCAGCGCAAGGGTGAAGGTGGGGAACGGAAAAGCAGGAAAACACTGCCTGAGCCGAAACAGGGCGGTGTCGGGTTCGGTGGTGCCAGGAGAAGCGAAGTCGAGCCGTGCGCAGGAGTGTTCGCTGTGCTGTTGGCTGAGGAGTTGATGGAGTTTCTGGGAGAGGGTGGTTTTGCCGATGCCACCTTCCCCATAGAACACAAGAACATTGTTCTCATGGAGTTGTTTCGCCGCCAGCAGGCGCTCGAACGCTTCAATCAGGCCCGTGCGATCGGTGAAGACATCCAGGGCATTGGGCCGCGCTGGATCGAGTCGCCTGGAGACCTGGGGCATGGCTCAGGGCGCTGCGGGGCAGCCGCGGGCACGTGAACCGATGCTAGGTGGCAAAGTCAGGGGCTTCTTCAGTGGCCCCGTGGGACTTGGGCGATTTGGCCTGTCTGACACGTTATGGACGGAACCAGATCAGCCCCACGTCTGCCGCCTCCAGCAGCAGACGAGCGCGTCGTCCTGAGGCCGACTGCGGCCAATCTCTGGCATGGCATGGATTCATCTTTCGGCGCCTGGAAACACCGGTGACTTCGGCAGACCCGCAGAACTCTCATGCCGACGTGGACCAACCTTGCCCGGCGGCAGCCCTCCACCCAAGGGGTGGCCAACGCCCGTGCGCTGATCAGCCCAGAGCCGCCACAGCCCGCTCACAGCGTTCCAGTTCGGCCTCCAGCAGAGCCAGCAGCTCCGATCGCTCGGCCGGCAGCGGGAAGGGCCCTGCCTCGTAGCGGGCCTCCACGGCGAATTCCTGCAGGGCCGCCAGCCGGGGCTCCAGGGGCTGACCTGCCACAGCGGCCAGTTCGCTCAGTTCATGCACCCGTGGTGGCCGGCGATCGCTCAGCACAATCCAGGCCATGAGCAGCTTCTCCACCACCTGCTGGGCGGAGAAGCCCCTGTCCTCCTCCGGATAACCAGGATCCAGCCCGATCCGCAACGCGCGCAGATGGCGACGCACGATCGCCAGCAGCAGGGCCGCGTCCTCAGCCGGCGACATAGAGCACTTTCCCCTCGCGGGCCACATCGCCGAACACGTGCCAGCGCGAGCCGCTCAACCGTTCGGCGGCGGCGGCACCGCCCACCACCAGGTCCACCCGCACGCCAAGGGGGCCGAGGGCCTGGCGAAAGCGCTGCCAGCAGGCGGCCTTCTCGGTGGGGGTGAGCTGGGGGCGGCCCACGATCACCGCCAGGTCGAGGTCGGAATCAGGACGCGCCTCACCCCGGGCCCGCGAGCCAAACACCATCACCGCCATCACCTCGGCGTCGGCACAGAGCCGCGCCAGGGCCAGGCGACAGGCCTCAGGGTCCAGGCCGGGGCCGAGATCCGGCTGCGGCGACAGCTCCTGCGGCTCACGCCAGGGAATCGCGGGCGGCTCGAACGGCGGTGCGAAGGCGGAGGCCATACGCAAAAGCTACCGCTGGCGGCGTCATGGGCCCATCGTCCCAGTGCAGCCAGAGCCTGCTCCATCAGATGAAGACTGCAGAGCCTTTCTCAGCCCTGTAGCAACCGTTACAACAAGCCAACAAAAACGTTCGTTCTAGCTGGCGTCCGTACGTTTCAGGCGTAGCGATTCAAGAAAGGATCATGCGCCTCAACCGTCTGATGGTCACCGGCATGGCTCTCACCATGGTCGGGTCCCTCTCCCTCACCGCCTGCTCGAGCCAGAAGGAAGCTGCCCGACAGGCCACCGAAAAACTGGCCGACACTGCCACCGCCACCGGCCAGGCCGCCCTTGCCCCGGCCGTGAGCCCCGTGATCGACCTGCTCCGGAAGGGCGAAGGCGAGGTGAAAGGTGGCAATATCGCTGCCGCCATTGCCACCATGGGGGGCTTCAAGGCCCTCTGGGAGAAGGCGGCTCCGGTGATCCAGCCCCTGGCCGGCGACAAGTGGTCGGCGATCAACACCGCCGCCAACACCGTGCTCAGCACGTTCGATAAAGGCGCGACCCCCAATGCCGCTGCCGCCGGTTCGGCGATCACGGGCCTGATCGGTCCCCTGAGCGCCCTGATCGGCAAGTAGGTGCGTTAGCGGAAAGCTGGCGGGCTCGGACTGACGAACCGTTGCGGTGAGACGCTGGGATCCCCCCTCTGCGCCCACGCACCCCTGAACCAGGAAACCCTGCTGTTCGAACCCGCCCAGCCGGCGGCCGATGCCCTGCGGACGGTGCTGGCCTTCCCCAGCACCTATTCGGTGGGCATCACCAGCCTCGGCTTCCAGGTGGTCTGGGCCACCCTGGCCCGGCGGGCCGACGTGGATGTGAGGCGCCTGTTCACCGACCGGGCCGACCCTCCCCAAGGAGGCCAACGCGGCCGTGGACCTGACCTTGACCTCTTCGGTCTGTCCCTCAGCTGGGAGCTGGACGGACCGGTGCTGCTCGACCTGCTCGAGCGCCAGTGCATCCCCCTGTGGAGTCACCAGCGGGGGGAGAACGATCCGATCGTGTTCGGCGGCGGTCCGGTACTCACCGCCAATCCCGAGCCCCTGGCCCCCTTCTTCGACGTGGTGCTGCTGGGCGATGGCGAGCTGCTGCTGCCCGCCTTCATCGACGCGCTCCAGGCCGGCCGCGCCCTGCCCCGCCCCGAACGCCTGCGGCAACTGGCCAGGGTTCCCGGGGTCTACGTGCCGGGGCTCTATGCCCCCCGCTACGACAGTGAGGGCGCCCTGCTGGGGGTGGAGCCCATCGCCGCGGGCCTGCCAGCCACCATCGCCAAGCAGACCTGGCGGGGCAACACCCTGAGCCACTCCACGGTGATCACGCCTGAGGCGGCCTGGCCGTCGATCCACATGGTGGAGGTGGCCCGCAGCTGCCCGGAGCTGTGCCGCTTCTGCCTGGCCAGCTACCTGACCCTGCCGTTCCGCACCGCCTCCCTCGACGACGGCCTGATCCCGGCGGTGGAAACGGGGCTGGCGGTGACCCAGCGGCTCGGCCTGCTGGGGGCCTCGGTGACCCAGCACCCCCAGTTCGACGACCTGCTCAACTGGCTCGATCAGGACCGTTTCGAGGGCACCCGGGTCAGCGTCAGCTCGGTGCGGGCCGCCACCGTGACCCCGCAGCTGGGGCGGATCCTGGCCCGGCGGGGGAGCAAGTCACTCACGATCGCCATCGAAAGCGGCAGCGAACGCATGCGGCGGGTGGTCAACAAGAAACTGAGCGGCGAGGAGATCTTCGCCGCCGCCCGCTATGCCAGGGAGGGTGGCCTCAGCGGCCTGAAGCTGTATGGCATGGCCGGGCTGCCCAGCGAGGAGGACGCCGACATCGAAGCCACCGCCGACCTGCTGCTGGCCCTGAAGAAAGCCACCCCGGGCCTGCGGCTCAGCCTCGGGGTGAGCAGCTTCGTGCCCAAGGCCCACACCCCCTTCCAGTGGGAAGGGGTGCGCCCGGAGGCGGAGAAGCGTCTGCAACGGCTGGCGCGGCGCCTGCAGCCGAAGGGCATCGAGCTGCGGCCGGAGAGCTACGGCTGGAGCGTCATCCAGGCCCTGCTCTCCCGCAGCGACCGCCGCCTGGCGCCGGTGATCGCCGCGGCGCGGGGTCAGCACGACAGCCAGGGCGGCTGGAAGAAGGCCTACCGGGCGGCCCGGGCCGGCGAGGTGGCCGCACCGGCGGATCTGCCGTTCCCCCTGCCGCTACCTCCCCCCTGGGAGGAGGTGGTCCACGCCACCTGGGCTGAGGAGAGGGTGCTGCCCTGGACCCACCTGGAGGGGCCCCTGCCCCCGGCCACCCTTCTCAGGCACCGGCAGGAGGCTCTGGCTGGCGATAGCAGCGCAGACCCGCCAGCAGCACCCAGCCCGCCACATTGACGCGGCTGTCATAGAGGGGAATGTCGGTGGCGTGCAGGGCCACCAGCACCAGGGTCGCCGCCCACCAGGCCCGATCGAACAGGCTGCCGCCGGCCATGCCCAGCCAGGCCGCCCGGCCCAGCAGCCACAGCACCAGCCCCACCACGAGCACGGCGACCGGCACCCCGTGGCTCAACGCCAGATCGATCGGCAGGTTGTGGGGATGGCCGTGCCAGAAGCCGGTGCGCATCGGGTAAATGATGCTGAAGGCGGCCGCCCCCCAACCCAACCAGGGCCGTTCGGCGATCAGTCCCACGGCCACCTGCCACTGGGCCAGCCGGGTGATCGCCAGCGGCCGCTGGCCGCCGGAGTCAAGGTCGATCAGCCGGCCCCAGATCGCCTCGGGCACCAGCTGGCGGGCCAGCTCCTGCGGGGCGGCCGGCACCCAGGGCAGGGTGGCCAGGCCGATCACCGCCAGCACCACCAGCAGTACCGGCAGCAGCCACACCCAGCTGCCCGGCCCCGCCACCAGGGGCACCGCCAGCAGCAGGGCCCCCCAGGCATTGCGGGAATCGGTGAGGAACACGGCCGCCACCAGGGCGGCGGCGATCACCAGCACCACACCCCGGCGCCGCCAGCCCTGGCGGGCTTCCAAGAGGGCCGCCAGGGTGAAGGGCCAGGCCAGGACCATCCAGGCCCCGGCGATGTTGGCGTAGTCGAACAGGCCCGCCAGCCGCTGCGGCGGATTGCCCCCGGCCTTGATGTGCCAGATGATCAGGCCCCCCAGCCACTGGAACGGTCCGCTCCAGCCCCACCAGAGCTGGCCCAGTCCCGTGAGAATCACCGGCACCGTGCCGGCCACCAGGGCCAGGGCCACCCGGCGGCGGGCAGCGGGGGTGCCGAGATACACCTGGAAGCCCCAGAAGCCCCAGAAGAAGGGCAGCCAGTTGCCCATCCCCAGCCAGGCCAGCCCGTTGCTGGCGGCCCGGAAGCAGCCGAGCACCATCAGCACCGCCGCCACCAGAAGCACACCATTGACCCGGTCCTCCAGGACGGGGCGCCGGCCGCGGCTGCCCAGGATCAGGGCCAGCAGCAGGGCCAGGCCACCCAGAAAGGCACTGCTGGCCAGCAGGAACATCCCCAGCTGGAAACAACGCCAGCCCAACGGTGTGGCGGTGGCCGGCCGATGGGCCAGCAGGCGGTTGTCGAGGGCGGAAAAACGGATCACCGGGGCGGCGGCGGCAACGGGGGACCGACGGCGGGTCCCGGGGGAAGGCTCAATCAAACACAGCGGTTCGGCCGCGATAGACCATCACCTGTCGCCGCAGAAACAGGCGCACCGCCCGGGCCAGGGCCAGCCGTTCGGTGTCACGGCCCTTGCGGATCAAGTCCTCCACCTCGTCGCGGTGACCCACGTGCATGGTGGCCTGCTCGATGATCGGACCCCCGTCCAGCTCCTCGGTGACGAAGTGAGCCGTGGCGCCGATCAGCTTGACCCCCCGCTCCCAGGCGCGGTGGTACGGCTGGGCCCCCTGGAAGGCGGGCAGGAAGGAGTGGTGGATGTTGATCACCTGGGAGAAGCGGGCCAGGAACGCCGGGCTCAGCACCTGCATGTACTTGGCCAGCACCACCAGTTCGATCCCCTCCTCCTCGAGCAGGGCCAGCTGGGCCTGCTCCACCTCCGCCCGGGAGGCCGCCGTGATCGGCAGGTGCACGAAGCGGGCACCGAAATCAGCCGGCAGCGCCGCCAGATCCGGGTGGTTCGACACCACCAGGGGCACCAGCATCGGCAGTTCGCCGGAGCGGGTGCGCCAGAGCAGGTCCACCAGGCAATGGTCCTGACGGCTGGTGAAGATCGCCACCCGGGGCAGGGCATCGGAGAAATGCACCTGGCCCTCGCCGCCGAGGCGCCCCGCCAGGGCGGCCACCGCCGGCACGATCGCCTCGCGGGGCAGGCCGAAGCCCTCCAGGGCCCATTCGATCCGGCTCAGGAACAGCCCCGCCCCCGCATCGGTGTGGTGATCGGCGTGGAGGATGTTGCCGCCGTTGGCGGCCACCCAGCCCGAGAGTTCGCTCACCAGCCCTGGCCGATCGGGGCAGATCAGCTGCAGGATCGCCGTGGGAGAACGCATCGATGATTCCGGGACGGAGCGTGGTCGGAACCGTCATGGTGGCGCAGGCGGGCCGGTAAAGTCACGGCGCTAGCCACGTCCCAGCACCGTCCCATGGCCGTCGCGTCGATCCCCGCCCCCATCTCCCTGATGGCAGGCCTGCGCCGCCTCGCCCTGCTCGCCGTGGCCCTGCTGCTCAGCGTGTCGCTGGTGGCCTGCTCGGGCGACCAGACCCGGAAGCCGCCGACGATCAGCCCCGCCGAAATGACCCTGATCGCCCGGCAGGCCGAAGGGTTCCTGGCCTCGAAGGACCGCCTGCCCGAACTGGCCGATCTGGTCAACGACCGCAACTGGGTCTTCACCCGCAACCTGATCCACGGTCCGATGCAGGATCTGGGTCGCCAGATGCTGTACATCAACCAGCGCCTGCTCCCGGCCGACCGGGCCGAGGCCGGCAAGCGGGCCACCAAGCTGAAGGCTTCCCTCGCCAAGCTGGATGAGGCCGCCCGGCTCCAGGACGGCGAGAACCTCCGCAAGGATTACATCAAGGTGGCCACCGGCTTCAGCGCCTACGCCGAGGTGATCCCTGCTGAGGCCGTGACCATGGCTGAAGCCTTCACCGCCGAGGCCAAGGTGTCCAACGCCGTGCCCCCGGCCCCTTCGGCCTCCACCCCCGCTCCCCAGCCCGTCTCGGTGAGCGACGACGCCTGAGGCCAGGCCCCGGAACGATCCGCCAGTCGGCGGCGCCTGCACCACGGTGATCGTGGTGGGGGCCGGGATCGTGGGCCTGGCCTGCGCCTGGTGGCTCCAGGGCCGGGGCCACCAGGTGCTGCTGCTGGATCCTGCCCTGGCCGCTGACGGCCAAGAGGCTGGAGATGCCGGGCGCGTGCAACGCAGCGGCAGCCGGGCAGCCCTCGGCGTGCTGATGGCCGACAGCTTCCACCGGGACCGGGGCCGGGCCTGGGAGCTGCGTCAGCGCAGCCAGGAACTCTGGAGCCAGTGGCGCCGCGAGCTGGCGCGGCGGGGGCATGGGATCCCCTACCGGGCCGGGGTGCTGCTGCTGGCCGCCGATGGCGCCGAGGAGGAACGCCTGGCGGCGCTGGGGGCGCGCAAACGGGCCCTGGGCCTGCCCCTGGAACGGTGGGATCGGCAACGGCTGGAGTCGCTCCAGCCCACCCTGCCCCAGCCCTGCCTGGCAGGGCTGCACTGCGGCGGTGATGGCCAGATCGATCCCGGCTCGGCCCTGGCCGCCCTGGCGGCGGACGGCCGGCAGCGGGGGCTTGCGCTGCGGGGAGACGCGGCCATGGCCCTGCAGCCCGAACGGGGCGGCTGGCGGGTGGATCTGGCCGGTGGCGGCGCGGAGCAGGCGGCCTGGGTGGTGCTGGCGGCAGGGATCGCCGCCGGCGCCCTGCTGGAGGGTGTCTCTGGCATCGAGCGTGGACGCTGGACGCTGGAGCCGGTGCTGGGCCAGGCCCTGGAGCTGGAACTGGCGGCCCCCCTGCCCAGCGACTGGCCCGGGACGGTGGTGTGGCGCGGCGTCAATCTGGTGCCCCGTCCCGACCTGGAGGGCGGCCGGCGGCTGTGGCTGGGGGCGACCCTGGAACCGGGCGACACGGCCGACCCGGACCAGCTCAGCCAGCTGCGCGACCTGGGCGGGGCGGCACCGGGCTGGTTGCGGGGGGCACGGGTGG
>CALRQM020000073.1:0-11210 GCA_943370335.1 Bordetella parapertussis | reverse complement strand
AGCCAGCCGCCCAGGGCCAGATAGGCCGTGGGGAACAGCAGCAGACCGGACCAGCCCACGAAAACGAAGCGGTCGCGCTTGAGCCAGTCGTCGAGGACGTCGAACCATCCACGCGTGGCCGGTGCACGCCCTAGGGCGATCGTCATGGGAGAAAGCGGTGCGGATGACCCGCAGGGCTGTGGGTTACCGGGGGATGGTAACAACGTTGATCCGCCACCCGTGCCAGGCGACATGGGCTGAAACTGACGCCTCCGGCACGCTTCACGGCAGGATGGCGGGTCACTGCCCTTTCGTCCCGCATGGCTTCGCCCGGCGTCGCTTCCCCTTCGGCCGACGAGCAGGTGCTGGAGCAACCGGTGCTCGGCTCCCGTCGCCTCTCCAACCTGCTGGTGGCGGCCGCCGTCAGCATCGGTGGCCTCGGTTTCGTGCTCACGAGCGCCTCCAGCCGCTTCGGCCGCGATCTGCTGCCCATCGGCCACCCCGCCGCCCTGGTCTGGGTGCCCCAGGGGCTGGTGATGGGGCTCTATGGGGTGGCGGCGCTGTTGCTGGCCACCTACCTCTGGCTCGTGATCAGCATCGATGTGGGGTCGGGTCTCAACCGCTTCGATCGGGGGTCTGGCGAAGCCCGCATCAGCCGCCGCGGCTTCCGCCAGCTGATCGAAGTGGTGATCCCCCTGCGGGAGATCCAGGCGGTGAAAGTGGAGGTGCGCGATGGCCTCAGTCCCCAGCGACGCCTGGCCCTGCGCGTGCAGGGTCGCCGGGACATGCCCCTGACCCGGGTGGGCGAACCGATGCCCCTGGCGGATCTGGAGCTGGCGGGTGCCCGCCTGGCCCGCTTCCTTGGTGTTCCCCTGGAGGGTCTTTGAGATGGGTCAGCGAGGCAAGAACCAGCACCGGTCCCCGGCCTCCCTTGGTTGGCGGCTGCTACTCCTGGTGGTTCTGGGGCTGACGCCCCTCGGCCTGGCGGCCTGCGCTGCCGACAAGGGCAACCAACCGCTGGGCTGTGAGGTGTCCACCACTCCCTGCCTGCAGGGAACGGCGGTGGTGGCCATGGAGACCAGCAAGGGACCGGTGGAAGTGACCCTCGATGGCGCCGCAGCACCGCTCACGGCTGGCAACTTCGTTGATCTGGTGCGGCGCGGGGTCTACGACGGCACGGTGTTTCACCGGGTGGTCAAGGAACCGGTGCCCTTCGTGGTGCAGGGCGGCGACCCCAGCAGCGCCGATCCCAAGGTGGCCCCCAGCGACTACGGCTCGGGCGGTTTCGTCGACCCCGCCAGTGGCGAGTCCCGGCGCATTCCCCTGGAGCTCAAGCTCGGTGGCACCCAGGAACCCCGCTACGGCGAGGAGATCACCACCCCCACCGCCACGCGCCAGCTGGCCCTCACCCATGAGCGCGGCGCCATCGCCATGGCCCGCTCCAACGACCCCAATTCCGCCAGCGCCCAGTTCTACGTGGCCCTGCAGGCCCTGCCTGAGCTGGATGGCCGCTACGCGGTGTTCGGCCGTGTGAGCAAGGGGATGGAGGTGATCGACCGGATCCAGCAGGGCGACAAGCTGATCCGGGCCCGGGTGATTGAGGGGGGCACGCTGGTCAAGAAGAAGCCCTGAGGCCCGCTCAGGCGGGGACCCGCTTGTCGGAGACGGTGGCCTTGAGCAGCTCCGTGTTCACCCCCGAGGCCCGCTCCAGGGCCACCTTGCCCGTGCGGGCGATCTCCAGGATCCCGTAGGTCTCGAGCAGTCGCTCCAGGGCCACCAGCTTGCCCGGATCCCCCACCACTTCCAGCGTGAGGGCGTCGTCGGCCACATCCACCACCTTGGCCCGGAAGACCTGGACCAGATCGAAGATGGCGCCGCGGTTCTCCGCCGGTGCCGATACTTTCAGCAGCATCAGCTCGCGCTCCACCGCAGGAATGGTGGAGAGGTCGACCACGCCGAGCACGTTGATCAGCTTGTTGAGCTGCTTGGTCATCTGCTCAAGGGTGCGGTCGTCCCCCTCCACCACCATGGTGAGCCGGGACATGCCGCGGTGCTCGGCCGGCCCCACCGCCAGGCTTTCGATGTTGAACCCCCGCCGGGCGAACAGACCGGAGATGCGGCTGAGGGCGCCCGATTCGTCTTCCACCAGCACCGAAAGGGTGTGCTTCATGTCGGGCTCGTGATCGGGGTGCGGCGGGGGACCGGAGGCAAAGCCGGCATGGTCTAACCAAGGTACGCGCCAGGGGAGGCCTTCCCTTCAGCCCGTCTGCAGCCGCTCCAGCCAGTCGAGCACCACGCCATGGAAGGCGTCGGGGGTCTCATCGTGGGGACAGTGGCCGCAGGAAGGGACCACGTGAAGGTCGAGGTCCCCCCGTAACCGCAGGCACTGCTGGGAGACCTCCACCGGCACCAGCCGGTCCTGGGCGCCCCAGACCAGCAGGGTGGGCCGCCCCCGCTGTTGCAGCAAGGCGACGGCGGTGGCGCGGAACGGCCGCAGGGCCATGCCGATGCTCATGGCCCGCAGGGCCCGCACCGCCCCGGGGCGTCGGGCGGGCCGGGCGATCAGCCGACGCAGCTCCTGGTCGCCGATCACCGGGTGGCGGTAGGCCGACTGGATGCCCAGGTCGAGCAGGGGGGAATGGGCCAGCAGCGGCACCACCAGCTCCAGGGGCAGGAGCCGCAGCAGGCCATGGATCACCCCTCGCTTCAGCCGCCGTCGCCACGGGGGGCGGCGCGGGGGGCGGCGTCCGGCCATCAGCAGGCTGGGATCCGGAAGGGGGGCCGCCACCACGGCCCGCACCCACTGGGGGGCGTAGACGCTGCAGGTCAGGGCCACCAGGCCACCGAGGGAATGGCCCACCAATACGGCCGGCCCCCGGACCACCTCCGCCAGGAAGGCCTGCACCTGCCTCGACCACAGGCGGTTGTCGAGGGCCTGATGGCGATTCAGCCCCGGCTGGCTGGAGGCGCCGAAGCCGATCAGGTCGAGGCCGTAGACGCACCAGCCCGCCGCCGCCAGGGGGCCGGCGTTGCGGCGCCAGTGGCCGCTGGCAGCTCCGAAGCCGTGCAACAGCAACAGCGCCGGCCCGTCAGGAGGTCCCAGGCGGCGCCAGTGGCAGCCGTGGCCGCGCCAGTCCCACTGGGCGTGGTCCCCCCAGTCGGCTCCCTGCTGCGGTGCGGCCTCCCCGGGGGCAGGCTGGGGGTCGGCGGACGACACCGATGGTTGCGGCAAGGACCTTGACTTGAGCGAACCCCCTCACTATTGCGAAGGCGCGGCGGTGGTGGAGACCGGCGACGGCTTCTTCCGACCCGCCTCCAGGCCGGCCAGGGACTTCGGCGTGCTGTTGGCGCGGACCCTGGCCGCCGCCGGCACGGATCGGCCCGTGCGGGTCCTCGATGGCATGGCGGGCTGCGGCATTCGCTCCCTCCGCTACGGCCTGGAGAGCGGCGCTGCGGCGGTGTGGGCCAACGACGCCGACCCGGACCGCCTGCCCCTGCTGGAGCGCAATCTTTCCCGGCTACCGGCGGCGGTGGATCGGCAGCTGAGCAGCGCCACCGCCCAGCAACTGCTGGCGAGTTGCCTGGTGGAGGGCCGTCGCTTCGAGCTGGTGGATCTGGATGCCTTCGGCTGTCCGGCCGCCCTGGTTCCCCTGGCCCTGGAGGCGGTGGCCTTCGGCGGCGTGCTCTACCTGGCCAGCACCGACGGCCGCTCGGCCACGGGCCATGATCGCCGGGCCGCCGTGCGCCGTTTCGGTGCCGCCGCCCGGGCCCACCCCGCCAGCTGGGAGATCGCCCTGCGTCTCCAGCTGGGGCTTCTGGCCCGGACCGCCTGGGCGATGGGACGGGGGCTCACCCCCCTGTTGAGCTTCAGCGAAGGACGGGCGTTCCGCACCGCCGTGCGACTGGCGCGGCATCCCGCCGCTGGGGAGGAGGCCCAGCTGGGCCTGGTGGGCCACTGCCATGGCTGCGGCGATCAGCAGGTGCAGAGCCTGCTGCGGCTTGGCCGCTGGCGCCCCTGCGCCTGCCCTGGGGCTCCCTCGGGCGAGGGGCCGGCCCTGGCGGTCAGCGGCCCGCTCTGGATCGGCCCCCTCCAGGATCCCGCCACGCTGGTGGCGATGCTGCAGCTGGCCGAGGGGGGTAGTGCCCACCTGGACCGGCCGGGCCGGAGGCGGCTGGAGCGGCTCCGGAACGACCCGGCCGTGACACCCCGCTGCTGGCCCGTGGACGCGATTGCCCGCCGTCTTGGTCAGGGGCCCCCGCCTCTGGCCAAGCTGGTGGCGGCACTGACGGCCGAGGGTTTCGCCACGGCGGCGAGCGGGGTGATGGCCGGCCAGTTGCGCAGCGAGGCCCCCTGGCCGGTGATCGTGGCCACGGCCCGGGGGCTGGTGGCCGCGACGGCTGCTAGATAGGTAGCCCGTTCCCCCTTGTCCGGGCCATGGCCTCTGAAATCTTCGGCACCGCCGCCATCTTCTGGGTGCTGATCCCCGTCGGGCTGGCGGGCGGCGCCCTGCTGCTCAAGCTCCTGAACGACTGAGCGCCAGAGCCCGGCTCCGCGCTGGGGCCGGACGCACCTTTAGGCTCAGCCCGCTTCCTTTGCAGGGGTCCATGAAGGTTCTGGTCGTCGGTGGAACAGGAACCCTCGGTCGCCAGATCGCCCGTCGTGCCCTTGATGCTGGACACACCGTCCGCTGCGTGGTGCGCTCGCCCCGCAAGGCCGCCTTCCTGCAGGAATGGGGCTGTGATCTCACCCGCGGTGACCTGCTGGAGCCCGCGAGCCTTGACTACGCCCTGGAGGGCCAGGAGGCGGTGATCGATGCCGCCACGGCCCGGGCCACCGATGGCGGCAGTGCCTATGAGATCGACTGGGACGGCAAGCAGAATCTCTTCGCCGCCTGTCGGCGGGCCGGTCTGGGGAGGTTGGTGTTCGTGTCGCTGCTGGATGCGGCCAAGCACCGCTCCGTGCCTCTGATGGACATCAAGGCCTGCACCGAGGCGTGGCTTGAGGCGTCCGACCTCGACTACACGATCCTGCGTGGTGTCGCCTTTATGCAGGGCCTGATCAGCCAGTTCGCGATTCCGGTGCTGGAGAGTCAGACCGTCTGGGTGAGCGGAGCACCGACGCCGATCGCCTACATGAACACCCAGGACGTGGCCCGCTTCGCCGTGGCGGCCCTGGAGCGGCCCGAAACGATCCGGCAGGCGTTCCCGGTGGTGGGTCCCCGGGCCTGGATCACAGGGGAGATCACCCAGCTCTGCGAGCGCTACAGCGGCCGCGAGGCCCGGGTGTTCCGCGTGCCGCCGGTGCTGCTGCGGCTGATGCAGTCGGTGACCGGGTTCTTCGAAGCCAGCCTCAATGTGGCCGAGCGCCTCGCCTTTGCCGAGGTGGTGGGGGGCGGTGAGCCCCTCACGGCGCCGATGGAGGCCAGCTATGCCGCCTTCGGCCTTGATCCGGCCGAAACCACGCTTCTGGAGGACTACCTCAAGGAGTACTACGACACGATCCTGCGCCGCCTGCGGGAGATGGAGTCCGACCTCGACAAGGAAGCCAAGAAGAAGCTGCCGTTCTGAGCGCCCCTGCGCGTCAGTTCGTGTGTACTATTGCAGCGTTTGGCGGCGGCCATGGCGATTTCCCAGATCAAGAACCTGCAGCGGCGTCTGGCCAACCTGGAGGAGGAGGCGATCGCCGAGCTCACGCGCGCCTGCGGCCACGAGCTCTGGGCTTCGCTGGGCTTCGACGCCTTCGACAGCCTTGAGGATCCCGACCGCCGCGCCCGGGCGAACTACTACTACGGTCAGCTCCAGACCGTCAGGGAACTGAAGGACGCCCTGGTCTGAGCAGTGCCGTCAGGCGTTGTCGCTCCTCGGGGCTCACGGCACGCCAGTTGCCGGGGGCCAGGCCCACCAGATCCAGGGGCGGGCCGCCGTCCATCAGGTCGATCGCCGTGCGCAGCAGGCGCAGGGTGGGCAGCCCCACCGCAGCGGTCATGCGCCGCACCTGGCGGTTCCGCCCCTCGCGCAACTCCAGTTCCAGCCAGTCGGTCGGCACCCGCAGCCGGTGGCGAATCGGCGGATCCCTTTCGGGCAGGGCAGGGTCCGCCACGGCCCGGGCCCGGGCCGGCAGGGTGCGTCGCCCCTGCACCATCACCCCCTGCCGGAGGCTGTCGAGGGCCGGCGGGGTGATCACACCCTCCACCTGCACCAGATACCGGCGCCAATGTCCCCGGGCCGGGTCGGTGAGCCTCGCTTGTAGCCGCCCATCGTCGGTGAGCACCAGCAGCCCCTCGCTGTCCGCATCCAGGCGGCCGGCGGCATAGACGCCCGGTTGATCGACCAGATCGGCCAGGGTGCCCCATGGGCTGCCCGGTTCCGGCCGGAACTGGCTGAGCACCCCGTAGGGCTTATGGAGCAGCAGGGTGGTCGTCACTGCTCCAGAGGAGTCAGGCGCTTTCCCGGGCCCGCCAGAGGTTGACCACGCCGATTGAGATCAGCAGCAGGCCCAGATCCATCGAGATGGGAGGAAGGATCATGGGGTGGGGCCAGGGGCGCTCGGTCGGCCGACCCTATCGCTCCGCTCTTCCCACCGTGTGGCGGGCTTGGGGCCGGGCACGGCCGGCGCTTAAGCTGAAACTCTGTTGTTTTCCTCAAGCCAGCCTTCCCGCATGATCGAAACGTCCGGTGTGATCGAAAAGGAGCAGGGCAACGGGTTCTACCTCGTCACCCTCGAGCAGCCTGCCGGTCACCAGTGCCTCTGCCGGGCGGCGGGCAAGCTGACCAAGTTCCGGATCAAGCTGCTGGCCGGAGACAAGGTGCTGGTGGAGATCAGCCCCTACGACCTGACCCGGGGCCGTATCACCTACCGGGAGCGCAATGCCGGAGCCACTGGCCCGAGGCCGGGGGGCAACCGTCCCGGCGGCCCAAGGCGCCGCTGAGGCCGCCTTGGGCGGCTCAGATTTCCAGCAGGCCGTCGGTTTCCGGGCGGCGGCCGAGGTGCAGATCCCTGGGCACCATCAGAACGTTGGCCTGAAGCAGTTCGGGGTGGTCTTCCAGGGTGAGGAGCCATTCACGGAATTCCTCGTTGATGGCGTAGCTGTCTTCGAACAGTTCACGTCCATCAAGGGCGGCCCGGCGGGCCAGGGCCCAGCAGACCGCCACGGTCACACGACGATGGACAGCGGCATCCAGGGGAGCATCAAAGGGACCGTCCTGTTCTGAATCGTCTCTTGGCCTGTCCATCGGGGTGATCTCGGTGGATGTCCTGTGGTGCCCACGTTGGCTGTTGGTGGACACCTCGATGGTGTTGGTTGTCACATCGTTGCAGGAAAACCAGCGGCGACAAGCCAAATGGGGGGAGATTTTAAGCCAATTTGCGTCGTATGGACGGCAAAACGGGCTCGCTGACGCTGAGCATCCGCCCGGCGTCGTCCGCCAGGGCCTGCAGCGGCAGGCGTTGGCCGCTCCCCGGGGAGCCGGCAGCGCCGGGGGCCATCTCCGGGGCGCGTGGGCGGATCACGTAGGGCTCACTGACGGTCCAGCCCCTGGCGTAGCTGATCAGCAGGGGGTCGGCCGGCGCGAACACGTAGGACGGCCGGCGCGGGATGGATTCCTGACCGGAGCGATCCCCGTCCATGCGCACGGCCCTGGTGATCGCCTGAACGAAGCGGCTGCGGGTGACCACGGTGGTCAGGTAGGCCACCACCCGTAGCCGGGGGGCATCGAAGCCTTCGGCGCACATGTCGATGCTCACCAGCCAGTCGGCCTCCCCGGCCTGGAACGCCGCCAGGCGTTGGGCCGCCTCCGGATCCTGGGAGTGCACCAGGTGCACCCGGTCCCCTTCCTTGGCCAGCAGGTCGGCGATGCTGCCGGCATGGCCGATGTCGCGGGCGACCACCAGGCCGCCGGCCCCCGGATGCTCCAGCCTTACCTGCTCCAGGCGCCGGCGCGCCTGGAGCAGCAGCCGCAGGGCGATCCCGCCCCGATCCCCGGGGCGAATGGCCCGGCGCAGGTTGCGGGCCCGCCAGCTCTCCCGCTGCTCCGCCGAGAGGGGGGAGATCTCGCGTTCCCGCCCATCCTCTGGACGCCCGTGTTCGACCCAGCCGTCCTGGAAGCGGAATTCCAGGGGCCGCACGTCACCGGCGGCGATCAGGGCCCGGGGCTCGACGCAGAGGTCCGGAATGATGCGCTCGGCTGGACCGTCCTGGTCGTGCATCCGGATCCGGCGGCCGGAACAGAAGCCCAGGTTGTCGGCGCGGAAGGGGGTGCCGGTGAGCCCCAGCCGCAGCTGGGCGCCGCCGCTGAGGTTGCTGAAGGCGTGCCCCCAGGCCGTGGCCTCCGGTTCGAGGGGATCGAGGCCCAGGTGGTGCACCTCGTCGCCGATCGCGAGCCAGCAGCGGCCATGGAGATGGCCGACCAGCTCCCGCTCCAGGCGCTTTCGGTGCAGGGCGGCCGCCTGGTAGCTGAGCAGCAGGCCCTGGCCGGTCGCCGACGGGGGCGATCCCCCCGGGTCCCACTCCTGCAGCACCAGGCCGAGGCGGGCGGCGGCGCCGATCCACTGGCGGCCGATGGCGCTGCGGTGGCAAAAAACCACGAACCGTTCCAGCCGTCCTTCCCGTTGCAACTGCTGGAAGGCGAGCAGGGCCCCCAGGGTCTTGCCGGCGCCGGGACCGGCGTGCAGGAGCACGTCCTGGCCCCCGGGGCTCGCCGCGACCAGCCGGGCCCGCAGCAGCTGGATCAGGCGGCGCTGCCAGGCCCGGGGCTCGGGGCCGCGGGGAGTACCGGCGACGCCCCGCAGGCCGCCATCGCGGCGCAGACCCAGATCGAAGGACGGTGGCGCCATGGGCCGATTCTGCTGGCCTGGCCAGGGCCCGGTGGGGGTGTCCGCACATTGGCGTCCGGTTGCTTGCCGTCACCGGCGGGGCTGTCTATCGCAGAAGCAGTGTGTGTGGCCCCGCGTTGGTCAAATTGCTGATTCCAAGGGAGACGGCTCCCGGAGAGCGGAGGGTCGCCGCGACCCCCGAAACGGTGCGACGGCTGGTGGCCAAGGGGGCGACCCTGCAGGTGGAGCGGGGGGCGGGCCAGTCGGCCGGCTTCCTCGACGCCGACTACGCCGCCGTGGGCGCCGAGCTGTGGGACGGGGAGGCCAGCGCCTGGGGGGCGGTGGATGGGGTGCTGTGTGTGCAGCCCCCCCGCAGCGAGGACCTGGGCCGTTTGCGTGAGCAAGCCCTGCTGGTGGGCCTGCTGGCCCCCTACGGCGCCACCGCCCTGGTGGCGACCCTCAACGGCCGGCGGGCCTCCGCCATTGCCCTCGAGCTGCTGCCGCGGATCACCCGGGCCCAGTCGATGGACGTGCTCTCGTCCCAGGCCAACATCGCCGGCTACAAGGCGGTGCTGCTGGCGGCGGCCGCCCTCGATCGCTACGTGCCGATGCTGATGACGGCGGCGGGCACGATCCAGCCCTCCCGGGTGCTGATCCTGGGGGCCGGCGTCGCCGGGCTGCAGGCCCTGGCCACCGCCCGCCGCCTGGGCGGCGTGGTGTACGTCTCGGATGTGCGGCCGGCGGTGAAGGAACAGGTGGAATCCCTCGGGGGACGTTTCATCGACCCGCCGCAACTGGAGGAAGCCCCCGCCGAGGTGGGCGGCTACGCCCGCCAGGCCAGCGAGGGCTTCCTGGCGGCGCAACGCCAGCAGCTGGCCGACCAGCTGGCCCTGGCCGACATGGTGATCTGCACCGCCCTGGTGCCCGGCCGGCCGGCTCCCCGCCTGATCAGCGAGGAGATGCTCGATGGCATGCGGCCCGGTGCGGTGGTGGTGGATCTGGCTGTGGCCCAGGGTGGCAACTGCTTCGGCACGATCCCCGGGGCCACGGTGGAGCGCCGGGGCGTGCTGCTGATCGGGGCCGATGCCCTGCCCAGCACCGTGCCCAACCACGCCAGCGCCCTTTACGCCCGCAACATCGCCACCCTGGTTGAGCACGTGCTTGGCGAGGACGGCTTCCGGCTGGATCCGGAGGATCCGATCCTGGACGGCTGTCTGCTCACCCATGCCGGCGCCTGCCGCCGCGACGACATCGTCGAACCCGCCGGCCTGTCCACCATCGGAGCCCGTTCATGAGCCTCCTGACGCAGTCCCTCTGGGTGCTCCTGCTGGGCAGCCTGCTGGGGCTGGAATTGATCGGCAAGGTGCCCCCCACCCTGCACACCCCACTGATGTCGGGGGCCAACGCCATCAGCGGCATCACCGTGCTGGCGTCCCTCACCCTCATCCAGCAGGCCGGAGACAACACGGCCCTGCTGGTGATCGGAGCCCTCTCCCTGGGCTTCGCCCTCTACAACGTGATCGGCGGCTTCCTCGTCACCGATCGCATGCTCGCCATGTTCCGCCGCAAGGGTGACAGCCGATGACGTTCTCCATGGATGCCTTTGCCGCCGCCATCGATCTGGCGGCCGTGCTCCTGCTGGCCCTTGGCATCAAGGGCCTCTCGAAGGTGAGCTCCGCCCGCGGGGCCAACGCCCTGGCCGCCCTGGCCATGGGCCTGGCCGTCGTCGGCCTGCTGATCGAGATCCGGCCCGATCCGATCGCCTGGCTCTGGATCGCCGCAGGCAGCGCCGCCGGCGGCCTGGCCGGCCTGGTGACGGCCCGCCGGGTGCCGATGACCGCCATGCCGGAAACGGTGGCGCTGTTCAACGGCTGCGGCGGCATGGCCTCTCTGCTGGTGGCCATGGGTGTGGCCCTGTTCGACGCCGGTGAGTCCGACATCGTCGCCCTGGTGTCGATCGCCGTCTCGGTGTTCGTCGGGGCGATCACCTTCAGCGGCTCGATCGTGGCCATGGCCAAGCTCCCGGGCTGGCTCGACACCCCCGGCTGGACCCAGAGCCGTCTGCGCCACGGCGTCAACATCTCCCTGGCGGTGCTCTGCCTGGTGTCGGCCCTGCTGCTGCCGGGCGATCCCTCCGGGCTGCCGCTCTGGCTGCTGATGGGGGGCTCCACCCTGCTGGGCATCGGCGTCACCCTGCCCATCGGCGGGGCCGACATGCCTGTGGTCATCTCCCTGCTTAACTCCTATTCCGGGGTGGCGGCGGCGGCGGCGGGCTTCGTGGTGGGCAGCCAGCTGCTGATCGTGGCCGGCGCCATGGTCGGGGCGGCGGGCCTGATCCTCACCCAGGTGATGTGCACCGCCATGAACCGTTCCCTGGTGTCTGTGCTCTTCGGCGGTGCCCTCGGGGCCAGCGCCAGCG
>CALRQM020000072.1:0-11986 GCA_943370335.1 Bordetella parapertussis | reverse complement strand
GTTGGGGGGTAGCCCCCTGCGAAAATAGCTCGATGCCAGGTAAAACTTCCGCTCCCCCATCGCCAATCGGCGTTGTGTGAGCCAGCAGCTCCAAGCGGAGCTGTAGGAAAAGCCACCCGAGGAGGGTGGCTTTTCTGTTGGTCGTTTTGCTGTAGCCATCGCCCTCAGATTTCAATCTGGGCCAAGCTGGTGATGGCCATAAATGGACCAGGATCCACAGCGGGATTCTCCGGTCGCACACTGAAGCGCGTGGCCATGCCGGCGGAGCTGGCGGCTTCCAGCTCGCTGCTGGAATCGCTCACAAACAGGATCGCTGCCGGGGCCAGCTCCAGCTCCCTGGCAATGGCGCTATAGCTGGCGGCGTCACCCTTGGGGCCCGTGCTGGTGTCGAACCAGTGGCTGAATAGGCCTCTGAGATCGCCATCGGTGCTGTGGCCGTAGAGCAGTTTCTGCGCCTTCACCGATCCCGAGGAATAGACGGCCAACAGCAGCCCTTCTTGTCGCCAGGCCCGCAACGCTGGGGCCACATCGTCAAACAACGGACACTTCAGGGTGCCGCTGGCATAGCCCTGGTCCCAGATCAGCCCCTGCAGTTCCTTCAGCGCGGGAAGCTTGCGGTCCTGATCGATCAGCGACTGAAGAAAGCGCACCCGTTCGTCATGGCTTGGCGGCCTTCGTGGCCGTCCAGGGGCAGCCCCGCCGTCCGCCTCCATGGCCCCGTCAATCGCCTCGATCAGCGGAGCCAGGGCTGCAGTCCCTTCGGTTCGCAGAAAGCCATCCAGCCGCTCGCGGGCATAGGGGAAGAGCACCTGGCTCACGAAGGGCACCGGGCAGGTCGTTCCTTCGATATCGAGCAGGACGGCCCTGATCCCCTCGCTTCTTGGCTTCAGCTGGCCCAGGCTCTCCAGCAGCAGGCGCCGCCACCGTTGCTCCAGCAACCACTCCAGGATCTCCAGATGCCGCCGCGCCTGGGGCAGATCGCTCCCCCAGGCGTAGAGGCCATGCCCGGCGATCAGCAGTCCCTGGGGGGCGGCCGCGAGCAGGGGGCCGGCGGCGGCGCTGAGCCGGGCCAGGTCCTGGTCGTTCGCCAGGACTGGCACCTTCACCCGGCTGCGGTGGCTGCCGATGCCCTCCAGTCCCTTGAGCATTTCCAGGCCCTGCAGCCGTAGGCTCCCCGACGTCTGCTCGTCCCCCAGACACCAGTCAGAGAGCAGGGTGGCGGCCTGGGAGTGGGTGTGCAGCACCGCGCCGGCCCCGGTGCGGGCCACGATCTCCAGGTGCAGCAGCGTTTCGGCGCTGGCCCGGCCCTCGCCGGCCACGACCGTGCCTTCGGCGTTCACCTGGATCAGTTTTTCGGGGGCGACGGAGCCCTTGTCGACACCGCTGGGGGCCATCAGCAGGGTCAGGGGGTCGCGCGACAGCACGCAGCTGAAGTTGCCTCCGGTGCCATCACACCAGCCGCGGGAATGGATCGCGGCCATGGTGCGGCTGAGCTGGTCGGCGAGGGCGCTGGTCACGCGGGTTGGCAAACAGGGGAAAGTGGGGGCTGGGCCGCTGGGTGCCGGCCGTCAGTTCTGGCAGCGGGGGCACCAGTGGCTGCTGCGCCCCCCCAGCTTCTCGCGCAGGATCTCCGTGCCGCAACGGCGGCAGGGTGATCCGCCGCGTCGGTACACCCAGGCCTGGCCGCCGTAGTTGCCGTTGGTGCCCTGCAGGTCGCGGAAGTCGCTGAAGGTGGTGCCCCCGGCACCGATGCTGGTCTCAAGCACCTCGACGAGGGCCGAGCGCAGCCGCTCCAGGTCGCTGCGCCCGAGGCGGCCGCTGGGCGTCTGGGGCCGGATCCCGGCCGCGAACAGGGATTCATCGGCATAGATGTTGCCCACTCCCGCCACCAGCGATTGGTCGAGCAGGGCATTCTTGATCGGCCGCCGCGATCCCTTCAGGCGCTGCCGCAGGTAGGCACCGGTGAAATCCGCTCCGAAGGGTTCCGGTCCCAGCCGCCGCAGGCCGGTGATCACGGCGTCGTCGGCGATCCCGATGGGAACCCACCACATCTGGCCGAAGCTGCGGGTGTCGACGAAGCGCAGCTCCTCGCCGGTCGCGTTCCACACCCGCACCCGGGTGTGGGGGCAGGGGGGGCGCTCCTCGGCCAGCCAGAGGAACTGGCCGGTCATGCGCAGGTGCACGCCCCAGCGGCCCGCGTCGCTGCCGTCAGGGGCTTCGAGATCAGCCAGGAGGTACTTGCCGCGGCGGTGCCATCGGCCCACGCGAAGGCCCCGAAGGGCCCTGCAGAAGTCGGCAGGGTCTTCGGGGCTGGCGATGGCACGGGCCCTGAGCACCTCGACGTGGTCGATGGTCAGACCGCGCGTCTGTTGCTGGAGGCCCCGACGAACGGTTTCAACCTCGGGCAGCTCGGGCATGCCCGGATCGTAGGGCTGGCCGGAAACTCAGGCCTTGACGAGCTCGCTCTCGGCGAAGTTGTTGGTGTTGATGCCGCCGTCAGAGCCGCTGTAGCCGTTGTAGTTCACCTTCTCGAAGCGAACGACCACTGGATAGCGGATGCCGGAGGTGTCAACCGACGCCACGGTGCCCACTTCGTTGTACCAGTAGGACTCCGGACGCTTGATCCGTACTTTGTCGCCGCGGGAGATGGCCATCGCTGGGCTGGAAGATCGGTTGGTCTGCGCAGCGACACTACCGGCGATTCGGGGCCTGCGCCCAGGCGATGTCACGGTTCGTTGCCGGCCCCGTGGCAGCATCCCCGCACCCAGTGCCGGCCCCGCCGATGGTCCCGTCCATGGCCCTCCCCGAGGCCCCCCTGCTGAGCCTGGATCTGCCCGATCCGGAGAGCGACAGCCTCAGCACGATGGAGTTCCTGGCCCGGCTTGAAGAGGCCTGGGCCGTCTGCGATCGCTTCGATCTGCAGACCGAAATCTGGCGGGGCCGCATCCTGCGCTCGGTGCGCGACCGGGAACGGCGTGGCGGCGAGGGACGCGGCACCGGCTTCCTGCAGTGGCTGCGGGAGCGGGAGATCAGCAAGACCCGTGCCTACACCCTGATCCAGCTGGCGGAATCGGCCGATGGGCTGGTGGGCGAAGGCTTGCTGGAGGAAGGCAGCGTCAACAACTTCTCCAAGCGGGCCTTCCTGGAAACGGCCCAGGCCGATCCGGAGGTCCAGCAGATGATCAGTGAGGCGGCCAACGAGGGCCAGCAGATCACCCGCAAGCAGGTGCGGCGCCTCACCGACGAGTTCACCGCAGCCACCAGCCCCCTGCTGCCGGAGGAGATCCGCCAGCGCACCGCCGATAACCTCCTGCCCCCCCGGGCCGTGGCACCCCTGGTGCGGGAACTGGCCAAGCTGCCCGAGGAGCAGCAGAACGACCTGCGCCGTGTGCTGCGGGAGGAACCGGAGCTGGAGCGGGTCAAGGATGTGACGCTCACCGCCCGCTGGCTCAGCAAGGCGGCCGAGGCGGGGCTGGCGGTGCGGGCCTTCCAGCAGGGGAATCTCGACCTGGAGAAGGCCCTGCAGGAGGCCCAGCGACTCGATGCCCTGGGCCTCCTGGCCGATGCGGTGGGCCAGGCCCAGGCGCTGGAGAGCGCCGTGCTCAAGCTGCACACCAGCTGGCGCCGGCTGGGGGGGCTGCAGGAGCGTCTCTGGGTGGAGAGCGGCAGCAGCACCCCCCACCTGCGGGAGCTGCTCACGGTGCTGCAGAGCCTCAGCGGTACCACGATGCGGGTCTCCCTGGGGGAACTGGCCGGTGGCAAGCGCGTGCGTCTGCAGCTGGTGGAGGAATCCCCCGACCAGCTGGACCCGCCACCCCTGCACTGACGGCTGCGACCCTGAGGCGCCAGCCACCACATCTGGTGGGAGCTAGGGTCTGGCGGTACCAGCGCTGGAGTGAGCTTGGGGTCCGATCCCCTCGGCGAGAGCCTGCAGCGCTATTTCGGCTGGGAAAGCTTCCGGCCCGGGCAGCGGCCGGTGGTCGAGGCGTTGCTGGCCGGCCGGGACTGCCTGGCGGTGTTGCCCACCGGAGCGGGCAAGTCGCTCTGCTTCCAGCTCCCCGCCCTGGTGCGGGAGGGCCTGGTGGTGGTGATCTCGCCCCTGGTGGCCCTGATGCAGGACCAGGTGAGCCAGCTCCAGGCCAGGGGCATTCCGGCCGCCTGCCTGCACCGGGGTCTGGAGCAGGGGGAGCGGCGCCAGCTGCAGCAGCGCCTGGCGTCCAACCGGCTGCGGCTGCTCTACCTGGCGCCCGAGCGAGCCCAGGCGGAGGCCACCCGCCAGGTGCTCGAGGAGGCCCTCGAAACCGGCCGTCTGGTGGCCCTGGCGGTGGATGAGGCCCACTGCATCAGCGCCTGGGGCCATGATTTCCGCCCCGACTACCGGCGACTGGGTCAGCTGCGGGCGCTGTGTCCCGGCGTGCCGCTGGTGGCCCTGAGTGCCACCGCCGCGCCCCAGGTGCGGGCCGACATCATCCGCCTGCTGCAGCTGCGGCGGCCCCTGGTGCAGGTGCGATCGGCCCGCCGCGGCAACCTCGCCTACACCATGCGGCGGCGGCCGGTGGACCCCCTGGCCGAGGTGGTGGAGGCGATCGGCCAGGCCCGCGGGGCCGTGCTCATCTATGCCCGCACCCGGCGCTCGGTGGAGCAGTGGGCGGCGCGCCTGACGGCGGCCGGGGTGGAAGCGATCGCGTACCACGCCGGCATGGACCCCGAGAGCCGCCAGCTGGCCCTGCGCCATTTCCAGGAGCATCCCTCGCCGGTGCTGGTGGCCACCGTCGCCTTCGGCATGGGGGTCGACCGGCCCGATGTGGGGCTGGTGCTCCACCTCGACCTGCCCGCCAGTGCCGAGGGTTATCTGCAGGAATCGGGGCGGGCTGGCCGCGATGGGCAGCCCGCCCGTTGCCTGGTGCTCTTCGATCCCGCCGACCGCACCAGCCTCGGCTGGGCGATGCGCTCCGCCGGCCGGCAACTGCCGCCGGACCAGCGGCTGCTGGAACGCCACCGGCTTGAGCTGGCCCAGCAGCAGCTGCGGCGCATCGAAGCGGTGGCCGAAGGCGCGGGGTGCCGGGAGCAGGCCCTGCTGCTGGCGGTGGGGGAGCTCTCTCCCCCCTGCGGCCGTTGCGACAACTGCCTGTCGGCGCCTTCGGCGAACGACTGGGCCCACCAGGCGGCGGTGCTGCTCTCGGCCCTGGAGGATCGCAGCGGCCGCGACCTGCGCAGCCTGGCCGAGGACCTGGCCGGCGCCCATGGCAGCGAGGAGCCTCGCTGGGCCTGGCTGGCCCGTCGCCTGGTGCAGGAAGAGCTGATCAGCGAGAGCGACGATGGCGCCCAGCGCCTGTACCTGCGGCCGGTGGGACGCAGCTACCTGAGGGACCCCTGGCCCCTGCGCTGGTCGGCCTGAGGGAAGGCTCCAGGACCTCCACGTTCAGCCGCCCCTGGATTTGCAGAGGTCGGTGACCAGCTGCTGCTCGAAATCGGCCTGGGGATCATCCCAGCTCTTCCACTGGCCCGCCTGGCTGGTGGCATTGAGCTTGCGGGCACTGCAGTTGACCGCCAGGTAGAGCGACTCCCCCTGGGAATTGAGGGTGGGCGCGACCATGCTGCCGCCCATGGGCTGCCAGTTGGCCCAGTCCACCTGCAGGGGGCCGTAGTTGCGCCAGTCGGGCTTGCCGGGGCTGGCCGTGGTGGCCGGACGGGGCGCAGCCGCCACCACGGCTGGCTTGGGCTTGGCGGTCGCTGCGGGGGTGGCCCGGGCGACGGCGGGGGCTGGCTGGCTGGCCGGAGCGGGCCGGGCCGCCGGTGTGGCGGCCGTCGGTGCAGGTTTGGCGACGGGCCTGGGGGTTGGGGTGGCCGCCGGTCTGGCGGCCGCGGCGGGCTTGGCGGCCGGTTTCACGCTGGGCGAGGCGGTGGGCTTCAGCCGCAGGCGGGTGCCGGACTCCACCAGGTTGGGATCGCTGATGCGGTTGATGGCGACCAGCTGCGTCAGGGGAACGCCGTAGCCCTCGGCGATCTGCGACAGGCTTTCGCCGCTGCGGACCACATGCTCGGAGGCCTTGCGGTTGAAGCCGGAGGCCGGACTGGCGCTGCGGGAGGCGGATGGCACCACCAGCTTCTGGCCGGCCTCGATGTGGTCGGCCTTGCTGAGGCCGTTGAGCTGCATCAGGCGGCTGACGGTGATGCCGTGGCGGTCGGCGATTTCGGAGAGGGTTTCGCCCGGGGCCACCGTGAGGCTGCCGCCGGCCGCCCGGGGACGAACGGCGCCGCCGGGCAGGGTCAGGGTCCGGCCCGCTTCGACCAGATCGGGATCACTGATCCCGTTCACCTTCATCAGGGTGGACACGCTCACCCTGTGGCGGGCGGCGATGTCGGAGAGGGTTTCGCCGGGCTTGACGGTGACCTGGGCAGCCAGAGCCGGCAGCGGCAACACCATGGCTAGAGCCAAGGCGAAGAGGGGGCGGCGCATGGGCACTAGGGATAGCTGCGCGCACGTTAAGGTCCAACACCCGGCCCGCCCAGCCCCCCCCTGCCGATTCCTGGGCGCCGGCCCTCAGCCCATCAGGCGCCGGATCAGGCCGAGCTTGCCGGCATAGGGGGGAAAGCGGACCGGGGGATCGGGCCACAACGGCCGGCTGAGCACGGCGCGCTGATGGGAGAAGGTGAGGAAGCCGGCTTCTCCGTGATAGGCCCCCATGCCGCTGGGGCCGATGCCGCCGAAGGGCAGGCTGGCCATGCCCCCCTGGACCACCACGTCGTTGGCCACGACGCTGCCGGAACTGGTGCCCGCCAGTACCCGTTCCCGCTCCACCGCGCCGCCGCCGAAGAGGTAGAGGGCCAGGGGCTTGGGGCTTCGGCGCACCAGGGCCAGGGCCTCCTCCAGGTTGCCCACCGACAGCAACGGCAGGATCGGGGCGAACAGCTCCTCCTGCATCAGCGGGTCGGTGAGGGGCTCGTTCACCGCCACCAGGGTGGGTTCGATCCTCCGGTGTGCGGGATCGCAACGGCCGCCCAGCAGCACCTGGCCCCGTTCCCGGGCCTGGCCCAGGAGCCCTTCGAGGCGCCCGAAGCGGCCGGCGCCGACGAGCTGCCCCAGGTCAGGGCTCGCCAGGGGATCGGGACCATAGAGCGCGCGCGCCTGTTCGGCGAACGCCGCCACCAGGGCGTCCCGCACCCCTGGCAACACCAGCACATGGTTGGGGGCCAGGCAGGTCTGGCCGGCGTTGAGACAGCGTCCCCACAGCAGCCGCCGGGCCGTGATGGCCGGATCCGCGTCCTCCAGCACGATCGCCGGGTTCCTGCCCCCCAGCTCCAGGGTGACGGGGGTGAGATGGCGGGCGGCCGCCGCCAGCACCAGACGTCCCACCCGCTCGCCGCCCGTATAGAAGATGTGGTCGAAGCGTTCCTCCTCCAGCAACCGGCTGGCCACGGCCCCGTCGCCGCAGACCACCTGGACCACCTCGGGCGGGAAGTGGCCGGCCAGCAGCTCGGCCAGCAGGGCCGCCGAGGCCGGACTCTGCTCGGAGGGTTTGAGCACGGCCGTGTTGCCGGCGACCAGGGCATGGAGCAAGGGGTGGAGGCAGAGGTCGAAGGGGTAGTTCCAGGCGCCGATGATCAGAACGCAGCCCAGGGGCTCGGCCCGCACCGCCCCCTGGCCCGGCCAGGCCCACAGCGGCAGGGACCGGCGGCGGGGACGCATCCAGCCGGCCAGGTGGCGCCGGGTGTGGCGCAGTTCCTGGCGCAGGGCTGCCAGCTCGAAACTGGCCTCCACCTCCGGTCGACCCAGGTCGCTGGCGAGGGCCTCCACCATCCGCTGGGCCGCCGTCTCCAGCAGGCGATCGAGGCGCTGGAGCTGCTCCAGCCGCCATGCCAGGGGACGGGTGGCGCCCTCCTCCACCAGCTGCCGCATGGTGGCCACCGGCAGGGGCATGAGGGAGGGGCTGGGGTCTGGGCTGGCGGCTGGGTTGGTGGGGGTGGCCGGCGTGGTCATGGCTTGGGCCCTTTCCCCCCAGGCTGGCAAACGCCGACCCGTCGGGCCCGGGGCAGCTCAGCCACCGCCGCAGCCGGCCAGGAAGACCGCCCGCCTGAGGTTGTCGATCCTGGGGGAGCCGGGTCCGTCGAAGGCATAGAGCAGGGCCAGTCCCAGGCTGATATCGTCACGGTCGAACGCCTGCTGGATCGCGGCCCACCAGGCGATCGGATCCCTGCCCAGGCTGGTCAGTTCCTTCTGGGCCCTCACCATCCGATCCGCAGGATCCCCCTCCAGCACGATCAGGGCGTAATCGTCGGCCTGAACGCCCTGGGGCCGCAGCATCAGCACCAGCCGCTGCCCCGGGCGCATGGGGGCCAGGGGCCAGGGGATCGGGCCCTCGATGGGTTCCCCGGGCAGGGCACGGCGCTGCCACAGCAGCTCGCCCTCCCGTTCGATCCTGATCTCGTCCAGGGGTTCGGTGCTGAGAATCGTGGGCGAGGCGATGGCCACCGCTGCCACCGCCTCGCCCTTGGCATTGAGGGCGAGCCTGGGGGTGAGCACGCAGACCGTGGTGGCCCGGAGGGGGGCTGCGCAGGAGACCAGGGCAAAGGCGAGGCCGATCGCCAGGCAGGTCCGGCGCACGGCGGGAAGCAACGGGTTACCGGAGAACAGTTGCCTGAAACGCTAACGGCTGCTGGAGCTCAGCCGGCCTGCATCATCAGGTTCAGCCCATGGAGCCCCTCAATGAGCAGGTAGGCCCCGAGCACCAGGGCCAGCACGCCCACGAGCCACTCGGCCTTGTGCTGCAGCCAGTCCTCGAGGCGGGTGATCGGCTCGCGGATCGCCCCACCGCTCACCAGCCAGGCCAGGGGAGGCAGCAGCAGCAGGGAACTGGCCATCAGGGTGAACAGCCCCGTCACCTCGGCATCGGCGGTGAGGCCGGGGTCGTTGAGCAGCAGCAGGCCGGCCTCCTTGAGATAGAAGACCAGGTTCTCCGGGGTGAGCAGGGCGCTGGTGGCGCCGATCAACACCAGGGTGAGCGTGCTGAAATCGGGCAGCTGGTTCATCAGCCGCAGGGCCATGCCCTCCTCGCCGATGTTCGCCTGGGGCGTGAGCTGGTAGAGCCCCAGGCCCACGAGGGCGCCGGCACCGAGCAGGTCGATCACGATCTGTTCGCGCTCTCCATGGCTGAGGCTGATGGAGAAGGCTTCTCCCAGCACCATCAGCACCACGATCGCCAGGGCATTGGCCGCCGCCCAGCCCGCCACGTAGGCCATGGCCCGCTGCAGAGGGGACCGGCCCAGCAGCAGCAGGGTGACCACGGCGATGTGCAGGGGGCTGAAGGCGATGCCGATCCCGAACAGGGACGACTTGGTGATCAGCGAGGGGGACAGGAGCGCAGGGACGCTGAGGGCAAGGGGGGGCAAGGAGGCGATCAGCGATTCAGGAGTCGGCCATTCTCCACGACATGGCCGGGCCGCCGTGGGCTGGGGCGTCGCAATGGAACCGATACGCGCTTCGCGTTTCCCTTCAACTGGACAGGTTGAAGGCCAGTTCATTGGTGAGGATCAGCCGCTCCCCCAGCCGCCTGGAGACGATCTTGTGCAGCAGAATCGCGGCGGAGGGGTCCTGATCTTCCAGCAGGGCAAGGTCGGCGACAGCCAGGGAGAGTGAACAGACCACGGTCTGGGCGATCACGGAAGCCGTGGTTTCCCGGCGTAGATAGAAACTGATCTCACCGATGCAGGTGCCGGGATCCATGGTGCGCAGGCGGATGGGAGGATCCTCCGGCCGATTTCTGCGTTCCACGCTCACACGTCCTGAGAGGATGAAATGCAGGCCGACGGGCGGCGATCCCTGCTCGATGATGATGGATCCAGGCGGCCATTCCTGGTGTTTCAGGTAGCGGAGAAGCCTCTCCCGGGCTGCTTCTTCGTCCGGGGTGAAGGCTTCGAGAAGCGAATCGATCCCATGGTGCTCCTGAGGCAGCGTATGGGCGTGGAAGGCCAGTAATTCATTCTCGCAATACTCGAGGCCATGGTCGAGATCCTGAAACCAGTCGATCCCTTCTCTCCCTTCCTCCAGCACTTTCGCCTTTTTCAGGGAGTGGAGAATCTGCTGACTGGGTGCCGTCAGAATCAGTTCCACACTGTAGGAATCGCAGAGTTGCTTGATGCGGCTGAAGGTGTTGATGGCTGAGGCGTCGATGCCGCTGCCCAGCTTCATGTCGATCAGGACCCAGTGGGGATTGGTATGGTCCTGGGATTCGAGGTGGCGGCCGATGGTCCGTAGCAAACCGTGGGCGGTGCCGAAGAACAGATGGCCCTGGAGACAGAGGATCAGGATCGAGTCGCCATAGCGCTCGAGAACCTTGGTTTTGGCATCGTCGCGATCGACATTGCTGCGTCTGGTGCGCCCGGTCAGGATCGTCCGGATGGCGGAGATGCGGCTGTAGTCGAAGGTGAACAGGGCCACCGCCAGAATCAGCCCGAAGATGATCGCCGCCATCCATCCGGCCGCCAGCATCACCAGCAGGATGGCCAGCAGGATGGAATAC
Organism: Bordetella parapertussis; assembly: GCA_943370335.1. GTDB lineage: Bacteria > Cyanobacteriota > Cyanobacteriia > PCC-6307 > Cyanobiaceae > Cyanobium. The sequence goes on along the minus strand of CALRQM020000072.1, from coordinate 1,466 downwards.
TCCATGCCCGAGAGATAGACTCTCTGATCCACCAGCCAGTTCCCCAGCAGGGAAAGCCCCAGGAACAGCAACAGTCCCCCGGTGATCGCATAGGGGATCTGATTCACCAGTCCCTGGCCGCCCAGCAGGGCCAGCAGGCAGAGCAGGGAGGAGATCAACCCGGTGGAACGGCCCCGCACCCCCATGTGCTGGGGCAGGGACGTGGCACTCAGGGAATGAAATCCCGCCGGACTTCCCACGCCGGCGGCCAGCAGGTTCGCCAGGCCGACAGCCTTGAGATCGCGGTTGAAGTCGAGTTCCCTGCCGATCGTCGCCTCGATGGCACTGGCATTCATCAGGGTGCCGAGGCTGGCGATGAAGGCCACCGACAACATGTCGGGAATCATCCGGCCCAGGCTGCCCCAGCCGATGCGGTGCAGGTCGGGCCAGCGTGCCGTCAATTCCTCGGGGGACAGGGCCATGGCCTGGGCGGGGAGGAGGCCGGCCTCCCGCGCCTGGGCGAGGTCGGTGCCGGTGAGGGCCAGCACGCCATGGAAGACCACCAGGCCGATGAGCAGGAAGGCCGGGATCGTCAGCCAGGAGCGCCAGATCCGGGTGGCCAGAAACATCGCCAGACCGAAGGCCATTCCCGGCAGCCAGAGGTGCAGGGAGGCGGCCTGCAGCAGCAGGGGCAGATCGGTGGCCTGCCCCCCGCTGGAGAGCATCACGCTGAGGCCGCCCTTGGCGAGCAACAGGCCACTGCCCGCCACGAAGCCCCCCAGAACGGGATAGGGCAGAAAGCGGAACAGATTGCCGGCCCGGCCCATCCCCATCAGCAGCGACAGCAGGCCGAACAGGAACGTGGTGCCGGCGATCATCACCAGCACGGTGGCGAAGGGATCGGCCAGGGGATTCGCGGCCGGCAATTGGCCGACCAGGCGGGTGCTCAGCAGCGCCAGGATCACAATCGGCAGCTCATGGGGCCGGCCCACGGTTCCTGGATACGATCCGGTCAGGGTGAGGACAAGGCCGATCACCACAGCGCCGGCCAGGGTCATCAGGAAGCCGAGGCCCCTGGAGGGCTCCAGGGGACCGGTGTAGAGCAGCGTGGCAAACGAGGCCTGGGTCAGGACCGTCAGGATGCCGACGGTCAATCCAGCGGAGAGCGACGCAGCGATCCGATGCGCTCGGGGCGGCATGCGTGTTCAACGACCCCGGAAGCGAAGGAAGGTTACCTGTCGGTTCGCAGGCCCCAGGATCCCGATGGGCGCCCATGCCCCAGCTTCTTCTCTGGGTCAGGGAGGATTCCCCTGCTACTGCTGTAGCGGGAGACGGGATTGGAAGCCCTTGACGAGATTTGAACTCGTGACCTCTCCCTTACCAAGGGAGTGCTCTACCACTGAGCTACAAGGGCATGTGGAAAGGTGGGCCGGGTTGGATTTGAACCAACGTAGGCAGAGCCAGCGGATTTACAGTCCGCCCCCATT
>CALRQM020000071.1:0-12203 GCA_943370335.1 Bordetella parapertussis | reverse complement strand
GCATCGGCGTGTTGAAAGCGAAAACCGACGCGCTCACCACTCATACCAGAGCCCCGAGGGGGAGAAGGCCTACTGGGGACCATTATCCCACTGCGTCGGTTCCGGCCTTCTCGCGGGCCTCCGGGCGCAGCAGGGGGAAGGCGATCACGTCCCGGATCGAGGGGCTGTCGGTGAGCAGCATGGCCAGCCGGTCGATGCCGATGCCGAGGCCGCCGGTGGGGGGCATGCCCACCTCCAGGGCGTGCAGGAAGTCCTCATCCACCGTCTGGGCTTCGGGGTCCCCCGCCTGGCGGCGCAGCTGCTGCAGCTCCAGCCTGGCCCGCTGATCCAGCGGATCGATCAGCTCGCTGAAGGCGTTGGCCGTCTCCCGCCCGACGATGAACAGCTCGAAGCGCTCCACCAGCCCCGGCTTGCTGCGATGGGACCGGGCCAGGGGCGAGTTCTCCACCGGGTAATCCATCACGAAGGTGGGCTGCACCAGGGTGGTCTCCACCGCCTGATCGAAGGCCTCCACCAGCAGCCGGCCCACACTGTCGGCCGCCTCGGGGACCGCCAGGCCGGCGGCCTCCATGGCCGCGGCCGCCTGGGCACGCTCGCTGAAGCTGTGGAACTCCAGGCCGGTCGCCTGCTCCACCAGCTCATGCATGGTGACCCGGCGCCAGGGCGGGGTGAGATCGATCGCCGTGCCCTGGTACGTGATCCGGGTGTCCCCACAGACCTCCAGGCAGGCCGAGGCCAGCAGCTGCTCGGTGAGGTCCATCATCGTGTGGTAGTCGGCGAAAGCCTGGTAGATCTCCACCGACGTGAATTCGGGGTTGTGCCGGGTGCTGATCCCCTCGTTGCGGAAGATGCGGCCGAGCTCGTAGACCCGCTCGAAGCCCCCCACCACCAGCCGCTTGAGGTGCAGCTCGGTGGCGATGCGCAGGGTGAGGGGCAGGTCGAGGGCGTTGTGATGGGTGGCGAAGGGGCGGGCGTCGGCACCGCCGGCCTCGGTCTGCAGGACGGGCGTCTCGATCTCGAGAAAGCCGCGGTCGTCGAGCCAGCGGCGCATGGCACTCACCAGCCGCGCCCGGCGCCGGAAGGTCTCACGGGTGTGGGGCGAGACGATCAGATCGAGATAGCGCTGGCGGTAGCGCTTCTCCACGTCCGCCAGGCCGTGCCACTTGTCAGGCAGGGGCTGGAGTGCCTTGGTGAGCATCACCCAGTCGGTCACCTTGACCGAGAGTTCGCCCCGGTCGGTGCGGCGCAGGCTGCCATGCACCCCGATCCAGTCGCCGCCATCCACCAGGGAGGTGATCTGGGCGAAGCCTTCGGGCTCCTCCGGGTGGGCCGCCAGCAGGGTGGCCTTCTCAATGAACAGCTGGATCGGACCGGATTCGTCGGCGATGGTGAAGAAGGCCAGCTTGCCCATCACCCGCCGGGTCATCACCCGGCCGGCGACGGCCACCACCACCGCCCGCTCCTCGCCATTGGGCAGGTCGGCATGGGCCTGCTGGAGCTCGGCGGTGCGGTGGCTGGGGGCGAAGCCGAGGGCATAGGGAGCCCGACCGAGGGATTCCAGGGTGCGGGCTTTCTCCAGACGGGTCTCACGCAGATCCGACAAGGCAGGCAGGGCGATGGAGAAGGGTCGCAGCCATCCTGCAGGACCGGCCGGCTTCGGCGGCAGCTCCCGGCTCAGCCGGCGGCGGCCAGGGTGGCTTCACCCATCCGCTGGGAGGCGTAGCCCGTGCCCCGCACCGTGAGGATCAGCTCGGGGTTGCGGGGATCCGGTTCGAGCTTGCCGCGCAACCGGGCCACATACACGTCCACCACGCGCAGGTCGGCGGCGCGGCGGGGGGGATAGCCCCAGAGCTGCTCGAGGATCTCAGCCCGCGGCACCACCCGGCCCGGCTCCCGGAACAGCAGCTCCAGCAGACTGAATTCGGTGTAGGTGAGGGCGATGCGCTGCCCCTCGCGGGTCACCTGGCGGCGGTTGGTGTCGACCACCAGATCGCCCACCCGCAGCACACCGGAGCCGGTGGGCAGCTCCCGCGGTTCGCTGGTGGCCGCTCCCCGGCCCATGCGCCGCAGGATCGTGGAGATGCGGGCCTCGAGTTCCTTGGGGCTGAAGGGCTTGGGCAGGTAGTCGTCGGCCCCCAGGTCCAGGCCCGCCACCCGCTCGGCAATGGCATCGAGGGCGGAGAGGAAGATGATCGGCACGCAGGATTCGGCCCGCAGGCGCCGGCAGACGGCGAAGCCGTCCAACTTGGGCAGCATCACGTCGAGCACGACCAGGTCGGGCTGCTCCTGGTGGAAGAGGGCCAGGGCCTCCTCGCCGTCCTCGGCACAGAGCACCCGGTAGCCGGCCAGCTGGAGACGCATCAGAAGCACACGACGCACCGCCGCCTCGTCGTCAACGACCAGCAGGGTCGCGATCGGCTGGGAGGGGGAACCACCGCCCGCGGAAGCCTCCAGATCAGCACCATCGGTGAAGGAGGAGGCAACCGTGGGCATGGGCATCGCTCCGGTCCACTCGGATGAAGAATCGCAACCATAACGCGACGCGGTTTCAGGCCGTGAGCACGGAAACGGCTACGGCAGCGGGGTTCTGGACGGAAGGCAACATTTCTTCGGAAACCCTGACCCGCCCGCCCCCCCTGCCTTCAGGGCCAGCGGGCCCCGGCGTAGCGGTTCCACTGCAACGCGGCTTCGGCCAAGGCCGCGTCGCTGTCGAGCTGCCCCAACATGGCGCGCTGCAACTGGGTGTAAAGGATCGCCTGCAGCCGCTTCACTCCCGGGGTGGCCGGCACCAGCACCCGGGCCTGGGCCAGGGTCTCGATCGAAAGCAGCCGGGCGTTGTGCACCAGGCGTTCCTGGCCATCGCTGGGAACCGCCCCCCGCAGCCTGCGCTCCAGGCTCTCCAGTGCTCCCCGGGAGGAGGGCAGCACCCGGGCCTCCTCGGCGAAGGCCAGCTGGTTGGCCGCATCGCTCAGGAACAGGGCGAAGCTCACCGCCTCCTCTGCCATGGCGCTCTGGCGGGGCACCACCAGGTTCATCACCGCCACATTGGCTTCGCCGTCCGCCCCCGTCAGGGGTGGGAAGGGAGCGGAGGTGGCGGCGATGCCGGGGGCGTTGGTCTGGAGGTTGCGCAGGAAATCGGGGCCACTGGCCACCTGGGCCAGGTCCCCGGCCTGGAACAGCTCAATGGCCCGCCGGTACCCCTGACTCACCACCTCCCGCGGCAGCAGCCCGCGGCGGTAGAGGTCGCTCCAGAAGGCGAAAGCCCGCCGACCGGCCGGACTGTCGAAGGCCGCCCGCTGGCGGTCGTCCAGCAACTGCACCCCCATCTGCACCAGCGCCTCCATCAGTTCACCGGAGTCGTCGGGGACGACGGTGACGAACAGGGCGTAGCGGCCGGTGCGGCGCCGGACGGCTTCGGCGTAGGCCGGCACCTCCTCCCAGCGGCGGGGCGGGGCGGTGAGGCCGGCCCGCTGCAGCAAGCGGCGGTTGGCGATCGTCACCCGGGCCGTCAGGTACCAGGGAATGCCGAACTGCTCGCCCTGCTGCTGGCCCGAGGTCCAGATGCCGGCCAGGTAGCGATCCGCGGCGTCGGGGGGGAGCAGGGGGGTGAGATCCCGCAGCCCCCCCTTGCTAGCCAGGTTGGCGGCGAAGTTGGGGTTGAGATTGACCAGATCGGGGGCGGTGCGGGCGAACACCGCCGCCAGCAGCTTGCGTTCCACCGAACCCCAGGGCACATCGGTCCAGCGCACCGTCACGCCGGGATGGCCCTGCTCCCAGGCCGCGATCACCCGCCGCATGTAAGTGTTGAAGCGGGGTGCCAGATCCAGGGTCCAGACGTTCAGCACCTTGCCCGCTTCGGGCCGGGGCCCCCGCGCGCAGGCCCCGGCGCCCAGGGCGAGGGCGAGGGGGGCGGCCAGCAGCCGCAGGGCCTGGCGTCGTGGCAGGGATCTGGGCATCACTCAGCGCCGCCAGCCGGAGCCCAGCTGGCGCCAGAGCAGCAGCTGCAGGGAACAGAGCATCGGGGCGAGCAGGGCCGTGATCAAGGTCTGGGAGAGCAGGACCCGCAGGCCGGGTCCTGCCAGATCATCCCAGCGCCACCCCGGCAGGGCCAGCAGGGCGGGATTCACCCCCTGACCCTCAAGGCGGCGGCCCAGCTCCGGTCCCGCCAGCTGGATCGCCTCCCGGGTGCTCACCCAGTCGTGGACGCCCCACTGCAGCATGAGCGTGAGGCCAAGCAGGGCCGTGCCCAGCAGGGCCAGCAGGCCGAGGCTGAAACTGCGCTGGATCGGCGGAGCCCGCCGTCCCATCCGCCCCCACCACCAGCCCAGAAGCAGCAGGGCAGGCGCCTGGGTGACGCCGCCGGGGTACACCGCATCCAGCAGCAGCCCCAGGGCAAGGCCGGCGCAGGCCCCCGAGAACGGACCGTCGCTCAGCGCCCAGGGCAGCAGCCACAGCACCGCCCAGCAGGGGCCGACGCCGTCGAGGCTGAGCCAGCCCGGCGAGGCCAGGACGAGGAGCGGAACCAACAGGGCCGAGGCGGCGAGCAGGGGCTGCCGGGTGAGCAGGTCCATCAGCGCACCTGCACCTGCACCCAGTCGAGGGCCGAAACCGGCGCGATCAGCTGCACCACCGCCTCCGGGGCCGGGTCGGCATTGGCATCCATGGTCTGGATCACCCCCACCGGCAGGTTCGGCGGCACCAGGGTGCTGGCGGGCGATGTCACCACCACATCACCGGGTCGGGCCTGGGGGTCTTTCTCCAGGAAGCGCAGCAGGGGACGGCCGGTGCCGATGCCGGTAAGCAAGCCGTGGTGCTGGGTGCGCCCCACCCACACCCCCACCCGGCTGCGGGGATCGGTGAGCAGGGTGACGCTGGCGGTGCTGGGGGTGACGCTGCCCACCAGGCCGACCAGGCCGCCCGGACCGAGCACCGCCTGGCCGGCGCGGATGCCGCTGAGGGCCCCCTGGCCGAGCAGCAGTTGCCGCCACCAACCGGAGCCATCCCGGGAGATCACCGGGGCCGTCACCCGGTTGGGGTTCTGCTTCTGCAGCTCCAGCAGGGACCGCAAGCGTTGATTGTCCTGCTCCAGCTGGGCCAGCCGGGCCCCGTCCTCCACCCGTCGGGCGGACTGCAGCCATTCGGCCTGGGCCGTCCCGGGCCAGAACGGTCGGCTCAGGAAGGCATAGGTATCGGCGACCAGCGCCCCCTTGCTGAGGCGCACGGCCACAAGGGCCAGCAGCACCAGCAGCCAGGGGGTGATCCGTCGCAGGGACGAGCCTTGGACGAAACGCAGCCAGCGCCATGCCGGCATGGGGATCAGGCTGTCTGACGGAGAAATTCGGGGGTGTCAAGCACCCGCTCCAGCCGGCTGTAATCCTCCAGCACCATGCCGCAGCCGTTGACCACGCAAAGCAGGGGGTCTTCGGCCACGTGGGTGAGGATGCCCGTCTCGTGGCTGATCAGGTCGCAGATGCCCCGCACCAGGGCGCCGCCGCCGGCCAGCATGATGCCCCGGTCGACGATGTCGGCCGCGAGCTCGGGAGGGGTGCGCTCCAGGGTGCGCTTGACCGCCTCGACGATCACGTTGAGCGGCTCGGCCATGGCTTCACGGATGTCTCCGGCGCGGATGTTGATCGTGCGCGGCAGGCCGGAGAGCAGGTGCAGACCCCGCACGTCCATGGAGGTCTCGTCGTGAGCGTCGTCGGGGAAGGCCGAGCCGATGCGGATCTTGATGTCCTCGGCGGTGCGCTCACCCACCACCAGGTTGTGCACCTTCTTGAGGTACACGCTGATGGCGTCGCTGAGCTCATCGCCCGCCACCCGCACCGACTCGCTCAGCACCGTGCCGCCCAGGCTCAGCACGGCCACCTCGGTGGTGCCGCCGCCGATGTCGACGATCATCGTGCCCACCGGATCGGTCACGGGCAGGCCGGCGCCGATGGCGGCCGCCACCGGCTCATCGATCAGGTGCACCTGCCGGGCCCCGGCCAGGCCGGCCTGGTGCACGGCGCGGCGCTCGACACCGGTGACGCCGCTGGGGATGCCGATCACCAGGCGGGGGGCGATCACACCCCGGCCCTCGTTGCCCTTCTGGATGAAGCTCTTGATCATCTGCTCGGCGGCATCGAAGTCGGCGATGACCCCGTCGCGCAGGGGCCGGATCGCGCGGATGTTGCCTGGGGTGCGTCCCAGCATCAGCTTGGCCTCCTCACCCACCGCCAGGGGGGTGCCGCGCTCCAGGTCGATCGCCACCACGGACGGTTCCTGAAGCACGATCCCCTTGCCCGAGACGTACATCAGTGTGTTGGCCGTCCCCAGATCGATGCCGATATCGCGGGAGAACTGGAAACGGCGGAAAAACACGGGCAAGGCCTCTGGCAGCGGTGAATCATAGGTGGGGCGATCCCGGCGGACCGGTCAAGCCGCCGTGGGTGTGACAACCGGGACGAAGGGTGGAACGGAAAGGGAGAGGCCCCCGATCGGGGTGCCCCATCATTGATCCACTCGTTTCAGGAGCACGCCATGGGCGTCAATTCCATCACCCTCGTCGGCCGGGCAGGCCGCGACCCGGAGGTCCGTTACTTCGAATCCGGCAGCATGGTTGCCAACCTCACCCTGGCGGTGAACCGCCGCAGCCGCGACGACGAACCGGACTGGTTCAACCTGGAGATCTGGGGCAAGCAGGCCCAGGTGGCCGCCGACTACGTCCGCAAAGGGGCCCTGATCGGCATCATCGGCTCCTTCAAGCTCGACCGCTGGACGGACAGGGCCAGCGGGGAGGAGCGCAGCAAGCCCGTGATCCGGGTCGACCGGCTGGAGCTGCTTGGCAGCAAGCGCGATGCCGAGGGCGGCGGTGGCGGCAGCTTCGGCGGGGGGTTCGGTGGCGGCGAGCCCAGCGAGGAAGAAGTGCCCTTCTGAGGCTTTCGGGCCGGATCTGACGCCTGGGGGCTTGTGCCAGTGGCCCAGCCGGGTTATCAAGCGTCCGAAGCCAGAGAAGGCGCCCCCCGGGGCGCCTTTTTTACTATCAGGACCGGCGGCGGCTCTGCTTCCAGATGCGCAGCCCCAGCCACACGGCCCCGGCCAGCACGGCCAGCACGAGCAGCACCTTCACCACCTTGGCGGCGGGCTCGATCCAGAGCTCGACCTTGGTGTAGCTCTCCCCCAGCGCCAGGCCCGCCAGCGTCAACAGCAGGGTCCAGATCAGGCTGCCTGCGGTGGTCCAGAGCAGAAAGGGCGTCAGCGGCATCATCTCGATGCCGGCAGGGACGGAAATCAGGGTGCGGATGCCAGGCACCAGCCGGCCCCAGAACACCAGGGCCGTGCCGTGGCGGCTGAACCAGCGGCGGCTGCGGTGCAGCTCCTGGGGGCTGATGCCGATCCAGCGTCCGTGGCGCTCCAGCCAGTGCTCAATGCGCTCCTCGTTCACCAGCCGGCCGATGCCGTACCAGGGAAGGGCGCCGAGAACCGTGCCCAGCAGGCCGGCCAGCACCACCGGAATCAGGGAGAGCTTGCCCTGATGCACGTAAAACCCCCCGAGCGGCATGATCAGCTCGGAGGGAATCGGGGGGAACAGGTTCTCCAGAAACATGGCCGCGAAGATCGCGCCATAGCCCGCTGCCGGGTTGGCCTCCACGGCCGCCCCGATCATCTCGGGCAGCTTCTGGACCAGTTCGATCGCCATCGGGCCAGCCGGATCAGAGGCGCCAGTCTTCCACGACGGCCCGAACGCTGCCAGCAGCGCCGGGCCGTCGCCGCTCAGTAGCGGTAGTGGTCGAGCTTGTAGGGGCCTTCGACCGGCACGGCGATGTAGGCCGCCTGCTCGGCGGTGAGCTCGGTGAGCCGGGCGCCGATCCGCTCGAGGTGCAGACGGGCCACCATCTCGTCGAGGTGCTTGGGCAGCACGTAGACCTCCTTGCCGTAGGCATCGCCCTTGGTGAACAGCTCGATCTGGGCCAGCACCTGGTTGGTGAAGGAGTTGCTCATCACAAAGCTGGGGTGGCCGGTGCCACAGCCCAGATTCACCAGCCGGCCTTCGGCCAGCAGGATGATCCGGTTGCCGCTGGGCAGGATCACGTGATCCACCTGGGGCTTGATGTTCTCCCAGGCGTACTGCTTGAGGGAAGCCACATCGATTTCGTTATCGAAGTGGCCGATGTTGCAGACGATCGCCTGGTTCTTCATGGCGAGCAGGTGCTCATGGCGGATCACCTGGTAGTTGCCAGTGGCGGTCACGAAGATGTCCACATCCGCCACCACGTCCTCCAGACGCACGACGCGGTAGCCCTCCATGGCGGCCTGCAGGGCGCAGATCGGATCGATCTCGGCGATCATCACGGTGGCGCCGAGCCCACGCAGGGACTGGGCCGAACCCTTGCCCACGTCGCCGTAGCCCAGCACCAGGGCCACCTTGCCGGCCACCATCACATCGGTGGCGCGCTTGATGCTGTCGACCAGCGATTCGCGGCAGCCGTAGAGGTTGTCGAACTTGCTCTTGGTGACCGAATCGTTGACGTTGATGGCCGGGAACGGCAGCTCACCGCTCTTCTGCATCTGGTACAGGCGGGCCACACCGGTGGTGGTCTCCTCGGTGACGCCCTGGATGTTGGCGTAGATGCGGGAGTAGAAACCGGGCTGCACCGCCAGCCGCTGGCGGATGGAGTTGAACAGGGCAACTTCCTCCTCACTGGAGGGGTTGTCGAGCACCGACAGATCCTTCTCCGCCTTGGTGCCGAGCACCACCAGACCGGTGGCATCGCCGCCATCGTCCAGGATCATGTTGGGGGTGCCACCGTCGCTCCACTCGAGGATGCGATGGGTGAAGGCCCAGTACTCATCAAGGGTTTCGCCCTTGTAGGCGAACACCGGGATGCCGGCGGCGGCGATGGCGGCGGCGGCGTGGTCCTGGGTGGAGAAGATGTTGCAGGACGCCCAGCGCACGTCGGCGCCGAGGGCCACCAGGGTCTCGATCAGAACGGCGGTCTGGATCGTCATGTGCAGACTGCCGGCGATCCGGGCCCCCTTGAGGGGCTGCGCGGCGCCGTAGGCCTGGCGCAGGGCCATCAGGCCGGGCATCTCGGTTTCAGCAATCGCCAGTTCCTTGCGGCCCCAGTCGGCCAGGCCGAGGTCGGCGATCACATAGGAACTGGTGGCCTGAACGCCAGCAAACGCAGCCTCAGGGCTGGAAGGTGTTGCCACCATGAAGGGAAAGCTCCCGGAAGGGAGGACGAAACAATGGAAATATCTGCAGAGACGCCGAGGCTTCGGGCTCGCTGGGAGGCAATCTACAAGGGTGGAAACGAATGACGCGATCGAGGTGTGCCATCTGGCGGACCCCTCCGCCACCGACGCCCTGGGGCGGCGGCTGGCCTCGCAGCTGATCGCCGCTGGTGACGGTGCCGGCGCCCTGCTGCTGCTGCGGGGGGAACTGGGCACCGGCAAGACGTCGCTGGTGCAGGGACTGGGCGCCGCCCTGGGCATCGCCGAACCGATCAGCAGCCCCACCTTCGCCCTGGCCCAGCACTACGACACCGACGCCGGACCCGATGCAGGTTCCGCAGCCCTTGTGCACCTGGATCTCTACCGGCTGGAGCAGGGCGCCGCGGCCGATGAACTGTTCGCCCAGGAGGAGGAGGAGGCCCGCAGCATCGGCGCCGTGATGGCGGTGGAGTGGCCCGAGCGGCTCAGCTTCCTGCCGCAGGGTGCCTGGGAGGTGGCCTTGAGCCACCCTGAGGAAGGCGAGGGGCGGTTGGCCCGGATCACGCCGCCGCGATCCTTGCCTGCAGCGCCGCGATGATGCGGGCGTTGGCAGCCGGAAAGGGGTAGCTGGAGAGCTGCTCCGGCGCCACCCAACGCACCTGCTGGGAGGCCAGGGGTTGTGGCTCCCCCGTCAGCCATTGGCAGAGATGCACCACGAAACGCAGCCGCTTGTGGCTGTAGGCGTGCTCCACGGTGATCAGCTCCTCCCCCACCGTCACCTCGATGGCCAGCTCCTCGAGCAGCTCGCGCCGGATCGTCGCCTCGATCGCTTCGCCTGGCTCCTGCTTGCCCCCCGGAAACTCCCACAGGCCGCCCAGGAGGCCCTCCTGGAGCCGCTGGTCGATCAGAACCCTCCCCTCGCCGTCCCGCACCACCCCCACCCCGATCACCTGGAAGGGGATGGCAGGGGTGGTGTCCTTCACGGGGAAGCGGCCGGGATCGCCGGCAGCGTAGGCAGCGCACTGCGGCTGCCACGGGCAGATGCCGCAGGAGGGCTGGCGGGGGGTGCAGACGCCGGCGCCCAGGTCCATCAGGGCCTGGTTGAAGGCGCGGGGCCGGTGGGGGTCGAGGACGGTTTCGCTCAGCTGCCAGAAGCGGGCCAGCTGCCGCTTCGGTGGCCCCGGATGGGCCACCAGCCGGGCCAGCACCCGCTGGACGTTGCCATCAAGGATCGGATGGGCCAGATCGAAGGCGGAGGAGAGGATGCTGGCGGCGGTGCTGCGGCCGATACCCGGCAGGGCCATCCAGCCGTCCAGGGTGCGCGGCCAGGGATCGCCACCCGCTGCAGGCCCCGGGTGCTCACGGCCGACCAGTTGCTGCGCCCCGCCGTGCAGGCGGCGGGCGCGGGCGTAGTAGCCCAGGCCCTGCCACAGCATCAGCACGTCATGCTCACTGGTGGCGGCGAGGGTTCTGAGGTCGGGGAAGGCCGCCATCCAGCGGTGCCAGTAGGGCAGCACCACCGCCAGCTGGGTCTGCTGCAGCATCACCTCGGCGACCCACACACCGAAGGGGTCGAGGGGCTCACCAGACCTGGGACGAGATCCGTCAGGGCGGAGCTTCCAGGGGATGTCGTGGCGTCCGTTGGACTCCCACCAATCCAGCAGGGAGTCCCGAAGCGGCTCGATCGGGCCCGGATCCAGCACGCCTCGCCCTACACGAATCCCCCCGGCCGGGGCCGGGTGCTGGAAAGGGACACGTTGCCCTGGACTGCACCCTGGACGGCAGGCGGAGCGGCAGGCCGGGGCGGCGGCTGGGGCACGGCCACCACGTTGAAGGCGATCGACCAGCGCTCCCCTTCACCGCGGAACGGGGGCACCGAGTGGGGTTGCCAGGCCGGAAAGACATAGAAATCACCGGGCACCGGCAGCACGTAGTGGGCCATGCCGGTGCGGAAGCTCTGGATGTGCCATTCCTCCGGGCCATGGAAGCAGAGCTGGCCGTCGAAGCGCTCCGCATTGATCTGGGGCGGCACCTGCAGGAACAGCACGCCGGAGAAACTGCCGCCGTGGGTGTGGGTGGGGTTGTAGTCGCCGGCGCGCTGGGCATTGAGCCACAGGTCGATCATCTGCAGGCCATAGCGGCCCGGCGTCCAGGGACCCCGGCCCTGGGGCGGCTGCTGGTCGATCACATGGCGGATCCAGCGCTCACAGGCCGGCAGGATCACCGAGCGGCAAAGCTCGGCGGCGGCGGGATGGTCGGGCCCCAACTCCCGCTGCTGGGACAGCTGGCCCGCCAGCTTCACCGACGCATCCGGACTGCGTTCGGGCTGGGCAAGCACGGCGCGGGCCATGGCCAGCAGATCGGCCAGCTGGGCCGGAGGTAACTGGCCGTGCAGCAGATAGCGGGGAAAGAGGCTGACCACCTCCATCGTGGGCTCTTCCGGGGGCGTGCCGGCCATGGAAGCGGAGGGTGCGTGCAGGCCCCAAGCCTCGCAAACGGCGGGATCAGATCGCCACGTAGGCCTCGACGGCATCGCTGAGGCGGCGCAGGCCGGCCAGGCCGTCGCGCTCCAGGTTGCGCACCCGGTCGCGGCTGATGCCCAGGATGCGGCCGATCCCGGTGAGGCTCATCGGCTCCTCGCCGTCGATGCCATAACGCATCTTCAGCACGCGACCCTGCAGGTCAGGCAGTTGATCGAGCAGGGCCCGCAGGTCGCCCTTGAGGCACTCGCCATCCACCAGCTCGGACGGCAGCAGGTCGTCCCCGGCCAGCAGATCCAGCAGCTCGGTGTCCTCGCCGTCGCCCACCTTCGTTTCCAGGCTCACCGGCTGGCGGGCCCGGCAGAGCAGATCTTTGACTTCCTCCTCGGGCAGCTCCACCGCCACCGCCAGTTCGCTCAGGGTGGGGGTGCGGCCCAGCTCCTGGCTCAGCTCACGCTGGCCCTTCTTGAGCTTGTTGAGGGTTTCGGTGATGTGGATCGGCAGGCGGATCGTGCGGCTCTTCTCGGC
>CALRQM020000070.1:0-12733 GCA_943370335.1 Bordetella parapertussis | reverse complement strand
ATGGCGGGCACCAGACCGCGTGTCTCGATCATGCCGAGGGCGATGCCCATGGTTTCGTTTGCCATTACCTGCTCCTGGAGGAGGGGGGTGGAATGTTCGTGTGCAACCTTGCTCCTCCGTCAAACCCTCCGTCAAGCGATTGGCAGCCCGGCGGCCATCAAGGTTTTGAGATCGGCTGATAAGGGCGGCTGATCAGTGCAACACAAAAAGCAAGCTTTGCTTGATCGCTGCCGTCTCCTCGGCCGCTGCGGCTCCGCCTGCCCGGTTCAGAGGGGCTCGGCACTGGAGACGAAACCCACCCCGCCGTAGCGCTTCAACAGGGGGCGCAGGGCCTTGCCCACGGCGGCCAGCACGGCGTCCTCCACGAACACGATCACGTGGGCATTGGCCCCCAGCCCGCTGAAATCCATCCCCTCCGAGATCTCCCCGGACGGCCCCATGCCCGTGACGTGCCGCATCACCGAGTAGCCCTTGGCCCCAGCCGCGGTGATGGCCTTGCAGACCCGGTTCAACTCCCGTTCGCTGAGAAACAGATCGATTCGCTTCATGGTGTCGGGGCGAAGGTTCGGCGAGGGGATGGCAGGCGGCCTGCGCTCAGCCGACGGGGATGAAGTGTCGGGTCAGCGCCATGTAGAGGGGAATCCCAACCACCACATTGAAGGGGAAGGTGAGGCCCAGGGCCGTGGAGATGTAGAGGCTCGGGTTGGCCTGGGGAACGGTCATCCGCATCGCCGCCGGCACGGCGATGTAGGAGGCGCTGGCGCAGAGCACCATGAACAGCAGGGTGTTGCCCTGGCTCAGGCCCAGCAGGGCACTCACCAGCAGCCCCGCCAGGGCGTGCACGGGGGGGGCCAGCAGGGAGAAGCCGATCAGGAAAGCCCCCGTCTGACGCAGGTCCCGCAGCCGCTGCGCCGCCACGATGCCCATGTCGAGCAGGAAGAAACAGAGGGCTCCGTAGAACAGTTTCTCGGTGAAGGGATCCATCTTTTCCAGCCCCGCCGGGCTGAAGGCGGCCACCACATAGCCGATCACCAGGCTGCCGATCAACAGGTACACCGAACCGTTGAGAAAAGCCTCCTGGAGCACTTCCCGCCAGCGCAGACTGCCGCCCCCATTCTCCTGATCGCCGTCGTTCTCGTGATCCCTGCCGGACTCCGCATCTTCGGCAGGGGCCGAGAGCTTGGCCAGGATCACCCCCACCACGATCGCCGGTGATTCCATCAGGGCCAGGGCCGCCACCATGAAGCCGTCGAAGTTCACCTCGAGAACATTGAGGAAGCTCTCGGCGGTGATGAAGGTGACGGCACTGATCGAGCCGTAGGAGGCGGCGATGGCGGCGGCGTTGTAGCCATCCAGGCGCAGCCGCAGCAGCAGGAAGCTCGTGAGGGGCACCAGCAGCGACATCAACACCGCCGCCCCGATCGTCAGCAGCACCTGGGGACCGAGGCCGCTGTGGGCCAGTTCCATGCCCCCTTTGAAGCCGATCGCCAGCAGCAGGTAAAGGGAGAAGAGCTTCGGCAGCGGTGAGGGGATCTCCAGGTCGGAGCCCACCAGCACACCGAGGATGCCCAGGAAGAAGAACAGCACCGGCGCGGAGAGCAGGTTCTGTAGGACCAGGCTCGACTGCATTGCCCTCCGGGGCCCAAAGGGTGGAGGCAACCTAGGGGCGATTCCGGCCGGCGACCGTCACCGGTCGCGCAATGTTGCCCGCCGTTTCGTCCGATCGGTGGCGAATTCCCTATCGTCCGCCCGGGGCAGGAACCCTGGAGTTCTCCGGGGGTGGAATGTTCAACCCGTCCTGCCCCACCCCTTCAGCGACCGCCCCACCCCGCTGCACCACAATGGGGCCCCCCGTGGGCCCGGTTTGTCCCTCTCCCCTTCCCGCCCGGTGCTGGTGATCGCCAGCGGCAACCCCCACAAGGTGGCCGAGATCACGGCCATGCTCGAGGGGGTAGGTCCGGAGGTGGGTCTGGAGGTGCGGCAGCAGCCCAAGGGCCTGGAGATCGAGGAAACGGGCCTCACCTATGCGGAGAACGCGCGCCTGAAGGCCACCACCGTGGCCTCCCTTACGGGCTGCTGGTCGCTGGCCGATGATTCGGGTCTGGAGGTGGATGCCCTCGATGGCCGCCCGGGTCTGCATTCGGCCCGCTATGCCCCCACCGACCACGAGAAGATCCACCGGCTGCTGCACGAGCTCGGCGATTCCCTCTACCGCGGCGGCACCTTCGTGAGCGCGATGGCCCTGGCCGACCCCGCCGGCGAGGTTGTTCTGGAGTCGGAAGGGGTCTGCCGGGGGCTGATCCTGCGGGAGCCCTCGGGCCATGGCGGCGGCTATGACCCACTCTTCCATGTGCGCGAAGCCGGTTGCAGCTATGCGGAGATGGGGGAGCACCTCAAGAGTCGGCTGGGCAGCCGTGGCAAGGCGGCCCGGGCCATGGCCCCGGGGCTGAAACGTCTGCTGGGCCTGGGCTGAGCCGGCCGGGTGCCGAGGCTCAGCCGCGGGCGCCGGCGTTGATCTGGGCCACGGCGCGCATGGCGGCGGCGGCGGCCTCCTCCACATCGCCCTCCTTGCCCGCCAGGGTGAGGCGGCCGAAGGCACCGACGGCCTTGACGTCGACGACGGTGATGTTGGAGCCCTTCTCCGCCTCATTGGCGGCGATCAGCACGTAGCCGGCCGGCTCGGTCTCGAGGATGAACATGCTCATGCCGGCCTGGATCATCGAGCCGCGGCGGTTCTGGCGGTTGATCAGCACGGCATGGTCGGGGGTGATCGCCCGGATGATCTCGGTCCAGGTCACCTCACAGCGGCTGCGCAGTTCCACCCGGCTGCCGATGGCCTCCAGCACCACGTCACCGGAGTGGAGCACGTTGCTCTGGTCCCGGTGGTAGAGGGCCAGGGAGCCGAAGGCCCGCTCCACCACCATCTGGCCGAGCCGCACCGTGCTGGCCTTCAGGGCGATGTCGGTGACCCGGTGCACCGCCATCCCCGGGGACACCTCCAGCCACAGGCAGGCATCGCCGGGAATCGGAAGGAAGCCATGGGACACCGTGCCCATGTACGACGCCAACTGGGGCTGGAGCGAATCCAGGAAGACGTAGGTGCGCAGCTCGATCGACTGCACATGGCTCGACTGGCGTGCCAGGCGCCGGCCTTCGCTGTCGGTGGTGATCACACAGCTGGCCCCGGAGGCCTCGCCGCTCACATCGGTGCCCGTGATCCGCAGGCTCGCCGCCTTCCTGCGGGCGTCCGACCGGTCGTCGCGAAGGAAGGAACGGGCAGCCTGCGAATCCATCACGGCGCCAGGCGCCAACTCCCGGAAAGGACAATCGTCTCGATCACCGGGGGGTGGAGCTCCGGGATCCCTGGTTGCCACCGATGGCAGTCCAGGACTGGAGGGTACTCCCCGCCGGGGGCGGCTCCGGCCTAGCGGCTGCTCAGGGAAAGGGCCTCGGCGGCGCGCACCCGGTCGCGGCCGGCTTCCTTGCCGGCGTAGAGCGCCTGGTCGGCGAGCTCCATCAGCTGGGTGAACGCGAAGTTGAGCTGGGCCGACTTGGTGCTCACCCCCAGGCTGACCGTGAGGCGCCCTTCGGGGGCCGCACCGGCGAGGTCGAGCTGGTGCATCGAGAGCCGGATCCGTTCGGCCACCATCAGGGCCGTGGCCTGGTCGGCCTCCGGCAGCAGCACCAGAAATTCCTCGCCGCAGAGGCGGAAGGTCTGGTCCTGCTCCCGCACCGACTCCCTCAGGACCCGGGCCAATTGCTCAAGAACCCGGTCGCCGGCGTCGTGGCCGAAGCTGTCGTTGATCTGCTTGAAGTGGTCGAGATCCAGTTCGATCAGGGAGTAGCTGGCCGGCAGCTTCGCTTCCGCCAGAGCCCGTCGGTTGGCGAGCCCCGTGAGTGGATCGCAGAGGGCGGCGGTGTTGAGGGCGGCCACCGCGAGGGCCTGGCGTTGGGACTCCAGGAGCTGGTCCACCCAGGGGCGCATCGACTCGGCGAATTCACGCACCATCTTTTCCATGTCGGGATCGAAGGTCTGCGCCGAGCCCTGCCCCCGAATGGCCAGCACCATGGCCGGATGGCCGAGCAGGCAGATGTGGTGCCAGTCGGCAGACGGCTCCCGTGGCTCGGGGTGGTCGGCCAAGATGGTCCATGGGCGCCAGCCGTCTCCGGGCATCTGGACGGCCAGTTCACAGGCACTTCCCTGCCCGGAGGATTCGAGGATGGTGGTCATGGCCCGGACCATCCCCACCGGGCTGCTCTGGTGGATCAGGGCGTCGTTCAACTGCCGCCGGGCTTCGGCGATGCGCAGAAGTCGTTTCAGGTCCATGCCCGCGTCGGCGAGGCAATAGACGCCGCAGTCCATGGCGCCCAGGGCGCTGAACACCGCATCGACGATGGCGGCGGCGACGATGTGGCCGTGCTGGGGGTGATGCGCTCGATCCGGGGCCAGCGGGAGCGGATGCGGGCCAGGCCGGCACTGAGCAGCTCCCGGCTCGGCATGTCGTGCTGGTGGAAGGGCCGGGCGTTCTCGATGATGTAGGCCGCATCGGCCGACTCCAGCACGCTGCTGTCGGGGACGAAGCCCCCGAACAGATCCGAGGAGAAGAGGGTGCGGCTGGAGCTGTCGAAGGACACCATCGCCCCCGAAAAATGCAGATACGGCGTCAGCTGGAATTCCAATCGCCGATCCCCCTGCAGGGGCAGGCACCAGTCGTGCTGCTCCACCAGATAAGTAGGGAAGCCATGGCCGTAGTGGCGGATCAGGGCGTTGGCGCCCCATTCCGTCACCACCTGCACGTCGGGGTGCGTCAGGACCTCCGCCAGCCTGGGCAGGGCGGCGCAGATGTCAGGGTCGGAATGGTGACAGACGAGCCAGCGAATCGTGCCGAGATCGGTGATGGCACGGAGTTTGGCCAGGGTGCCTTCGATGGTGAGCGGCGAACCCGGATCGATCAGGACCCCTTCGGAACCGTTCGCAATGAAATAGGTGTGGCACTGGAAATGGTCATTCGCCAGACGCACTCCAACCCACCACACACCGGGGGCAATTTCGATGGGCTGCTCGCGATGCCGTCGCGTCGAACCGGGGGTGCGAAGAGGAATGTTCGCAGGGCCGATGGAGAGAACGGTCCATGGTGGCAGCGGGGAGGTACTGAATGGAGGCACTCAGCCGTGCACGCGGTTGTGTGGCGGATCAGTCCTGAATTCATTGTGCTGCAGAAGGGCTGCAGAGCCCAGGGACCCTTGCGAGACCGATGGCAACCGATACCTTCCGGTTCAACCTTCACAGGCGCGACCATGACCACCCGGCGCACCGTTTCCGCCCCATCCGCCGCCAGCGAATCCCCGGCCGCCGGGGTGTCGGGCGAGACCCATCCCCTGCGGCCCTCCCTCGACCAGGACACCGTGTCCGAATGGATCACCCGGGCGCTGGATGAGGGGGTGCGGCCGGAGCAGGCCCTCGCCTTCATCGGCCTGGGTCTGATGCGGCGCATGGGCAGCGTCGGCGCCGACGGCTTCGGCGACTGGAAGGAGTCCGGTGAAGCGGACCATCCGGTCGATCTGGCCGGCCTGCGCCAGCGGCTCGAGATCACCGACCTGGCCATCCGCACCGGCGCCCCCCTGACCACCGCCGAAGTGGCCCAGCTGATGGGGGCCCGGCCGGGGGCAGCGGTGGTGGAGCGCGGTGGGCTCAGGGCCCGGCGCCTGGGGCGCAACGTCTGGAAGCTCAGCCGCAGCGCCGATGGTGATCGCGACGATCGCAGCGCCGGCTTCAGCGAAGGGTTCCGCCGCCGCCTCTGAGCGCTGGAATCCGCACACGATCCCGAAAAGATGTAACGCAGTCGGGCGCGGACCCCGTCCGCCCCGCTAACCCATGGAAGCTCGATACCTGGCGATCGCCTCCATGGGTGTGTCCGCTCCACCGATTCAGCCCTCTCCCCCGGACATCCTCAAGGAGAGTGGACAGCGGGAAGTGTTCTGCGGCCTCACCTCCATCGTCTGGCTGCACCGACGCATGCCCGACGCCTTCTTCCTGGTGGTGGGATCGCGCACCTGCGCCCACCTGATCCAGTCGGCGGCCGGCGTGATGATCTTCGCCGAACCCCGCTTCGGCACGGCGATCCTGGGCGAACGGGACCTTGCTGGTCTGGCTGATGCCAACGAAGAGCTCGACCGGCTGGTGAAGGATCTGCTGGAACGCCGGCCCGAGATCCGCACCCTCTTCCTGGTGGGCTCCTGCCCCAGTGAGGTGATCAAGCTCGATCTGGCCAAGGCGGCCGAACGCCTCAACACCCAGCTGCTGGGGCGGGTGCGGGTACTGAACTACTCCGGCAGCGGCATCGAGACCACCTTCACCCAGGGGGAGGACAACGCCCTGCTGGCCATGCTGCCCCTGCTGCCCAGCTCCGATGAGGAGCAGCTGCTGATCGTGGGCACCCTGGCCGATGCGGTGGAGGATCGCTTCCGGCTGATCTTTGAACGGCTGGGCATCACCACGGTGCGCAGCCTGCCGCCCCGCCGCTCCACCGATCTGCCCCCCGTCGGCAAGGGGACACGGGTGCTGCTCGCCCAGCCCTTCCTCAGCGCCACCGCCAGGGCCCTGCAGCACCGGGGCGCCACCCTGCTGAGCGCCCCCTATCCCTTCGGCGTGGAGGGCAGCAGCGACTGGATGGCCGCCGCCGCCACCGCCTTCGGCGTTCCCACCGACCGCTTCAACGCGGTGCTCGACCCCCTGGTGGAGCGGGGGCGCCGTGCCCTCGAGCCCCACCGGGAGGTGCTCGCCGGCAAGCGGCTGTTCCTGCTGCCCGATTCCCAGATGGAGATTCCCCTGGCCCGCTTTCTCAGTCGCGAATGCGGCATGGAGCTGGTGGAGGTGGGCACCCCCTACCTCGACCGCCAGTTGATGGCCGCCGACCTGGCCCTGCTCCCCCCAGACACCCAGCTCAGCGAGGGCCAGGACGTCGACCTGCAGCTGGAGCGGGTGCGGGCCGCCCGCCCCGACCTGGTGCTCTGCGGCCTGGGGCTGGCCAATCCCCTCGAGGCTGAAGGCATCGCCACCAAGTGGTCGATCGAGCTGGTGTTCAGCCCGATCCACGGCTGCGACCAGGCCGGTGAACTGGCCGAACTCTTTGCCCGCCCCCTGCGGCGCCGGGCCCTGCTGCAGCTCTCCTGAAACCCCCATGGAACTGACCCTCTGGACCTACGAAGGCCCCCCCCACGTGGGCGCCATGCGCATCGCCACCTCCATGGAGGGGGTGCACTATGTGCTCCACGCCCCCCAGGGCGACACCTACGCCGATCTGCTGTTCACGATGATCGAGCGGCGGGGCCTGCGTCCCCCCGTCACCTACACCACGTTCCAGGCCAGGGATCTGGGCGGTGACACCGCCGAGCTGGTGCAGCGCTCGATCCGCCAGGCCGTCGAGCGCTTCCAGCCCGAAGCGTTGCTGGTGGGGGAAAGCTGCACCGCCGAACTGATCCAGGACCAGCCCGGCGCCCTGGCCGCCGGCATGAACCTGGGAGTGCCGCTGGTGAACCTGGAACTGCCCGCCTACTCCAAGAAGGAGAACTGGGGCGCGGCCGAAACCTTCTATCAGCTGGTTCGCACCCTGCTCAAGAGCCAGCTGCCGGAGCCGGGCACCCCCAAGCCCTCCCCGTCCCGCTGGCGCGACGAGGGCCGCCGTCCCCGGGTCAACCTGCTGGGCCCCAGCCTGCTGGGGTTCCGCTGCCGCGACGACGTCCTGGAAATCACCCGGCTGCTGGCCGAGCACGGCATCGATGTGGCGGTGGTGGCGCCCCTGGGCGCCCGGCCCGCCGACCTGCTGCGCATCCCCACGGCCGATGCCAATGTCTGCCTCTACCCGGAGGTGGCCGGCCCGGTGTGCAGCTGGCTGGAGCGCAGCTTCGGCCAGCCGGTGGTGCGCACGGTGCCGATCGGCATCGGCGCCACCGCCGCCTTCCTGCGGGAGCTGCACGGCGTGCTCGACCTGGCGCTGCCGGCCGAGCTGCAGCAGGTGGAGGGCCAACCGAGCGAGGCCGAGCGCAGCTCCCGGCTGCCCTGGTATTCCAAGTCGGTGGACTCCACCTACCTCACCGGCAAGCGGGTGTTCATCTTCGCCGATGCCACCCACGCCATCGCCGCCGCCCGGATCGCCTCCAAGGAACTGGGCTTCCAGGTGGTGGGCCTGGGCAGCTACAGCCGCGAGCAGGCCCGGGAGGTGCGGGCCGACGCCGCCGAGCTGGGCCTGGAGGCCCTGATCACCGACGACTATCTGGTGGTGGAGAAGGCCATGGGCGAGGCGGCGGCGGAGCTGGTGCTCGGCACCCAGATGGAACGCCACAGCGCCAAGCGGCTGGGGCTGCCCTGTGCGGTGATCAGCGCCCCCTTGCACGTGCAGGACGTGCCGGCCCGTTACTCCCCCCAGATGGGCTGGGAGGGGGCCAATGTGATCTTCGACTCCTGGGTGCACCCGCTGATGATGGGTCTGGAGGAGCATCTGATCGGCATGTTCCGCCATGACTTCGAGTTCGTCGACGGCCACCGCAGCCACCTGGGTGACGGCGCCCCGGCGGCGGCGGGGGCCGCTGAGCCCGAGGCGGTGGGGACGGTTGCCGCGGGCCCTGCCGCTGCCCCTGTCCCGGCCCCCGGCACCACCACGGCTGCCGCCGCCGTGCGGGAGGCGCTCGAAAGCCTCTGGACGGCCGACGGGGAGGCCGAGCTCGCCAAGATTCCCTTCTTCGTGCGGGGCAAGGTGCGTAAGAACACCGAAGCCTTCGCTCGCGAGCGGGGCCTGGCGCGCATTGATGCCGAAGCCCTTTACGACGCCAAGGCCCACTTCAGCCGCTGAGGGCCTCTCTGGCGATGTTTCGGTTTGCGTGATCCCCCGACAGCCGGGATCCGAAATGAGCAGGCTGTTTCCTTACGAGTGATCCGCCGGTGCGCCGGCTTCCCCTTGTTCTTCCTATGACCACCACACTCACGTCTCCTTCGAGCACCACCGCCAACCCCCGCGAAGATGGCGAGGGCAGCCTGCAGGTGCATCAGGATGACTCGATGAACATCGAGGAGGGGGCCCTGGTGATCGCCGTCTACGGCAAGGGCGGCATCGGCAAATCCACCACCTCCTCGAATCTCTCCGCCGCCTTCTCCAAGCTGGGCAAGCGGGTGCTGCAGATCGGCTGTGACCCCAAGCACGATTCCACCTTCACCCTCACCAAGAAGATGGTGCCGACGGTGATCGACATCCTTGAGACCGTCGACTTCCATACCGAGGAGCTGAGGCCCGAGGACTTCGTCTTCGAGGGCTACAACGGCGTGATGTGCGTGGAATCGGGCGGCCCTCCGGCCGGCACCGGCTGCGGCGGCTACGTGACCGGCCAGACGGTCAAGCTGCTCAAGGAGCACCACCTGCTGGAGGACACCGACGTGGTGATCTTCGATGTGCTCGGCGACGTGGTCTGCGGCGGCTTCGCGGCGCCGCTCCAGCATGCGCATTACTGCCTGATCGTGACCGCCAACGATTTCGATTCGATCTTCGCCATGAATCGGATCATGCAGGCCATCAATGCCAAGGCCAAGAACTACAAGGTGCGCCTGGGTGGGGTGATCGCCAACCGCTCGGAGCAGACCGACGAGATCGACAAGTTCAACGAGCGCACGGGCCTGCGCACCATGGCCCACTTCAAGACCGTCGATGCGATCCGCAAATCACGGCTCAAGAAGTGCACCATCTTTGAGATGGATAGCACACCGGAAGTGGAGGCCGTGCAGCAGGAATACCTGAGCCTGGCCCGCAAGATGCTCACCGACGTGGAACCTCTGGAGGCCGAATCGCTCAAGGATCGGGAGATCTTCGATCTGCTCGGGTTTGATTGAGCCTGTGGCCTGGTGCTGACCCTGCCAGGATCGGCTTGCAGGTGGGTGGCTAAGGTCAGGCCCTACGCCACCGAAGAATGATCCTGGAGTTGCTGCTGTTCACGGCAGTGCTGAGTGTGGATTCGTTCTCGGCGGCCATTGCCCTGGGATTCCGGCACTTCTCCTGGCGACGGGCGTTGTTCTTTGCCCTCAGTTCGGGCCTTTCGGAGGGGCTGGCCACGGCGATTGGTTTTCTGCTCGGCCGCATCGCCCGCAAGCTGATCATGGATGTCGACCACTGGGTGGCCTTCGCCCTGCTGGTGGCCGTGGGGGCGCACATGTGCTGGGCGGCCTACCGGGAACCACACGACGGGGAGGGGCAGGAGCAGGAGCTGAGAGTGCACGGACCCCTGCGCATTCTGTTTGTCTCCGCCATCACCAGCATTGATTCCCTGGGGGTTGGTGTATCGCTGGGCATTGTTAACAAGCCCATTGGCCTCTACTCCACGGCCATCGGTGTGGGGGCCTTCGTTTCCACCTACCTGGGCCTGTTCCTGGCCCGCAGGCTCTCCGGGCAGCTGGGCAGCAAGGTGGAAATGCTGGCCGGTCTGGTGTTGATTGCTCTGGGGTTCAAGATGCTGTCGATCTAGAAGCTGTCTGCAGACAGCACCTCGCCACCCGCTGCCACCCTCAGATTTCCGCGGCGGCCCTCTCCACCAGCCGGCGGGCCACCGCCTGCACGCCCGTGTGCTGGTAGGTGTCGGTGAAGGCATCGAGGAAGGTGGCCATCTGCTGGAAGCCCCCCTGCCAGGGACCGAGGGTGGTTTCCAGGGCCTGCACCGCCTTCTGGCCGGTGAGACCCAGCTGGCTGCTGAAGCCGCCGGCCCAGCCCAGCCACTGGTCCACGCCCCGGCGCAGGAAGGTCAGGTGGGCCCCATCGCCCCGTCCCGGCAGCAACTTGGCCATCCCGGCGTAGGCGGGCAGCTGGTGCAGGTCCCGCTTGTCGACGCCCCCCAGCAGGCCATCCAGCCGCTGCAGGGCCTGGTCGCCCAGGGGCAGCAGGGCATCGAAGCAGATCAGGGCCGCCATCCTCACCCGGGCTTCGCCAGCGTACTCGCCCAGGGCGGCGGCGAAGTCGCCGAAGCTGTCACCGGGCAGGCCGTTCACCTGGGTGAAGGCCAGCATCTCGGCGGCCACCTTCAGGCTCAGATCCGCCGCCTGCAGGGTCTCGCTGGTGGGGGTGAGATCGGCGACACGCTTCACCAGCGGCAGGGCGCCACCGATGTTGCTCAGCAGCCGCAGCCCACCGGCGGCCTTCTGGGAGCGGTTGACGGCGTCATACAGGCTCAGGGCACGGCCATAGCCTTCGTGGCGGGCCCGGCTCAAGGCGTCGGCCCGGGAGCGCACCTGGCGGATCAGCTCCGGATCGCTGCTGCCCAGCACGTCGGCGATCAGGGCGTCGGCGCTGGTGATGTTGTGCCAGCCACCGGGCACCAGGGTGCTGAGGCCCTTGATGGCGAGCACCGTCAGGTTGCGGCGGGGCAGGCGATCGAGGCGCTCGAGAACGGAGCTCATGACGCGGGCTCCATGGCCGCAAGGCGCTCAAGGCTCTGGCGTCCGGCGGTTTCCTGGCCGCTGGGCAGGGCCGGCTGGAGGGCCGCCAGACCCCTGAGGTTGAACCGGCCGATCAGGGCCTGACGGTGCTCGGAATCCAACCCATCGCCCTGGCCGATCACCTTGATCTGGAAGCGGTCGGCCACCAGCAGGGCGGTGGCCTGCGGACCCTGCTCCACCAGCGGCCAGCCCTGCAGCCGGCTCTGGCTGGCCTCAAATTTTTGGCGTGCCTCCGGTGCGGTGATGACATCGGAGATGGCGAGCAGGGCCTTCACCTGGCCGCCATGCTTGAGCCGGGCCTCACTGAAGCCGCGCTTCTCCTGGGTGAACACCAGCTGGTCGCCGTCCTCCGGCTCGGGAAACAGACGGTTGAACGCCGTGCCGTTCACCACCTGGCTCAACGGCACGTCCCCTACCGTTCCCCCCGGCAGCCAGGAGCGGAAGGGCAGGAGCAGGAAGGCACCGATCGACAGGCTGACGACCAGCAGCAGTCCCACTCCCCAGCGCAGCGTGCGGGCCATCGACTCCAGGGGTGGTACTGGATGACTCTTAGCGACTCCTGCCGGCCCTGTGTCCGAATCGGCAGATTCCGACGCAAAGTCGCCGGCTGGAGATCGCCTCAGGCGAGTCCCACGAGCTGCATCGAGAGGTCCCACATCCGCTGGGCGGTGACGGGGTTGCTCGCCTTCTCCGAGAGTTCCTGGCTGAACTGCTTGCCCCCCTTCGTCTGGCGGTTCCCCCAGCTCCAGTGCACCCCGGAGACGGCGAAGTCCGGATCCGCCGCCACCTGGGCCACCCGCTCGCCCGCCAGCGCCTGGCTCACGTAGCCGCCGGTGATGTTCTTCTGGAACCAGGGGAAGATGGTCTGGAAGGCCCTCGGGGTGTGGCGGAACAGGGGGGTGTCGGCCACGCAGCCCGGGTAGAGGGAGGTGAACACGATCCCGGTGCTGCCATGCAGCCGGCGGTGCAGCTCCTGGGTGGTGATCATGTTGCAGAGCTTGCTGTCCTTGTAGGCCTTGCCAGGCTTGAAGCTCTTGCCGCTGGCCATGGCGATCGGGGCCTTGAAGCCGGCGGCGAAGCCGGACAGATCGCCGAGGTCGGCGGGCGCCGGGATGGGGATCTTGCCCCCCAGCTCCTTGGAGTTGGCGGTGACGGTGCCCAGGATCACGAGCCGACGCGAGGGGTGGCTGGAGCGCTTGAGGTCGTCAAGCAGCAGGTGGATCAGCAGGAAATGGCCGAAGTGGTTGGTGGCCATCGAGATCT
>CALRQM020000069.1:0-12985 GCA_943370335.1 Bordetella parapertussis | reverse complement strand
CAGGAAGGCGCAGGCCCGGCGCACGTAGGCCACCCAGCGGCTGTCGCAGAGGCCGCAGTCGCTGCAGAGATCCTTGGCCGGTTTGGGGCTGCCCTTGGCCAGGGGTCGGGCTCGATCGTGCGGAGCCACGGAGGCCGGCGCCGGTGAAGGAACGGTGGACAAGCGGTGGAGGGGCGCGGTGGCTCGACGCTCAAGCTATCCGTCGTAGCGCTCCCATGCCGCCGCCCTCCGATGGCTCCGGGCCAATGGGGGGCGGCGCCTGCGTCAGAGTGCCCCCAAGCACCCCTCCGTTTCGGCCCCGATGCCCGCCCGCCGGAAGCCCCGCCGCCCCGCCGAACCCCCCGGCTCCGCGACCCCGACGGCCCCGGCCCCGAAGCGGCCCCTGCTGAGCGGGCGGCTGCTCAAGAGCCTCGGCATCACCGCCGCCGGCGCCGTCGTGGGGATGGCCGCCCTGGGGTTGCTCTGGCCGATGCCGGATCGGGCCCTGGCCCCCACAACCGAGGTCGGCCCCGCCAGCCTGGCCGCCCCGCCGGCGCGACCCATCACCCTGCTGGTGATCGGCAGCGATGCCGAGCGGCTCGGCGCGCCGCTCAACAAGGCCGCCCCGGCCGGTCCCGCCAACGCCGATGCCCTGCTGCTGGTGCGCATCAACCCGGAGGGGCCTCTGCAGGTGCTCAACCTGCCCACCGAAGTGGCGGTGAACCTGCCCGGCCAGAAGGGAGTGAAACGGCTCGGTGAGGCCTTCCGCCTCGGCGGCGTGGCGCTCACCGCCGATGCGGTGCGGGAGCTGGTGGGGCTGCAGCCCCCCGCCCCCGACCGCTACCTGGTGCTCCCGCGGGGGGCGCTGAGGGATCTGGTCAATGGGCTTGGGGGCCTGGAGCTCAGCCCGCCCCGGCGGATGAGCTACGCCGACAGGACGCAGAAGCTGACCATCGACCTGGAGGCCGGGCTGCAGCAGCTGGGGGGCGCCAAGGTGGAGCAGCTGGTGCGCTTCCGCGACCCGTGGCTCGGCGACACCGGCCGGCGCAGTAACCAGCAGCTGGTGGCCACCAGCCTCAGGGAGCGGATGCTGCAGCCCGAACGGCTGGCCAAGCTGCCGTTCCTGGTGAGCCAGCTGCAGCCCAAGGTGGAGACCAACCTCTCGCCGAGTGAGACCCTCAGCCTGCTGGCGGCCGGACTGGATGGCAGCAAGCCAGTGCAGTTCGCCAGCCTGCCGCTGAAGCCTGCCGAGGAGAAGCACAAGGGACTGCGCCAGCTGGATCCCGGCGTGACGCCACCGCTGTGGCAGGAGCCGGAGGCCCCATAGCGATAGTGGGCACCATGGCCATCACTCCGGAGCTGCTGGTGCCGAGCACCTTCCAGCACTACCTGCTGGGGTTGTTCGCCGTGGCCAACAACTTCCCCGCCATCGGACCGTTTCTCACCCTGAGCCAGGGGTTGCCCAGCAGCCACGTGAGGCGGGTGATCCGCATCACCACCTTCTCCAGCCTGCTGATCATGCTGTGCGCCTATTTTCTGGGCACGGCGGTGCTCCAGTTCTTCGGCATCAGCGTGAGTGCCTTCCAGATCGCCGGCGGCCTGCTGCTGGGATTCAGCGGCCTGAGCATGCTCAATGCCACCGATCCGGGGGATTCGCACGAGAAGAACTTCGATGTGTCGCACATGGATGTGGGGCAGATGACCTCCTCGGCGATCGTGCCGATCTCCCTGCCCCTCACCGCCGGCGCCGGCACGATGTCGACGATCACGGTGTACGCCGAGGCAGCCCGCACCCTCAACCACCGCATCGAACTGTTCGGGGCCATCTTGGCCATGGCGATCCTGATCGGCCTGATGTTCACCTTCGCCACCCGCCTCACCCGGCTGCTGGGCCACGTGGGCATGACGGTGCTGATCAAGGTGATGGGCCTGTTCACCCTGGCGATCGGTGTCCAGTTCATCGCCACCGGCGCCAGCACTCTCCTCAGCCGGGTGACGTTGCGGGTTTGAGGGTGTTGGGTGGTTGTGTCGCTTCCGCCCGGCAGTTTCGTCCGGTCGCCCCACCGTTGCCAGCCTGGGGCCTCCCGCCGGCTCGCCGTGATCCCTCCCCAGAAGCAGATGACCGGCATGCTCGGCCATCCGGTGGCCGAGAACCCGATCGATCGGATGTTCGATGCGGTGTATGCCCACCACGGGCTGCGCTAGCAGTTCTGGAAGAACGACATCGCCAACACCGAGGACCTGGCCCTGGCGGTGCGGTGCGGGCCCTGGTGCCCCTGGGCTACCGCGGCATGGCCATCACCGTGCCCTACAAGGTGGCGGTGCTGCCCCTGCTCGATGCCGTTGATGACGACGTGCGGGCCATCGGCGCCGCCAATTACCTCGCGATCGAGGCCGGCCGCCTGATCGGCCACAACAACGACGGCAAGGGGGTGGTGAAGGCGATCGAGAAGCTGGCGCCCCTGGCGGGCCGGCGGGTGGTGATGCTGGGGGCCGGCGGCACCGGCCGGGCGATGGCGGTGGAGATGGCCTGGGCCGGCGCGGCCCACCTCACCCTGATCACCCGGCGGCAGGAGCAGGGCCAGGAAGTGGCGGACACCGTCACCCGCGCCTCCGGCGTGCCGGCGGTGTGGCAGCCCTGGCAGGGGGAGGTGACGGTGCCGGCGGGCACCACCCTGCTGATGAACGCCACCCACCTGGGCTGCGCGCCGGAGTTGGAGCCGGTGCCCGTCCGCTGGGACACGGTGGATTCGGCCTGCGTTGTGGTGGATGTGATCACCAACCCCCGCATCACCCCGTTCCTGGCCACGGCCCGTCAGCACGGCTGCCCGGTGGTGGATGGGGTCGAGATGCTGGTGCAGCTGGCCATGCAGATCTTCGAGCAGTGGACCGGCGTGACCCCCAGGAGGCGGTGTTCCAGCGCGCCGTGGCCGAGGCCCTGGGGGAGTGAGCCCGGCGCCCTGACGTTGGCGGTTGTTGTGTCCGACATCCCCATGAACCGGGTTGTGCCTGCTGCCGCCCTGCTTGCCCTCGGCCTCCTGGACGGGTGCGGCCGCCCCGATGGCCGGGCCCTCCAGACGATCGCCTGCCAGCAGGTGGCCAGCACGATCGACCTCCAGTCGGTGGGCCAGATCGATGCGCTGCGCAAGGCCCTTGGCCTGGCACCGGGCGTCGATCCGATTGGCACCTGCCGCGAGCTCGGCGTCACCATGGACCCCGGAGCCCCCGGGGCGGGCGGCGCCGGCGGTGAGGCCGGCGATCGCGAGGAGCAACGCAGCGAGTGAGGGCCGTGGGCCGCACTGCGCTGGCCGCAACCCGCTCCTAGGACCCCTGCAGGACCCGCCAGCGGCCCCGCAGCACCTGCTGCAGCGCCGCCGTCGCGGCCCCGGCCTCCTCGTTGTCCTTGCCGCTGTTCTCGCCGATCTCCGGCAGCCAGCCCAGCCAGGCCAGGCCGTCGCGGCGGCGCTTCAGGGGCTGCCAGTCTCCGCCCACCTGCACCAGGCCCATCAGGGGCACCCGCCAGTGCTCCAGCAGGGCGGCGCCGGCCGCCGGAAGCCCGGTGGCCATCTGCTCGCCCCGCACCACCAGCAGACAGGGCTGGCGCCAGGCTCCGAGGGCCTCGGCCCAGCTGCCGCCCCGCGCCAGCGGCAGGCCGGGATCCAGGGGCAGGGCGGCCAGCCATGGGGCCGTGTCTTCGGCCCTCAGGGCCGCCAGGCTGGCATCGGGATCTTTGGCCTTGGCCAGCTGCCGCAGGGCCACACCTTCAGCGGCGGCCAGCCGCGCCGAGACGGCCGCCAGCCCCTCCAGCTCCTGCCGTAATCCCAGTCCCACCAGCAGCAGGCCACCGCGGCGCTCCGTTTCGGTCCCTGAAACCGACATGGTTGTTTGCACTGTCCTGGCCGGCTCGCTTCTACCATCGTGCTGCGAAGCAACGCCGCCTGCGCCCTTGTCCACTTTCTCGACCGCTGAACGGGTGGAGCAGAGCGGGCAGCCGCCCCTCACCAGCCACGACCCCCGCCGGTTGCGGTTGTTCTGCGGCAACGCCAACCCTGATCTGGCCCGGGAGATCGGCGCCTATCTCGGCGTGCCCGACGGCCCGAGGGTGATCAAGCGTTTCGCCGATGGCGAGCTCTACATCCAGATCCAGGAGTCGATCCGCGGCTGTGATGTCTTCCTGGTCCAGCCCACCTGCGCTCCGGTGAACGATCACCTGATGGAGCTGCTGATCATGGTGGATGCCTGCCGGCGGGCCTCGGCGCGCCAGATCACGGCGGTCATCCCCTACTACGGCTACGCCCGCGCCGACCGCAAGACGGCCGGGCGGGAATCGATCACGGCCAAGCTGGTGGCCAACCTGCTGGTCAAGTCCGGCGTTGAGCGGGTGCTGGCCATGGACCTGCACTCCTCCCAGATCCAGGGCTACTTCGACATCCCCTGCGACCACATCTACGGCTCACCGGTGCTGGTCGACTACCTCTCCACCCGGGACCTGGGCGAGGTGGTGGTGGTCTCCCCGGACGTGGGCGGTGTGGCCCGGGCCCGGGCCTTCGCCAAGCAGATGAAGGATGCGCCTCTGGCCATCATCGACAAGCGCCGCTCCGGACACAACGTGGCCGAGAGCCTCACCGTGATCGGTGATGTGGTCGGCAAGACGGCGATCCTGATCGACGACATGATCGACACCGGCGGCACCATCTTCCAGGGCGCCCAGCTGCTGCGGGCCCGGGGGGCGGCCAGGGTGCTGGCCTGCGCCACCCACGCCGTCTTCTCCCCCCCCGCCGTCGAGCGGCTCTCCACTCCGGGCCTGTTCGAGGAGGTGGTGGTCACCAACAGCATCCCCCTGGCCCCCGACCTGCACTTCCCCCAGCTGCGGGTGCTGTCGGTAGCCAACATGCTGGGTGAAACGATCTGGCGGATCCACCAGGAGAGCTCGGTCAGTTCGATGTTCCGCTGAGGGTCACCGCCATGACCGCCCCGCCGCCGCCCGTCCAGCGGGTGCCCCTCAAGCGCTTCGCCCATCTCAAGCGCCGCCTGCCCGTGCCGCTCACCGTGCTCGTCACGGCCTTGCTGGCCCTCACCGTTGGGGCCCCCCGGCCGGCCGACGCCGAAAGCCGCCTGCCCAAGGGGTTCGAGCGCCGCATCGGCGTCTGGCTCACCAACAGCCCCAGCCCCCTCTACTACGACGCCAACCGCATCGAGACCGCCGTGGCGCAGCTCGACGCCGCCGGCTTCAACACCCTCTACCCCAACGTCTGGAGCCGGGGGGCCACCTTCCACCGCAGCCGCTGGGCGCCGCTGGAGCCGGCCCTGGCCAAGGCCAACCCTGGCCTCGACCCGATCTGCCGCTTCACCAAGGCGGCCCACCGCCGCGGCATGCAGGTGATCCCCTGGTTCGAATACGGCCTGATGGAGCCTGGCGATGCCGAGGTCGTGCAGCGCAACCCTGAGTGGGTGCTGCGCCGCGCCGATGGCAGCGCCCTCTACGCCATGCACGGCGCCAACCTGAAAACCTCCCCGCTCAGGGATCTGCGGGTGTGGCTGAACCCGGCCCACCCAGGGGTGCGTGCCCGCTTCATCGGTCTGATCAAGGAGATCGTCCAGCGCTGCGGCGTCGACGGCATCCAGCTCGACGACCACTTCGCCTGGCCGGTGGAACTGGGCTATGACCCCTACACCCGCGCCCTTTATCTCGCGGACACCGGCCGGGAGCCGCCCGCCAACTTCAACGACCGCTACTGGATGAAGTGGCGCCGCCAGCAGCTCACCGCCCTGCTGCGGGAACTGCGGGCCACCATGCAGGAGGTGGGCGGCCCGCGGCGCACGGTAATCAGCCTCTCGCCCGGCCCCTTCCGCTTCGCCTACAACCACTGGCTGCAGGACTGGGAGCTCTGGGCCCTGGGCGAACTGGTCGACGACCTGATCGTGCAGAACTACGCCTATTCGGTGAAGGGCTTCGCCCGCGACCTCGACCAGCCGGCGCTGGTCAAAGCCCGCCGCTGGGGCATGCCCGTGGAGATCGGCATCCTGTCCGGTTTCGGTGGCCGCACCCCCGACATGGCCACCCTGGAGCAGAAGGTGCGCCTCTCCGCCGCCCGGGGCCATGGCGTGATCTTCTTCTACTGGGAGGGTCTCTGGGGTCAGTACGCCGGGCCGGAGGGGGCCGCCGCCCGGCAGGCCGCCTTCCGTCGCCTCAACAAGGAGGTGTTCGGCGGCCGCTAGGTGTCCCTGGTAGCCCCGCCGAGGCACTGCCCCACCACCTCGCGGGTGTTGGTGGAGAGTTCGGAGGCCGCCAGCTGGCCGAGGGCCTGCCGCATCCGCTCCCGGCGCCCTGGGCCGTAGCTCTGCCAGCGGCTGAACACCTTGGCCAGGCGCGAGGCGGTGATCGGATTGCGCTGGTCCAGGGCGGCGATCTGCTCGGCCATGAACCGGTAGCCGCTGCCGTCGGCGGCATGGAACACCGGCGGATTGCCCGCCAGTCCCCCCAGCACCGCCCGCACCGCGTTGGGGGCCGCCGGATCGAAGCGCGGATGGTCGAGCAGCCGCTGCACCCTCTCCAGGCCATCGGTGAAGGGGGCTGAGGCCTCCAGGGCGAACCAGGAATCAAGGATCACCGGCTTCTGCTCCCAGCGCATATAGAAGGCCTCCACCGCCTCCTGGCGGGCGGCGATCGGGTGATCCTGCAGCGCCCGCAGGCCAGCCCGGGCCAGGGTCATCGACGGGCCATCCACCGCCGCCCGAGCCGCGGCGATCACCGACGCGTCGCCGGCGGCCACCCGCCAGCTCCAGATCGAGGCCGTCAGCATCCGGTCGCCCACCCCCTCCGGCCAGGCCAGGGACCACTGGTCGCTGCAGCGCTCCAGGGCCCGCTGCAGCGGCCCGGCCAGGGCTTCGCCGAACCGGCAACGCAGGGCCTGGAGGGCGGCGAACAGGGCCGGGGGATCGGGTTGCGGCGCGGCATCCTCCAGTTCGGCCAGGCCCGGCAGGGCCAGCAGCACGCTGCGGCTGGCCTCCGACAGGGAGGGATCAGCCAGGATCCGCTCGAAGGCGGCGATCAACGCCTCCTCCAGGCCCCCATCCACCCGGCCGGC
Source organism: Bordetella parapertussis (assembly GCA_943370335.1). Lineage (GTDB taxonomy): Bacteria > Cyanobacteriota > Cyanobacteriia > PCC-6307 > Cyanobiaceae > Cyanobium. The sequence continues at coordinate 5,918 of CALRQM020000069.1, read as the reverse complement.
GGCCCGGCGTAGCACCGCCCGGCGCAGCAGCAGCTGGCCCGCGTCCCAGCGGGCGAAGGGGTCGCTGTCGGTCGCCAGCAGGTGCACCAGCTCGCTGGAGGGCCGCCCCAGCTCAACCCGTACCGGCGCCGAGAACTGGCGCAGCAGGGAGAGGGCCGGCGGCGGCGCCTGGGCCGGCAGCCCCTCGAAGCGGAAGACCTGCTCCTCCTGGTCGATCAGCAGCAGGCGCGTGCCCGCCCCCCAGCGCCGCGGCAGCAGCGGGGCGGCACCGTGGTCGGGGTCTTCGGCCACCAGCCGCATCGGCAGGGGCTGGCCGGCCTGGCTCACCAGTCCCACCGCCAGCGGGATCACCAGGGGCTGCTTGTGGGGCTGGCCGGGGGTGGCGGGGGTCGACTGGCGCACGAACAGCTCCAGGATTCCTGCCGCCTTGTTCCAGCGGCGCCGCACGTGCAGCACCGGCGTGCCCGCCTGGTGGTACCAGCGCCGGAACTGAACGAAATCAAAGGGTGGCAGGCGGCAGTTCTCGTCCACCTCCCCGGCCGCGTCTTGCATCGCCTGGACGAAGTCCTCGCAGGTGGCGGCGGTGCCGTCGTGGCGTTCCACATACAGGGCCATGCCCCGCTGGAAGGTCTCCTCCCCCAGCAGGGTGTGCAGCACCCGGATCACCTCCGAGCCCTTTTCGTAGATCGTGGTGGTATAGAAATTATCGATCGCCTGGTACTGGTCCGGCTGCACCGGATGGGCCGTCGGGCCCGCATCCTCCCGGAACTGGGTGTTGCGCAGCATTGCCACGTTCTCGATCCGGTTGAGGGCATGGCCATGCAGATCGGCCGAGAAGCTCTGATCCCTGAAGACGGTGAGCCCCTCCTTCAGCGACAGCTGGAACCAGTCGCGGCAGGTGATGCGGTTGCCCGTCCAGTTGTGGAAGTATTCATGGGCGATCACACTCTCGATGCGCTCCAGTTCACCATCGGTGGCCGTGGCGGCATCGGCGAGCACCAGCTTGGAGTTGAAGATGTTGAGGCTCTTGTTCTCCATCGCGCCCATGTTGAAGTGGCGCACGGCGACGATGTTGTACTCGTCGAGGTCATACTCCAGGCCATAGACGCGCTCGTCCCACTCCATCGCCCGCTTCAGGGACGCCATGGCGTGGGTGGTGAAGGGGGCATCGCCTGGCTCCACGTGCAGGCGCAGTTGCACCGTCCGGCCGCTGGCCGTGACGAACGTGTCGCGGATCTCCTCCAGCCGGCCCGCCACCAGGGCGAACAGGTAGGAGGGTTTGGGGAACGGGTCGTCCCAGACGGCGTAATGGCGGGCTTCTCCGCTTGGCCCGGGCGGCAGGTCGCCGCTCTCGATGCCGTTGCCGTTGGAGAGCAGCACCGGAGCGGTGTGGCGGTCGGCCTCGATCCGCACCCGGAAGCGGCTGAGCAGGTCGGGGCGATCCGGGTGATAGGTGATGCGGCGGAAGCCCTCCGCCTCGCACTGGGTGGTGACCATCCCCCCACTCACATAGAGCCCTTCCAGGCTGGTGTTGGCCCGAGGGTCGAGCCACACCGTGCTGGTGAGCACGAAGGGCCGATCGGGCGGCTGCAGCACCAGCAGGCGGTCGTGCTCCAGCTGGAAAGCTTCGGCCGGCAGGGGAACGCCGTCGAGCTCCAGGGAACGCAGCTCCAGATCGACGCCCCTCAGCTCCAGCGGCCCGCCTGCACCAGGCCCTGGGAGGAACGCCAGTCGCGCCTCCACCAGGGCATGGTCGGCGAACAGGCGCACCATCAGGTCGGTGCGCTCGAGCCGGTAGGGCGCCGGCCGGTAGTCGGCGAGGTGCACGACGGCCATCAGAGGCTCACTTGGGGGCTGGCTTGGCGGCGCCCTGCTGCTTGATGGCGTCCTGAACCTTCTTCATGACGTCGGCCGGCACTTCCTTGGGGCAGATCTCAGCGGCACCGAGCACGGCCGAATTGATGGCGCCGCGGCGCAGTTCCTCGATGGTGAGGGCCTTGGTGCCCACCTGCTGGATCTCGCCCTTGTGCTGGCCGAGGATCAGCTGGGCGATGGTCTCGCCGGCGATGCCCACGGATTTCTCGAAGTCGATGCCGGCGGCGCGGGAGATGCAGACGTTGACGGCGCCGATGCGCGTGTAGAGAGCCATCTCACCGGCGGTGGCGGGTGCGGCATGGGCCGCCACGGGGGCCAGCAGCATCGGCATGGCCACCAGGGGTGCCACCAGCAGCGGCCGGGTGCGGCGAAGCAGGAAAGACAAAGGGGTAGAAATCCGTGAACCCCCATCGTGATGCATCACAGCAGCTGCCACACCCGCCGCAGAGTCCGCTCCGCGAGGCGGCCCTGCCGCCGGGGCTCCGGCGCCGACAGCGCTTAACCGATCGGTTCTCCGGCGGCCTCCAGCCGGATCTCGTGGTGCAGCTCCACCAGCTCGAGACTGCCGTGGCGCCAGGTGTGGATCGAACGGGAGCGGTAGTTGTCCCCATCCACCAGGCGGATCTGCTCCAGCACCTCCCAGTCGTCGTAGTGGGACTGGAACGCCATGGTGTGCTCATCGATCTGGCGGATCTGGCTGACACTGGGGGCCCCGGCCAGGTAGCCGCAGCTGCGCCGCAGCTGGTGACCGCACAGCCAGGCCTCCATCGTCCCCTCCGCCCTGTACTCGGGTTTGGACGCGAAGAAGGGCTGATGCCCCTCCGCCTCCCAGGTGAACCGGTAGCCCTCCTCCCCGTCCACCAATTCGCTGTGGACCTCGACGCGCAGGATCATGTCGACCCGCAGCACCTCGTCGTCCTCGGTGAAGAAGTAGGTACGGCGCGACCGCCAGAGCCCCAGGTTGCGGGCGAACCAGCGCCTCACGCTGGTGTCGAGGCGGATGCGGCTCTGCACGGGCGTCTCCCTGGAGAGACCGCGATGGGTCGGTGTGGTCATGGCTGGCCCTTCCGGGCACAGGGACGCGATCCCTGAAGTCCTAGCGACGTTTCAGGGTTCTGCCAAAAACCCCATAAGGTTGGGGGAATTGCCGCATGCCTGCCGTTGCCGGTCTTGGGGGAGTCCGAGTTCCCGATGTCGGCGGTGCCAGCCGCCACCGCCGAGGCCAGCGCCGCCGGCGTTGAGGCCCAGAAACCGCTGCAGTTGCTGCTGGTAGCGGCGCGCCACCACATGGCGTCGGCGGATCTGCGTGCCCTGATCGGGTTCATGAATTCCGAGGAGTGCACCTGCAAGGTGTCCCTCCAGGTGGCCGATCCGGCCGACCATCCCGAGCTGCTCGAACTGCACCGGCTGGTGGCCACCCCGGCCCTGATCAAGCTCGATCCCCTGCCCAAGCAGGTCTTCGCCGGCAACACCCTGACGGCGCAGCTGCGCACCTGGCTGCCCCGCTGGCAGCAGATGGAGGTGGTCACCACCCTCGGGCTCAGCCTGCGGCCGGCGGAGATCGACGGCAGCCGCAGCCAGCGGGAGGTTCAGCTCGAGGACCAGCTGCTGGTGCTGCGGCAGGAGAACGAAACCCTGATCGAGCGGCTCGGGGTCCAGGAGCGGCTGCTGCGCATGGTGGCCCATGAGCTGCGCACCCCCCTCACCGCCGCCAAGCTGGCCCTGCAGAGCCACGCCCTGGGCCAGATCGACGAGAGCCGCTTCCGCGACGTGCTCAACCGCAGGCTCGATGACATCGAGGCCCTCTCCAGGGACCTGCTGGAGGTGGGCACCACCCGCTGGGAGGCCCTGTTCAATCCCCAGCGCCTCGACCTGAGCCAGGTGGCGGCCGAAGCCATCCTGGAGCTGGAGAAGCTCTGGGTGGGTCGGGGGCTGCGGCTGGTCACCGACATCCCCGCCGACCTGCCCGATGTCCATGCCGACCAGCGGCGCATGCGGCAGGTGATGCTCAACCTGCTGGAGAACGCCCTGAAGTTCACCCCCGATGGCGGCAAGGTGAGCCTCAGCCTGATGCACCGCACCAGCCAGTGGGTGCAGGTGAGCATCTGCGACAGCGGCCCTGGCATTCCCCGCCAGGAGCAGCACCGCATCTTCCAGGACCGGGTGCGGCTGCCCCAGACCTCCGGCACCACCTCCGGCTTCGGCGTCGGTCTGTCCGTGTGCCGCCGCATCGCCGAGGTGCACGGCGGCCGCATCTGGGTGGTGTCCGAGCCCGGGGAGGGCGCCTGTTTCAACTTCACGGTGCCGGTCTGGACCGGCCAGAGCTCCCCCGAGCCCGATCGCGCCGCCGCCGCCGGGCCTGCCGCCAGCGACCTTTCTTGACGAAGGGTCCCTCCGGCCCGTAGCGTCCAGCACATCAGATCGGCTGCAGCCGACTGTGGCCTCGCCCCCATCGTCTAGAGGCCTAGGACACCTCCCTTTCACGGAGGCGACAGGGGTTCGAATCCCCTTGGGGGTATCCAGCGGTTCCGGGTCCGAGGCGACATCGCTTTGGCCCGATCACCCAACCCAGCCGTTCCGAGGGATGTACTGCCGAGAGGCTCCGATGGCTTGGAGGCCTCGAGCCGCCGAGGCGGTCAGACGTCCTCGAAGCGCCGCTGGGCTTCCCGCTGCACGCCCCGCAGGTTGCTGGCCAGGTCCTCCTTGAGGCGTTGCTCGATCAGACCGATCGGCATGCCCGGTTTGCCCTGCACGGTGAGGTCGTAGAGGAGCCAGGTGCTGGTGTCGTCCACACCCACCTGCCAGAGGCCCTGGAAGCAGCGGAAATCGCCCTCCAGCATGCGGAAGGCGAGACGCCCCTGCTCAGGCTCTTCATTGAGCTCCAGCTGCACGCGGGCACTGAAACGCAGACCGCAGAACTGCTGAGTGCCCACCTGCTCGAGGGCCACCTGGTTGCCGCGACGCCAGAGCTGCCGGGAACTGGCCAGATTGGGGATGAAGCGGTCGAGGTGGTCGTAGTCGGTGAGCACCGACCAGATCCACTCGGGGGCAAGACTGAGCCGCAGCTGCACCGCCAGGCGGCGGGTGCCCTGGGGGAGCCGTTCCATCTCCTGCTGGATCGTGTCGAGGGCACAACAGGCCTCTCTGGCGACCATGGCCTCGGGGGACGGGAGGGTCACGGGGCTGGGAAACAACGCCAGGGGCTGGGCCAAGACGGATCGGAGCTCGCTCGGGGCTTGGGTGAGGGTGGCAGCGGACGGCACCGGCAAGAGTGCGTCGGAACACAAACTAGCCCGTGTTTTCGCTTTCCGGTCAAAGAACCCACCCCGAGGGGGCGTGAGGCGAGTTCTCTATGATCGGCCCGATTTTCGGCACCGTCGCCCGCATGCGCGTTTCCACCGGCAAGGCCACCCAGTCCGACGGCCGCATGTTCACGGTTGTCGTCGAAGGTTTCGGCGTCGGTCTGCAGCGGCGGGCGGAACGCCGTCTCACCGTGCCCTTCAGCCAATTGCAGCGACTGATGCAGACCATCGCCCTTCAGGGTGGTCGGATTCGGACCATCAGCGCTGAGGAGGTCCCGGTCGGGTCCGAACCCCAGACCCCCGCCACCGAAGCCGCCACCCAAACCGCCGACGCCCCCGCCCCGGCCGCCCCCCCCACCCCCGCCAAGAAAGCCCCCGTGAGCCACGCCGACGTTCCGGTCAACCTCTACAAGCCCAAGGACCCCTTCATCGGCACGGTCACCGGCAACTACAGCCTCCTGGCCGAAGGGGCCATCGGCCGGGTGAACCACATCACCTTCGACCTCTCCGAAGGCAACCTTCACTACGTCGAGGGCCAGAGCATCGGCATCATTCCCGATGGCGAGGACGCCAACGGCAAGCCCCACAAGCTGCGCCTGTACTCGATCGCCAGCACCCGCCACGGCGACAACTGCGAGGGAGGCACTGTCTCCCTCTGCGTGCGCCAGCTCCAGTACGAAAAGGATGGCAGCACCATCAACGGTGTCTGCTCCACCTTCCTCTGCGACATCGAACCCGGCG
>CALRQM020000068.1:0-13660 GCA_943370335.1 Bordetella parapertussis | reverse complement strand
CCGCACCGACACCTGCACCTGGTCGCGGTCGAGGGCCACGCCCCGCACCGCCGGATCCCCCAGGTGGCAGGGGGGCGGATCGTGGCGCAGCTGCTGGTCGGTCAGCTCGAACGCCTCCCCCGCCGCCCGCAGGGCCCGGGCCCCCAGCTGGCCATCCACCACACAGCTCACCTTCACCTCGCTGGTGGCGATCAGGCGCAGGTTGATGCCGAGTCGGGCCATCGTGTCGAACAGGCGGGCCGCCACGCCGGGGCGGCCCAGGATGCCGGCGCCGGCGATGCTCAGCTTGGCCATGCCCGCCTCGGCCGTGAGCAGGGCCCCATCGGCCCCCATGGCGGCCAGCACCTCCTGGCAGACCCGGCGGGCCGATTCCATCTGCGTCGCCGCCAGGGTGAAGGCGATGTCGTTGCTGGCGCCCTCGTGGATCGCCTGCACGATCAGGTCCACGTTCAGCCCGGCGGCGCCGAGGGCCTCGAACAGGGTGGCGGCCACGCCCGGCCTGTCGGGCACGTGGGACAGGGCCAGCACCGCCTGGTCGGCCTCCAGTTCGGCGCCGTCCACGGGCCGGCCCAGCTCCAGCCCCTCACTGCCGATCGGCCGGGCCGGACCGCTGGTGAGACGGGTGCCGGGGGCCTGGCTCCAGCTGGAGCGCACCGTCAGGGGCACCCCATAGTTGCGGGCGATCTCCACGGCCCGGGGGTGGAGCACCGCGGCCCCGAGGCTCGCCAGTTCCAGCATCTCGTCGCAGCTGACGCTCTCCATCAGCTGGGCGTCGCTCACCTTGCGGGGATCGGTGGTCAGCACCCCGGGCACGTCGGTGTAGATCTCGCAGCCGTCGGCGCCGAGGGCTGCCGCCAGCGCCACCGCCGAGGTGTCGGAGCCGCCCCGCCCCAGGGTGGTGATCTCCGGGGTGCCGGCGTGGCCGCTGCTGGTGCCCTGGAAGCCGGCCACCACCACCACGTGGCCGTCCTCCAGCAGGCGGCGCAGCCGTTCGGTGCGCACCTCCAGGATGCGGGCCCGGCCGTGGGCCGATTCGGTGATGATCCCCGCCTGGGTGCCGGTCATCGAGACGGCGGGCACGCCTTCAGCATGCAGCGCCATCGACAGCAGGGCGATCGACACCTGCTCGCCCGTGGCCAGCAGCATGTCCATCTCCCGCCGCGGCGGGTCGCTGCAGAGGCTGGCGGCCATGCCCGTGAGCTGGTCGGTGGTGTGCCCCATGGCTGACACCACGATCACCAGTTCGTGGCCCTCCTCGCGGCTGGCGGCGATGCGGCGGGCCACCGCCCGGATCCGCTCGGTGTCGGCCACCGACGTCCCCCCGAACTTCTGTATCAGCAGGCCCATGGGCTCGTCGCCGGCGCGTCGGGCTCGATTATCGACGCGGGGCGTGGCCGGGCTGTGCCAGGGCGGCCAGCAGGAAGCCGTCCCGGAAGGCGTCTCCGGCGTCGGCGCCGCGCTTGAGGGCGGCCTCCACGTCGAGCAGGCGGCGGAGCAGGGCCAGCAGCTGCTCGGGGGTGCGGCCGCGGATCTGCTTGCGCATGACGTAGATCCGCTTGGGGTTGCCGATCCCCGCCGCCTTGGCGATCACGCCCACGTCCTGCTCGCCGCTGCGCTCCAGCAGGCACACCCACAGCCAGCCCCGGATCTGGCTGGCCAGGGCCGCCACGATGCGCAGGGCGGGTTCGTTGGCCTCCAGCAGGGCCTCGACCAGGGCGATCGCCTCGGCGGGGCGCTGGGCCAGCAGGGCATCCCCAACGGCCAGGCTGCTGGTGACCTGGCCGCCGATCAGTGCGGCCACCGCCTCGGCCGTGATCAGGCCCCCGCCATCGCTGCTGCCGGCGTGGAGGGCCAGCTTCTCCAGCTCGCTGGCGAGCCGCAGGCCGTCGCTGCCGATCGCTTCGGCCAGGGCTTCGGCCGCCTCCGGTGCCAGGGCCAGCCCCCGCTCCCGGGCGGCGTTCTCCACCCGTTCGATCTGGCCGGCCCCGTCCCAGACCGGCGGCAGGGTGAAGGACCGCTCCTCGGCCACGGCCCGCAGCCGCTTGGTGGTGCGCAGCCGGGCGTCGGGCTTGCCGTCACTGACCAGGAACAGGTGGCCAGCGGCAGGGATCAGCTCGAGGGCGGCCTCCAGCTGGGTGGCCAGCTCTGCCGGACAGGCCTGGCAGAAGGGACTGCGCTGCAGCACCACCACCCGGGCCCCGGCGCCGAAGGGGGCCGTGCGGGCCTCCTCCAGGGCTTGGGCCGCGTGGCCGGGATCGGCCCCATCCAGGCGGCTGAGGTTGATCGAGGACCAGGCCGGATCCACCAGGGCCTCGATCTGGGCCGCCAGGGCCCGCTGGCGGGCGGCTTCATCGTCGCCCCAGTAGAGGTGAATCGGCATCAGGGCAAAGGTGGCGCCGGCTGGGGCAGGGCCGCGAGCAGGCGGGGGTCCCGACTGATCATCGCCGTGGCGCCCCCCTGCAGGGCCGAAGCCAGCTCCATGGCCACGTCGGGTGCCATCGCGGCATGCACGCCTGGCCGTTGCAGGCGCGCCGCCGCCAGGGCGACCTGGGGCGTGAGACTCACCAGGCTCCAGGCCGCGGGGTCGCTGAACACCGCTTCGTAGCGGGCCGCCAGGGCTTCGTCCCCCAGCCGCAGGGGCCCCTCCATCAGCGTCATCAAAGTGGCCATGCTGAGCACGCCGCGCCAGCGGCCGGCCGCGATCGCGGCGATCAGGGGCTCCGAGTGGCGGCTGGAGGCGTCGCCGCGCAGGTAGGGAATCAGCACCGTGGCGTCGACGGCCACAGCCGAGCCGAGGGTCAGGTGGGCGGCGCTGTCCAGGGGCTGGATCGGACCGGGTTGGCTGGTTGTGTCCGGCCAGCAGGCGCGGCCGCTGCCCTTGAGGGCGATCAGGGCCTGCCGCTGGGGACGGTGGCGGCGCCACAGCGGGACCAGGGCCGCCACCGGGTGGCCGTGGCGTGCGATCAGCGTCTCCTCGCCCCCATGGGCCCGATCGAGCAACTCGGCGAAGCGCTTCCTGGCCTCGAGGACGCCGAGGGTGTCCATGGGGTGGGCGGCCCGAAATCGGATTCTGTACACAATGTACAGATCTCAATTTGGCTTGTGGCCCCCCCCCCCCCGCCGCCGTGGGCAAGGCCGGCGCCTCCCCTAACCTCGCCCCTTCCCGTCCCGGTGCCCCAATGCCGCGCCAGGCGAGCAATAGCCTCGAGGCTTCCCTCGATCACCCGATCTTCCAGGAGAGTGTGCGACGCATCCGGGCCTGGCTGGGGTCCACGGGGCTGGAGGGGGTGGAGCAGGAGGTTCTGGAGCGCCTGGTGCACAGCAGCGGCGACCTGGCCCTGGCACCGGATCTGCGCCTCGGCCCCGGGGCCTGCGCCGCCGGCCTCAAAGCCCTGGCGGCCGGCGCGCCGATCCTTACCGACACGGCGATGGCCGCCGCGGCCGTGGCCCCCATGGCCCGGCGCACCTTCGCCAACCCGGTCCATTCGGTGCTGGCCTGGGCGCCGGCCGTTGCTCCTGCCGGCGGCACCAGGGCGGCGGCGGGCATGGAGCGGGCCCTGGGGGAGCACCCGGGGGCGGTGGTGCTGGTGGGCAGCGCCCCCACCGCCCTGGAGCGGCTGCTGGAGCTGGTCGAGGCCGGAACCCTCGCCGCCCCGGCCCGGGTGCTCGGCATGCCGGTGGGGTTTGTGGGGGTGGCCGAGAGCAAGCGCCATCTCGCCGCCAGCGCCCTCCCCCAGATCCGCCTGGAGGGCAGCAAGGGCGGCGCCGGCCTGGTGGCGGCGGCCGCCAATGCCCTGCTGCGCCGGGCCTGGCTGGATCAGGCGGCTCAGGATGAGGCAGCCCAGGATCAGGCGGCCCTGGATCCCGCCTGAAGACCCACCGCCACATGGCTGTTGGCCTCGATGCGGCCCAGCACCTGGCGGGCCCGCAGCACCACCGAGGCGGGAACACCGGCCAGCCGGGCCGCCTCGATGCCGTAGCTGCGGCTGGCGCCCCCCCGGCAGACCCGGTGCAGGAAGACCAGGTCGTTGCCGGTCTCCTCCACCAGCACCTGGGCATTGCCCACGTTGGGCAGCAGCTCGGCGAGCTCGTTGAGCTCGTGGTAGTGGGTGGCGAAGATCGTGCGGGCGCCGATGCCCTCGGCCAGATGCTCCGCCACGGCCCAGGCGATCGAGAGGCCGTCGAAGGTGGCCGTGCCCCGGCCGATCTCGTCGAGCAGCACCAGGGAGCGGGGGCTGGCGTGATGAAGGATGTTGGCGGTTTCGGCCATCTCCACCATGAAGGTGGACTGGCCGCTGGCCAGGTCGTCCACGGCCCCCACCCGGGTGAAGATGCGGTCGGCGATGCCGAGGCGGGCGGAGCGGGCCGGGATCCAGCTGCCGATCTGGGCCATCAGCTGCAGCAGGCCGCTCTGGCGCAGATAGCAGCTCTTGCCGCTGGCATTGGGGCCCGTGAGCACGATCAGATCCGCTGAAGGGGCGCCCAGCTGCAGGTCGTTGGGCGTGAAGGACGCGTCGACCAGCAGCTGCTCCACCACCGGATGGCGCCCCGCCTCGATCACCAGCTCGCGCCCCTCGCTGAGTTCGGGCCGGCAGTAGCCGCCGGTGGCCGCCACCTCCGCCAGGGAGGCGAGGGCATCGAGTTCCGCCACCCGCCGGGCGGCCGCCCGCACGGGCCCTGCCGCTTCCCCCACGCTGCGGCGCAGCTCGCAGAAGAGGTCGTACTCCCGCTGGCAGGTGCGGGCGCGCAGCTGCAGGATCCGGCCTTCGCGGCCCTTGAGCTCGGGGGTGACGAAGCGTTCCTCGTTGGCCAGGGTCTGGCGGCGGATCCAGTGCTCTGGCACCGCGGCGGCCCGGGCGCGGCTCACGGCCAGGAAGTAGCCGAAGCTGCGGTGGTACTGCAGGCGCAGGTTGGGGTTGCCGCTGGCCCGCCGTTCGATCGCCTCCTGCCGGGAGAGCCAGGCCTCCTGGTCGTCGAGCTGGTTGCGCAGGCCGTCGAGCACCGGGTCGACGCCGTCATGGAGCAGGCCCCCCTCGCTGAGGGAGAGGGGCGGTGTCTCCACAAGGTGGTGGCGCACCTGCTCGGCCAGGGCGACCAGTTCGGGCCAGGGACCTTTGAGGGCCGCCAGGGGGCCGCTGCGGCACTGGGCCACCAGGGCCGCCAGGCGGGGCAGGCGCTCGAGGCCATCGGCGAGGGCCACCAGGTCGCGGGCGGAGGCGCTGCCGGCGCCGGCCCGGCCCGCCAGACGCTCCAGGTCCCCCATGGGCCGCAGCAGCCGGCGCAGACCCAGCCGCAGGGGCCGCTGCTCCACCAGCTAGCTCACCGCCTCCTGCCGCTCCAGGATCGCGGCACGGTCCACCAGGGGGGCCTCGATCCAGCGGCGCAGGCAGCGGCCGCCCATGGCGGTGGCGGTGCGGTCGAGGGCCCACAGCAGCGAGCCCTGCAGGGCGCCGCCCAGCTGGGTGCGGGTGAGTTCCAGGTTGCGGCGGGTCTGGGCGTCGAGCACCAGCTGGTCGCCGGCGTGCCAGAGCCGGGGCCTCTCCAGGGGGATCGCCGCAGCGCTCTCCGCCGCCGGGGCGGGTTCGGGCTCCGGCTGGGTCGTGTCCAGGTAGGCCAGCAGGCCCCCGGCGGCCCGCAGCGCCAGGGGGGCCTCCCCCAGCCCCAGGCCATTGAGGCTGGCCAGGCGGAAGCGGCGGCGCAGCAGGGCGGCGGCTTCGGTGGCCTCGAAGGGGGTGCGGGCCAGGGGGGTGAGCCGCAGGCCCTCGGGGCACCAGGGCGGCGCTTCCCCCTGGCCGGGCCAGACCACCTCGGCGGGCTCCAGCTGCAGCAGCTCCTGGTGCAGGCTGCCGCTGCCGTCCCGTTCGGTCAGCCGGAACTCGCCGGTGCTGACGTCGGCGACGGCCAGGCCCCAGCGGCCGGCGTGGCTGCCGTCGCCGTCGAGCACCACGGCGCAGAGCCAGTTGTTGCGGCGGGCCGCCAGCATGCCCTCCTCCAGCACCGTGCCGGGGGTCAGCACCCGGGTGATGCCGCGGCGCAGCAGGGCCCCCTTGGCGGGGGTGGCCTCCAGCTGGTCGCAGAGGGCCACGCTGAGGCCACGGCGCACCAGGTCGGCGCAGTAGCGCTCGGCGGCGTGGTGGGGGATGCCCGCCATCGGCACCCGCCCCAGGGCCTTGCCGGCGTCCTTGCCGGTGAGGGTGAGCTCTAGCAGGCGCGAGAGCAGGATCGCGTCCTCGAAGAAGAATTCGAAGAAGTCGCCGAGGCGGTAGAGCAGCACCCGGTCCGGATGGGCCGCCTTCAGCTCCACGTAGTGGCGCAGCACCGGGGTGAGCGCCGCAGGGTCCACAAGGGAATGGTGGTGCCAGCGGGGCAGGTCGCCATCGGGCTCCGGGGTCTCTACGCCGCGCTCGGGCTCGGCCGGCTTTGGCACGGAGGGCCGCCGCCGGGCCCGGGGCCGGGCGCTGGCATCGGCCAGCAGGGTCTGGTCGTCCAGGCCGCCCTCGCCGTCGGGCTCGGGCGGCGGGGCCACGTCACCCCCGAACAGGTCACCCTGCAGGCTGGCGTCGTCGCTGAGCGGGAGCTGCTGCTGCACTTCCCTGGCCATGGGCCCGCCGCCTGGAGCGCCCCGATCGTAGGGGGCCTGCCAGGGAGATCCCCCTGGAGACGCCCCGACCCTGGCGGAGGAGGCCCGGATGCTGCTCAACTGGGTCGTGAGCTTCTGCGTGGTCTGATCCCTTGACGGTTTTCGAAGGGCGCTTCACCGACGTCGCCGATCTGCGGATCGGCTTGGTGATCGCCCGTTTCAACGATCTGGTGACCGGCAAGCTGCTGAGCGGCTGCCTCGATTCCCTTTCCCGCCATGGCATTGATGTGGGCCCCGAGAGCAGCCAGCTCGACGTGGCCTGGGTGCCGGGCAGCTTCGAGATCCCCCTGGTGGCCCAGCGACTCGCCGCCACTGGCCGTTACCAGGTGGTGATCACCCTGGGGGCGGTGATCCGCGGCGACACGCCCCACTTCGATGTGGTGGTGGCCGAGGTGAGCAAGGGCGTGGCCGCCGTGGCCCGCGACACCGGTGTTCCGGTGATCTTCGGGGTGCTCACCACCGACACCCTGCAGCAGGCCCTGGAGCGGGCCGGCATCAAGAGCAACCTGGGCTGGAGCTACGGCCTCCAGGCCCTGGAGATGGGCAGCCTGATGGCGGCGCTGCCGGCCCGGCCATGAAGCGCCGAGGCCTCATCCTGGCGGGGGGCAGCGGCACGCGGCTGGCGCCCCTCACCACCGCCGTCAGCAAGCAGCTGGTGCCGGTGTACGACAAGCCGATGATCTACTACCCGCTCAGCACCCTGATGCTGGCGGGCATCCGCGAGGTGCTGGTGATCACCACCCCCACCGACCAGCCCGCCTTCGAGCGCTTGCTGGGGGACGGATCGGCCTGGGGCATGGAGATCCGCTATGCGGTGCAGCCCAGCCCCGACGGCTTGGCCCAGGCCTTCCTGATCGGCGCCGATTTCCTCGATGGCGCCCCGGCGGCCCTGGTGCTGGGCGACAACCTGTTCCATGGCCACGACCTGATCCCCCAGCTGCAGGGGGCCAATGGCGAGCGGCCGGGGGCGACGGTGTTTGCCTATCCGGTGAGCGACCCGGAGCGCTACGGGGTGGTGGAGTTCAGCGGCGACGGCCGGGTGCTGAGCATCGAGGAGAAGCCGGCCCAGCCGCGCAGCCGCTATGCCGTGACGGGCCTGTACTTCTACGACCACACGGTGGTGGAGCGGGCCCGCCAGGTGCGTCCCTCGCCGCGGGGCGAGCTGGAGATCACCGACCTCAACCAGCTCTACCTCGATGAGGGCCTGCTGCTGGTGGAGCTGATGGGCCGCGGCATGGCCTGGCTGGACACCGGCACCCCCGATTCCCTGCACGAGGCGGCCAGCTACATCCGCACCCTCGAGAAACGCCAGGGCCTCAAGGTGGGCTGCCCCGAGGAGGTGGCCTGGCGCCTGGGCTGGATCGACCACGGCCAGCTGGAGCGACTGGCCCTGCCCCTGAAGAAATCCGGCTACGGCGACTACCTGCTGCGCCTGTTGCAGGAGGCCGCCAGCGACCACCTGGCCCTGGAGCCCCAACGATGAACGTGCAGTTCCTGGCCATCGACGGTCCCCTGCTGCTCACCCCGGCCGTCTACGCCGACGAGCGGGGCTGGTTCAGCGAGAGCTGGAACCGGCGCCGCTTCGCCGATGCCCTCGGCAAGGCGGACGCCGACGCCCCCGAGTTCGTGCAGGACAACCATTCCCGCTCGGTGCAGGGGGTGCTGCGGGGCCTGCATTTCCAGCGGGCGCCGCACCCCCAGGGCAAGCTCGTGCGCTGCACGCTGGGGGAGGTGTTCGATGTGGCCGTCGACCTGCGCCAGGACTCCCCCACCCTGGGCCACTGGGTGGGCGAGCGGCTCAGCGCCGAGAACCAGCGCCAGCTGTGGGTGCCGGTGGGCTTCGCCCACGGCTTCCTGACCCTCAGCGCGGTGGCCGAGGTCCAGTACAAGACCGCCGGCTACTGGAGCCGGGAGTGCGAGCGCTCCCTGGCCTGGAACGACCCGGCGATCGGCATCGACTGGCCCCTGCAGGAGCTGCCGGCGCCCCACCAGCCCCTGCTGGCCCCCAAGGACGCCGCGGCCCCCGGTCTGGGGGCCCTGGCGGCGGCCGGGGATCTGTTCGCGCCCGACAACGTGTGAAGGATGGCTCCGGCGGCGGGCCAGGCCCCCGCTCTGCATGGCAGGATCCCCCACGCTGCCTGATCCGGCCTCGAGCCTTCCTGCCCCATGCAGATCCTCAACACCCTCACCGTTCTGGCCCTGGTGGTGATGTCCTTCGCCCTGATCGTGGCAGTGCCGGTGCTCTACGCCAGCACTGAGGACAGCGGCCGCTCCAACCGCCTGATCCTGATCGGTGGTGCCGCCTGGGTGGCCCTGGTGCTGGTCAACTGGGGCATGAGCCTGCTGGTGGTTTGAGCTTTGGTCTTCGGCGACGATCGCAGCATCGTTGGTGCGCCTCCAGACCTGAACCTGATGGCTGAGTTGAGGCACGCCTACGGCCATCGGGGTTGAGACACGTGTTCTTGCGCAAGCCGCGCAGTGTTCTTGCCTTCTGTGCAGCCCTCGACCTGCTGGGGGTCGTTGCCGGATCCGCATTGCTCGATGTCCTCTGCGGAACGAATCTTCTGGATCATCCCCAGTGGGTCATCCCCTTCGGCTTCGCTTACATCCTGTTCAGCTGGCTGTTCGGGAGCTACACCCTGGTGCGTTTGCCGCGTTTGCGGGGTGTTCAGGTGTTGGTACGGCTGGGGATGGCGGCCCTGGCCACCACGTTGATGGTGGTGCTCGCCTACTGGGTGCTGAGACTCCCGGCCACCTTCACCCTCGGCCACCGTCGCATCCAGCTGCTGTTGCTGGCCTGGCTCAGCCTGTGGGCGCTGGCCGTACGGCTTGCCCTGCGGCGGATGGTGCGCCAACGCGAGCCCAGCTTCCACAGCCTCCTGGAAAAGACGGAATCCCAGCAGGAGCGTCTTCTGCCTGCCCTGCTGCCTGAGGAGGCCCTGACCCTCGACGACCTGCCCTGGGCCGATGCCCTGAGCGTGCAGCGCCAGCTCAAGCGGGGTGCCGATGTTGCCGTGGCGTTGCTGCTGCTGCTGGCGGCCCTGCCCCTCATGGCCCTGGCCGGATTTCTGATCTGGCTGGAGGACCGGGGACCGGTGTTCTACGTGCAGGAACGCAGCGGCCTGATGGGCAGAACCTTCCGTCTCTACAAGATGCGCACGATGCACCAGGCCGATCCTGAAGCCCCCGCCACCTGGACCGTGCTCGGAGACGCCCGCATCACCCGCACCGGTGCGTTCCTGCGCCGGGTGCGGCTCGATGAGCTGCCGCAACTGCTCAATGTGCTGCGCGGCGACATGAGCCTGATCGGGCCCCGCCCCGAGCGCCCGGAGCTCGAGCACGATCTCGAAGCGCGCATTCCCCACTACCGCAAGCGTCACTGGATGCCCCCGGGCCTGAGCGGCTGGGCCCAGGTGTGTGCCCCCTATGCGGCAAGCGTCGAGGAGGCCGAACTGAAGCTCAGCTACGACCTTTACTACCTGCGGCACTGGGGCACGGCCCTCGACCTGCTGATCCTGATGAAGACCGTCAAGACGGTCTTGAAAGCCAGGGGTCGTTAGGGCAGCAGCCACGTGAACGGGCTGAACAGGCTGACGGAGGTGTACGCCGGCCGATGAATCAAGCGGATGAAGAGATTCGAACTCTCGACCCTCTCCTTGGCAAGGAGATGCTCTACCACTGAGCTACATCCGCAGAGCGCCTACGGGAAGCAGGCGTTCCGGACGGCAGCGCCGCCAACCCAGCCATCATGCACCATCGGGGTGACCCATGGCTCAGCCGAGGCGCATCAGTCGCTGGCTGGTGGCCTCATGGAAGCCGAGGCGCTCGTAGAAGCCGTGGCTGTTGGTGGTCATGAGGTAGACCCGCTCGGCAGAGGCGACCGCTGGTGCAGACAAGAGCGTGTCCACCAGGCGGCGGCCCAGACCTTGTCCCTCCTGGTGGCGGGCCACCACGACATCCCAAAGCACGGCCCGGTAGGCACCATCGCTGGTGCAGCGGCCAAAGCCCACCAGCTCGCCGTCGTGCCAGGCGGTCGCCACCGCTTCGCTGCCCCGCAGCATCCGGTGCAGCCCAGAGAGGGAGCGGCCCTGGGCCCAGAAGCTGTGGGTCCCGAACAGCTGTTGCAGCTGCTCCATGGCCCGAACAGGCCGCAGCCCGGGGCCGAACCCGAGCCGCAGGCCTGGGGCGCCGCGCCGGTGGCACAGGAGCTGGATGGGGCTGCCCAAGGGACGGAAGGGATGGCCCTGGGAAGGCTACGGGCCGGAGGGACAATGGAACCGACCGAGCCAGCGCCATAAGGTGGGCAGCATGAGTGACGAGATCCTGGCGGAACTGCGCCGCCACAATCTGCTGCTGACCCTGGTGCAGCGGCGGGTGGTTGCGGAAGCCGTGGCTGATCAACCGCTCGAGCCGGAAGCCTGCAGCCAGGCCCGCGAGCAGTTTTGCCGCAAGAATGGGTTGAGCGACGAGACGGCCGTTGCGGGCTTCCTCGAAGCCAACGGCCTTGGTCCCGAGGATCTCACCTGGCAGATCGAGCTGCCGCTGCGCATCCGGGCCCACTGCAACGAGCACTTCCGCCACAAGGCGGAGGCCCATTTCCTCTCCCGCAAGAACCAGCTGGATCGGGTGGTGTACAGCCTGCTGCGGGTGAAGGATGGCTTCCTGGCCCGGGAGCTCTACCTGAGGCTGGATGGCGGCGAGGCCAGCTTCGCCACACTGGCGAAGGACTATGCCGAGGGCCCGGAAAAGCAGACCAACGGCATCGTGGGGCCGGTGCCCCTCACCCAGGCCCATCCGGTCCTGGCCGAACGCCTGCGCACCACCAGCCCCGGTGTGCTGATGCAGCCCTTCCAGCTCTCCGACTGGTGGCTGGTGGTGCGGCTGGAGAGCTACACCCCCGCCAGCTTCGATGAGGCCATGGCCGACAAGATGGCCGCTGAACTCTTTGACCACTGGGTTGGCGAGGAAACAACCCGTAAGATCAGGCGCTATTCAGTCCCAGGTGTCGTGACGGCGCCGGCATGACCCAGACCCGACCCAACGCGGCCACCAACCAGCCCGGCACGGACAGCGACAACCTGCCGCTCAGGCAGCTGCCGGCCTTCGCCCAGCTGAGCGAGGCGGGCGAGTCACGACTGCGGCAGCAGCTGCAGTTGCTGCGCTTTCGCATCGGCCAGACCCTCACGGAGGCCAACGTCCTGCCCGCGCAGGTGTTTGTGCTGTTGCAGGGGCAGTGCCGGCTGCTGGGCCAGGAACAGGGCCGGCTGGCCAGCCTGGCGCGCCTGGGCCCCGGCACGTTTGTGGGCCTGGCGTCGCTGCTGCGGGCCGCCCCTTGTGAAGCCGTCACCGCCGCCCAGGAGGTGGTGGTGGCCGCCATCCCCGATCAGCTGATTGTGGAGTTGTACGGCAGTGAGCCGAGCTTCCGCAGTTGGTGCGACCAGTCCCTGTGGCCCAGTGAAGTAGCCGCCTTGCTGGAGCTGCTGCAACACCGGGATGCCCAGGCCGACCGCTCGCTGCTGAACAAGCTGGCCCGCCTGGTGCAGGAGGCCCGGATCCTGCCACCGGCCGCCCTCCACGACCCCCTGGTGCTGCAGCAGGCGGCCGAAGGACGGCGACTGTTTGTGGCCAGTGCCAACTGCCCCAGCGCCCAGCTGGGAGATGGGCTCGATCCTGCCACCCCCCTCCCCCAGGCCTCCCCGCCCTTCGGCCTGCGGGTGATCAGCCTGCCCGAGGCCATGGGCCTCCGCCCCAGCGCCGACACGCCAGCTATGGCGGCGGGCTCCGACCTGGCTATCCAGGCCATCCCCGAAGCGCCAACCCTGCCGAGCAGCAGCAGCCTGAGCCTGGGCCAGGCCGATCCGATGGCCGGTTTCCGCCTGGTGAGAGGCGAAGGCCCGCTGGAGGAAACCCTGGCCTGCTTCCAGATGCTGGCGGCCCAGATGAAGTTGCCCTTCCGCCGCGATTCGATCGAGAAGGTGCTGCGCGACAGCCTGCGCCGCGGCCAGTCGCCCACCCTGCAGCTCTGCGGCCAGCTGGGGGCCAGCCTGGGGCTGCATGTGGTGAATGCCAAAGCACCAGCGGCACTGGGCCTCCGCCTGCAGACGCCTTCGATGCTGGCCTGGGATGGCGGCTTCGCCCTGGCGGTGACCAGCAACGGCGCCGGCCTCACCCTGGCCTCACCCAGGCGGGGCCTGATCCAGCTCAAGCCAAAAGACCTGGAAGCCGCCTTCCCCGAAGGGATCGATCTGTTGCTGATGGATCGGGCCACCAACACCCCCGAGCAGAAGTTCGGCCCCGGCTGGTTCTGGCCGGCGTTGAAACGTCACCGCGGCGTACTGCTGCAGGTGCTGGTGGCGTCGTTTGTGGTGCAGTTGTTCAGCCTGGCCAACCCGTTGCTGATCCAGGTGATCATCGACAAGGTCATCTCCCAGCGCAGCCTCGACACCCTGCAGGTGCTGGGCTTCGGCCTGGTGGTGGTGACCCTGCTGGAGGGGGTGCTGGGCAGCCTGCGCACCTTCCTGTTCGCCGAAACCACCAACAGGATCGACCAACGCCTCGGCGCCGAGGTGATCGACCATCTCCTGCGCCTGCCCCTGGGCTATTTCGACAAGCGCCCGGTGGGCGAGCTGGGCTCCCGCATCGCCGAACTGGAGAAGATCCGCAATTTCCTCACCGGCACCGCCCTCACCACCATTCTGGATGCGGCCTTCTCGGTGATCTACATCGTCGTGATGGCGATGTACAGCTGGGCCCTCACCTTGGTGGCCCTGGTGGTGTTACCGATCCAGGTGGGCCTCACGCTGCTGGGGGCGCCCCTGTTCCGGCGCCAGTTCCGCCAGGCCGCCGAGGAAAACGCCACCACCCAGAGCCACCTGGTGGAGGTGCTCACCGGCATCCAGACGGTGAAGGCCCAGAACGTGGAGATGGTGAGCCGCTGGAAGTGGCAGGAACGCTACGGCCGCTACATCGCCCGCACCTATGAGAAAACGGTCACCGGTACCGCCCTCAACGAAACCGGCC
>CALRQM020000067.1:0-14327 GCA_943370335.1 Bordetella parapertussis | reverse complement strand
CCCGGTGATCAAAGAAATCCACCAGCAGGCCGTTATGGCCATCCACGATCACGTCCTGCACCGGGGCCGGGGCCGAGCCGATCACCAGGGCGCCGCAGCTCATGGCCTCCAGCAGGCTCCAGCTGAGCACGAAGGGAACGGTGAGATACATGTGGCAGGCCGTGACCCGGAACAGCTCATGCAGCACCGGGTGCGGCACGCGGCCGACGAAGTGGACCCGTCGGCGATCGAGGCCATCGCCCAGTTCCTGGAGCATCGCCTCCTTCCAGCTGCCACCACCGGGGGGGGCGCGCCGTAGCTCAGCCCGTCTCCGCCCACGATCACCACCTGGGCCCTGGGACGCAGCCGCTGCAGCAGGGGCAGCATGCGCATGAAGGTGTGGAAGCCGCGGTAGGGCTCCAGATTGCGGGCCACGAAGCTCACCAGTTCGTCACCGGGGGCGAAGCTCAGACCGGCCCTCTGCAACTGCAGCCGGGCGGACCCCTGCGGGGCGATGCCGGCGGTGTCGATGCCCTCATGGATCACGCTCAGCCGCTGGCGGTACGGGGCCGGCACGGTGCTGGCCTGCCAGGGGGTGGGGGCCAGCCCCCAGTCGAGGTCCTGGAGGGCCAGAAGCTGGGGGGCCCGCCGCAACTGCAACCGGGCCCGCAGCCTCCAGTCGGCGTCGGCGAACTCCGGGTCGAACCCCACATCCGCCCCCTGCAGCTGGTAGATGAACTCCACCTGGTGCAGGACAGGGACGTCCGGCAGCAGGTCCTTCACCACCAGCAGCTCGCCCCAGCCGGGATGGCCGATGACCAGATCGGGCCGTAGGCCTGCCTGCAGGAGGGCCTCCAGGCAGCGGGCCACCGCCTCGGCCCGCAGCACCTTGGTCTGGAAGTCCGCCGCCCAGGGGTGACAGGGGGGCACCCCACCGGCCGGCAGCGGGTCGTAGCGGTGCAGCGGCACGCCGGGCAGGGGCTGACTGGTGGGACCGCCGATCGCCACCAGCCGATCGCCGCGGGCCTGCAGGGCCGGCGCCAGGTGCCGGTACTGGCCGGGGAAGTTCTGGTGAACGAAGAGAACCGTGCGGCTCATGGCGCCACCGGCTCCGGCCTGCCCCCCGCCTGCCAGAGCCGGCCACGCTGGTTGATCAGCAGCACCGAGATCAGGGCGAGCACCGCACCCAGCCATTGCAGCGGACCCAGCCGTTCCCCAAGCAGCAGCACGCCGCAGAGCACCGCGAACACCGGTGTCAGGAAGGTGAGGGCGGTGAAGCCGGTGAGATCGCCGCTGCTGGCGAACCAGAAGAACAGGCCATAGGCCAGGGCGCTGCCCAGCAGGGCCGCATAGGCCATCAGGCCCCACTGGCCCAGGCTCCAGTGGGGCCAGAAGGCGACAGCCTCAGGCCGCAGCAGGGACTCGCCGCCGGCCACCAGCAGCAGGGGCACCCCGCCGAGCAGCATGTGCCAGCCGGTGATGGCGACGGGGTCGCTGCGACGGGTGGCGTAGCGGCAGAGAACCGTGCCCACCGCCATCGCCGCCGCCGCGGCCAGCATCCAGGCCTCGCCATGGCTCCAGGCCTGCCCCTGCAGGGCCGGAGGCCCCTGCAGCCACCAGTGACGCAGCACCTCCCCCGGCAGTCCCAGGCAGAGGATGCCGAGCAGGCCGATCAACAGGCCCAGCCAGCCCACCGGATTGATCGCTTCGCCGAACAGGGTGCGGGCCAGCAGGGCCACCAGCAGGGGCTGGGAATCGATCAGCACCGAGCCGAGACCCGCGCCGGTCTGGCCCAGCCCCCGGGCCAGCAACCCCTGGAACAGGCTGCCGTCGACGGCGGCGAACAGCAGCAGCCAGGGCCAATCCACGGGATCGATGCGCCAGGAGCGCCCCAGCAGGCGGACCGCCAGCAGCAGCACCAGCCCGGCGGGCAGCAGCCGCAGGCTGGCCAGCATCGCCGGGGAGGCCCCCAGCAGCAACGGCTTCATCGCCGCCATCGCTGTGCCCCACAGGGCGAAGGGCAGAAGCATCAACACCCAGCGCAGGGTCCGGGGCATGGGGCGTGCGGCCTGGGGCGTCGGTGGAGGTGGAGGGGTGGGCGGCGCGGGAGCGGGCCTCTCCAGGCCTTCTTTTTAAGATCCAGCCACCGCGCATCTCCACAATGCCCTGGCCCTGGCGCCGCAAGTCCCGACGAACCCTGGCGCGCATCGCCATCGAAGGGCCGATCGCCGGGGGCACCCGTGTCCGGGTGCTGAAGGCGATCGAGCAGGTGCAGGAACGGGAGTGCCCCGCGCTGCTGCTCCGCATCGACAGCCCCGGCGGGACCGTGGGCGACAGCCAGGAGATCCATGCGGCCTTGCTGCGCCTTCGGGAGAAGGGCTGCCGGGTGGTGGCCAGCTTCGGCAACATCTCCGCCTCCGGCGGGGTCTACGTGGGAGTGGCGGCGGAGAAGATCGTCGCCAACCCCGGCACCATCACCGGTTCGATCGGCGTGATCCTGCGGGGCAATGACCTCTCGCGGCTGCTGAAGCGGATCGGCATCCGCTTCGAAACCGTCAAGAGCGGCCTCTACAAGGACATCCTTTCGCCCGACCGCGCCCTCTCCGAAGCGGAACGCCAGCTGCTGCAGGAGCTGATCGATTCCAGCTACGGCCAGTTCGTCGCCGCGGTCGCCGTCGGTCGGGGCCTGGAGGAAGCGGTGGTGCGCGGTTTCGCCGACGGGCGGGTCTTCAGCGGCGCCCAGGCCCTGCCCCTGGGCCTGGTGGACGTGCTGGGGGACGAGGAGAGCGCCCGCCGACTGGTGGCGGAGCTGGCGGGTCTGGATCCGGAGAAAACCCGCTCTGTCACCTTCGGCAAACCGCCCAGGAAACTGTTGGGCCTGCTGCCGGGGGCCACACTGCTGCAGCAGTTGTCCCAGTCCCTGAGCCTGGAACTGGCCTGGAACGGCCAGCCCCTCTGGCTCCATCGCCCCTGACGTCATGAAGCCTGGTCTCGAGCTGAGGGCCCTGCGGGGAGCCACCACCGCCAGCGCCAACACTGGCGACGCGATCGCGGAGGCCGTGGCTGAACTGATCGAGGAGTTGCTGCAGCGCAACGATCTGGTGGGGGATCGGCTGCTCTCGGTGACGTTCTCCGTCACCGCCGACCTGGATGCCTGCTTCCCGGCCGCGATCGCCAGGCGCCGTGCCGACTGGGGCCGGGTGGCCCTGCTGGACTGCCAGCAGATGGCGGTGGCCGGAGACCTGCCCCGCTGCATCCGGCTGCTGGCCCACGCCTGGATGGACACCGGTCGGGAGGTGGTGCATCCCTACCTGCGGGACGCCGCCCGGTTGAGGCCCGATCGGGCCGACCGCGGTGTCCCTTCGGCCCCAGCCAGCTCCCCCGCCGACCACTGAAGGCGCGACAGGCGCACGGGCGTGCTGAGACTTTCATGATGACGTTTCTTCCAGCCATGCCCTCCTTTCCGCGTGAGCGGTCCCATCCCCTCGGCCTGATCGGCCGTCTGGGCACCGCCGGCCTCGGAGCGCTGGCCGTGGCCTCCGCCACCGTCCTCTCCCCTGTCGCCACCTCCCCGTCCATCGCCCAGGGCACACCCGGCCTGATGGAGTTCCGCTGGGAGAACAACAAGGATTACCGCAAGCTCTACTTCTTCACCACAGACACGGTCCGCATGCAGCGGGCGGAGTACTACCTGATGCTGCGGCCGAAGGACCGCAAGACGGCGATCCTCAAGTTGAGCATCAGCATTCCCAGCCACTTCGATACCACGATCGACCCCAAGCAGGTCAAGCTCTGCAGGATGAGTGAAGGGGGGATGCTGAAGAGAACCCGCTGCCTGGAAACAATCCCCGCCACGATCGAAGTGTCGGCCAATGGCAAATCCATCGACATTTTCCCGGAAACCCCTGTCTCCGACAAGGACACCATCGGGGTCTACATGAACGTGTTCAACCCGTTCAACGCCGGCATGTATCAGTTCAACGCCTTGGCCCAGGCCCCCGGCGACATCCCGGTTTCGGGCTACCTGGGCAGCTGGCTGATCCAGATCGTGCCCAACAACACCAACTGATAGGGTGGCCCACTGAGCAAGCAGCAGCATGACGAAGCGCACACTGGAAGGGACAAGCCGCAAGCGCAAGCGGGTTTCGGGGTTCCGGGTGCGGATGCGCACCCACACCGGCCGTCGCGTGATCCGCACCCGCCGTCGCCGGGGTCGGGCCCGCCTGGCGGTCTGAGGCCGACCGGGAAGGGCCGTGGCCCTGCCGCAGCAGCACCGGCTCAGGGGCCGGCGTGTGTTTGATCGCCTCTACCGCCAGGGTCGCCGGTTCCAGGGCCCGTCTCTGGTTCTGCGCATCCTTGCCGCGGATCCTTCCCTGCTCCCCCCCGGCACACCCCCACGCCCCAGCCCCTGGCGCTGCGGCATCGTCGTCAGCAGCAAGGTGAGCAAGCTCGCCGTTCGCCGTAACCGCCTGCGGCGCCTGTTTCACGACCAGTTGCTTCGCCACCCCCCGGCGCCGGCCAGTCCCCTCTGGCTGCTGATCACGCTCAAGCCCGGCTGCCTGGAGCGCGGCGAGGCCCAGCTCCTGGGAGAATGCACCCATCTGCTGCGCCAGGCAGGATTGCTCCTTGACCCCGGAGGACAGGGTGGAGAACAAGCTTGAGATCAATGAAACGGTCTTCTACGAAGGAGGTCCCGCCAAGGGCGACCTGGTCATCAACCTGTTGTTCGGCCTCACGCTGATCGGCATTCCCTTTGCCGTGGGGGCCATCGTGCGGGCCCTGTGGCTGCGGTTCCGCATCACCAGCCGGCGGATCAGCGTCAGCGGCGGTTGGCTCGGCCGCGACCGCACCCAGGTGGTCTACAGCCAGATCCGCGAGGTGCGCTCCGTGCCGCGGGGCCTCGGGGCCTGGGGCGACATGGTGCTGGTGCTCAACGACGGCGCCAAGCTTGAAATGCGGGCGGTGCCGCGCTTCCGCGAGCTCGAGACCTACATCGAGGAGCGCCGCGACAGCCGCAGCAAAGCCACCCCACGCGCGCCCGGTGCCGCCGGTCCGGCGGGCTTCGCCCCCCCGGCCCGTGAAAGCGCCTGACCACCTGACCCCCATCCGGTCTCCCCGGTCGGGCACACTGGCAGCCGAGATTCCCCACCCCAGCGCACCCCTGCCGTGATCGGCTACATCTCCGACAACCTGCTGCTCCCGATCCTCGATTTCTTCTACGGATTGGTTCCCAGCTATGGGCTCGCGATCGTGGCCCTCACCGTGGTCATCCGCCTGGCCCTGTTCCCGTTGAGCGCCGGCTCGATCCGCAGCGCCCGGCGCATGCGCATCGCCCAGCCGGTGATGCAGCAGCGCCAGGCGGAGATCAAGGCCAAGTACGCCAACAATCCCCAGAAGCAGCAGGAAGAACTGGGCGGCCTGATGAAGGAGTTCGGCAGCCCCCTGTCGGGTTGTCTGCCCCTGCTGGTGCAGATGCCGATCCTTTTCGCCCTGTTCGCCACCCTGCGGGGATCGCCGTTCGCCGATGTCCCCTACCCGATCAACCTCAAGGTGTTGCCGGCCGAGGAGATCGCGGCGGTGGAGACCAAGCCCTTCAACAGCGCCAGCCACTCCATCTTCATCAGCGAAACCGAGCACGTTCCCGTGATCGCCAGCGTCGACGGGGGCACCAAGCTCGGCGTCGGTGACAGCACCCAGGTGTCCCTGCACGGCAAGGACGGCACCAGCTTTGCCTCCCTGCTGGGCACGGTGGAGCACGGCGACAGCTTCACCCCCAGCTGGGTGGTGACCAAGGGCGAGGGTGTGGTGCAGGTGGATGACCAGGGCAAAATCACGGCCCTGGCCCCCGGCGACGCCACCGTGGAGGCGCGCATCCCCGGGCTGGCGGCCCGCAGCGGTTTCCTGTTCATCAAGGCCCTCGGCCAGGTGGGCTTCTACACCGATGGGGCGATCAACTGGGACATCGCCATCCTGGTGGGAGCCTTCGGCGCCTCCCTGTTCGCGTCCCAGCTTCTCTCGGGCATGGGCATGCCCGCCAACCCCCAGCAGGCCACCGCCAACAAGATCACGCCGGTGATGATCACGGCGATGTTCCTGTTCTTCCCACTGCCCGCCGGGGTGCTGCTCTACATGGTGGTGGCGAACGTGTTCCAGGGGGTCCAGACCTTCCTGCTCACCCGTGAGGCCCTGCCCGACAACCTGCAGGCGATCCTCGACAAGCAACTCGCCCAGCAGCCCGCCACGGCCACGGCCGGCGGTGGCAACGGTGGCGGCCGCCTGCCCTTCGAGCCCAAGGCCAAGAAATGATTCCCCGGCTGCAGCCGCTGCCCCTGCAGGAGCTGCGGCTGCTGAGCGAAGGCCGCAGCTGGACGGTTGAGCAGCCCATCGCCGGGCTGGCCAGCCTCACCCCGGTGCGGGGCCAGATGCGGGCCCTCCATCACGGCACCGTTCTCGAGGTGGAGGGCACGGCCGAAACGATCATCACCCTCTGCTGCGACCGTTGCCTGCAGACCTACAACCACGCCCTGGCGACCAAGGCCCGCGAGCTCCTGGAGATCAAGGTGGCGGGTCCCGAGGAGGAGGAGGTGGTATTCGCGGCAGAGGATCCGGTGGAGTGCCTGGATCCCGGCGGCAGCTTCGACCCGGAGCGCTGGCTGTTCGAGCAGCTCAGCCTGGAGCTGCCCCTGGTGAATCGCTGCGGTGCCGACTGTCCCGGGCCGCCGCTGCCCAAAGGCGACTCTGGCGGCGAAGGGGGCGGTGACCCCCGCTGGGCGGCCCTCCGCAGCCTGCGCTGAGCCATGGTCCACGACCTGGCCGATCAGCTGGATCTTCTGATCCGCTCCCGCACGCCGATCCTCTGGATCCGCAGCCTGGAGGAGGAGCGGGTGGAGGGGCTACTGGAGCGCGCCGCCGAGCGCCTGGGCGGCCGCACCCTGCTGCGCTGGGACTTCATCGGCGGCCTGGCCGGGGCCCCCAACCTGCAGGGCCAGGCCGTGCGTCAACCGATGGCGGCCCTGGGCGGCCTGGACGGGCTTCCCCCCGAGCAGGGGGCGATCCTGCTGCTCAAGGACTTCCACCGCTATGCCGACGATCCGGGGATCTGCCGCCGGCTGCGCAACCTGGCGGTGAGCCTGCGGCAGGTGCCCCACACCCTGGTGATCAGCGCCGCGGAATGGCAGATGCCGCGGGAACTGGAGGACAGCGTCACCCTGCTGGAGCTGCCCCTGCCCGAAGCGCGGGAGATCGGGCGGCTGCTGCGGGCCATCGCCGAGGCCTGCGGCCAGCCCCTGGCCCCAGGGGTGCTCGAGCAGCTCACGGCCGCCTGCCACGGGTTGAGCGAGCAGCGGGTGCGCCAGCTGGCGGCCCGGGCCCTGGCCCAGCGCGGCCAGCTGGGGATCGAGGATCTCTCGGAGGTGCTGGAGGAGAAGCGCCAGGCCATCGCCCGCAGCGAGCTGCTGGAGTACTGCCCCACCGAGGCCACTCCCGCCGACATCGGTGGGCTGGAGACCCTCAAGCACTGGCTGGAACAGCGTCACCGGGCCTTCAGCGAGGAGGCGCAGCGCTACGGGCTGCCCCTGCCCCGGGGGGTGCTGCTGATCGGGCCTCAGGGAACGGGCAAGTCGCTCACCGCCAAGGCGATCGCCCACAGCTGGGCCATGCCGCTGCTGCGGCTCGATGTGGGGCGCCTGTTCGCAGGCCTGGTGGGGGCCAGCGAGGCGCGCACGCGGGAGATGATCCAGCGGGCCGAGGCGATGGCCCCCTGCGTGCTCTGGATCGATGAAATCGACAAGGGCTTCGGCGGTGGCGACGGCCGCAGCGACGGCGGCACCAGCCAGCGGGTGCTGGCCAGCCTGCTCACCTGGATGGCCGAGAAGAGCAGCGCCGTGTTCGTGGTGGCCACCGCCAATGCTGTGGAACGGCTGCCGGCGGAACTGCTGCGCAAGGGCCGCTTCGACGAGATCTTCCTGCTGGAACTGCCCGACGCCGAAGAGCGCCGGGCGATCCTGGATCTGCAGCTGCGGCGGCGGCGGCCGGCCCACACGATTCCGCTGGAGGTGCTGGTGGACCGCACCGCCGACTTCTCCGGCGCCGAACTGGAGCAGACCGTGATCGAGGCCATGCACCTGGCCTTCGGCGAGGGCCGCGAGCTCGGTGAGGCCGACCTGATCGCGGCGGCCAGCCAGGTGGTGCCGCTGTCGCGCACGGCCCGGGAGCAGCTGGAGGCCCTGCGCAGCTGGGCCAGCAGCGGCCGGGCCCGACCGGCCTCAGGCGCCGGGCGGCCTTCCTGAGGAGAATCAGCACGAAAGTGGAAGACTTTCATTGCATCGATGCGGCCCGATGTAACGGCTTCATGAAGAACAACCACGCCTGGTAACAGCTTGCAGGCGGCGAGGGTGACGAACGATTCATCACCCGTAGCTTCATGCCATCAACCGTGATGAAGCCGCCGTGACCCCGAGCCCCAGCCCCCGCACCGGCAGCGAACTCACCTCCCAGCTCGCCGTGGCCAGCCTCGGGGCGGGCGTGATCACCACCCTGGCGGTGGCCCAGGGCCAGAGCCCCCTGACGGCCCTCGGCATCACCCTGTTCTCGGCCGTGGCGGCCGTGGTGGTGGGCCAGGTCATCTCCAGCAACTGATCGATCCGATGGTGTGATCCAAACGGCAAGAACTTCCCATTTTTTCAGTTAGGCTCCCGGCCATCACCTGGGTGCGGGCATGGGTAGCGTTCTGCCATGGCTTGGTCTGGCCGCTGCTGCCACAGCGCTGCTGCAGCCCCTGCCCGCCCAGGCGCGGATCGCCAGGCTGGAGAGCCTCTTTGTGATCGGCGACAGCGTCCTGGATGGTGGCAACGCTGGCCTGAGAACCAGGATCCAGTCGGGTGGCTCGGTGGTCTTCCCGCCACCGCCCTATGCCGATGGACGGTTCAGCAATGGACCGACGGCGGTGGAATATCTCTGGAATCGCTTCCATCCGAAGGATCCTTTCTTCAGTGCCGGCAGCCCGCTGGCACCTTTCCGGCCATCGCTGGCCGGTGGTACCAACTACGCCATCGGCGGGGCCACCACAGGCGTGGCCAACAACAACGGCGTCTCGCCGGTCCTCGGCCCGGTGATCCGTGGCTACTTCGCGAATCTCGGCAATGCCTGGCAGCGGGATGCCTTCATTACCTCAAAGCCGGCCTTCAATCCGGTCACATCCTTATTCGTGATTCAGCTGTTTCCCAATGACGTTCTGTATACCCAGACCACCGCTGCCCTGACCCAATCCCCAGGATTGCTGGCCGGCAGTTTCGACGGCGCCCTCCAGCCTGCGCCTCCGACGATTCAGGCCCCGCCACCACCTGTTCCGGAGCAGGTGTTCCAACAGATCATCAGCAACGCCGTCAACAACGTCGTTGCGACGGCCGTTGACTTCCATCAACGGGGGGCCCGCAACATTCTGGTGTTCAACTCCCCTGACCTCGGCCGCCTCCCGGGTGCAGGCCCTCCGGGCGGGCCTCAAGCGCAGACACTCAGCCTCTTTTCCAACGTCTTCAACGCCTCGATCGACAGCGCCCTGGATCAGGTGCGCCCGATCCTGGCCGGATCCACCCTGACGCTGTTCGACTTCAACGCCCTGACCAACAGGATCTACGGCGATCCCGGCGCCTTTGGCCTGGATGACTCCCTGGTGCCCTGCACCCGCGACCTCGCCTGCCTGAGCGATCCCCAGACGGCCGCCCGGCGCCTGTTCTGGGACGATCTCCATCCCACCACGGCGTTCCATCAGCGCGTCGGGCAGGCTCTCCACGGCGAGGTGGCCGCACAGGTTCCTGCCCCCCTGCCTGTCGTCGGCCTCGGGGTGGCCTTCGGCTACAGCCGCCGGCTGCGTGAACGGATCAACCGCCGGAAGCCTTCAGGCGCTGGGGCGCTCCGCTGATCCACCAGCCGACGAAGAGCGGCGCCGCCGGCCGGTGGGAACCCACTGCCATGCTGCCTGAACGCCACCCAGAACCCCTTTGAGCAACGACCTTGGGCCACGCCCGGAGGCCAATTCCCCAGTCCCCCTGCGGGATCTGATGCCGGCCCTGGCCAACAAGACCTACTTCAACTACGGCGGCCAGGGCCCCCTGCCCTCCCCATCGCTGGCGGCGATCAGCGAGGCCTTCACCACCATCCAGGAGCTGGGCCCCTTCAGCGACGACGTCTGGCCCTACGTGAATCGCACCGTTTCAGGGCTGCGCCAGCGGCTGGCCGCCTGGTTCGGCGTGGCCCCCGAGCGGGTGGCCTTCACCGAGAACGTCACCTCTGGCTGCGTGCTGCCGCTCTGGGGCCTGCCCTGGCAGGAGGGCGATGAACTGCTGGTGGGCGACGCCGAGCACTACGGGGTGGTGGCGGCCCTCGAGGAGCTGGCCCGGCGCCACCAGCTGCGGATCACCACCCTGGCAGTGGCCGATCTGACCGGCGAGGCCGAGGCCACAGCCGCGGCGGTGGGCCAGCGGCTGGAGGCGGCCCTCACCCCCCGCACCCGGCTGGTGGTGCTCTCCCACCTGCTCTGGAACACCGGCCAGACGATGCCGATCGCGGCGGTGGCGGCCAAGCTCGCTGGCCATGCCCGCCATCCCTGGCTGCTGGTGGATGGGGCCCAGTCGCTGGGTAGCCTGCCACTGGCGGAGGCGGCGGCCGCCGCCGACATCTATGCCTGCACCGGCCACAAATGGTGCTGCGGACCGGAAGGGCTCGGCGCCGTGGCCCTCTCCGAGCGGCTGCTGGCAGAGAGCAGCCCCACCCTGATCGGCTGGCGCACCCTGGAGCACGACGGCCCCGGCGCGGGCGGCTACCACCGCGACGCCCGTCGGTTCGAGGTGGCCACCTCCTGCACCCCCCTGTTCGCGGGGCTGAACGAATCGCTGCAGCTGCTGGAGGCCGAAGGCGATGCCGATGGGCGTCTGGCGGCGATCCGGGAACGCAGCGTCCAGCTCTGGGAGGGCCTGCAACGTATTGAAGTGGTCAGAACCGTGCTTAAGGTCCCCCCTCCCGCGGGCCTGGTGAGCTTCACAATTGGCAACCCATCGGGAGAAGCCAGGGATCCAGCCGCTGTTGTGAAGCAGCTGGGGGATCGGGGCACCTGGTTGAGAACCCTGGAATCCCCCCGCTGTGTGCGGGCCTGCACCCACCTGGTCAGCACCGCTGAGGAGGTGGAGAGGCTGCTGATTCAGCTGCTTCAGCCTTCGGTGGGCTGAAAGAAGGCCTTGTAGAACCAGCCGGCCAGCAGGGCACCCACGATCGGGGCCAGCCAGAACAGCCACAGCTGGCCGATGGCCTCCCCACCCACCCACAGGGCCACGCCGGTGCTGCGGGCCGGGTTCACGGAGGTGTTGGTGACCGGGATGCTGATCAGGTGAATCAGGGTGAGGGACAGGCCGATCGGCACACCGGCGATGGCGCCCAGCTCCTGCTTATGGGTGGCCCCCAGGATCACCAGCAGGAAGATGAAGGTGAGAATCACCTCGATCACCAGGGCGGCCAGCAGGCTGTAGCTGCCGGGGGAGTGGGCACCGAAGCCATTGGTGGCCAAGGGGTTGGAGCCCGCCAGCTCAAAGCCAGGACGGCCGCTGGCCACCAGCTTGATCACGCCGCCGGCGATCACCGCACCGAGCACCTGGGCGACGATGTAAGGCAGCAGGCCGGAACCGGGGAACTTGCCGCCGGCCCAGAGGCCGAAGCTGACCGCCGGGTTGATGTGGCAGCCGGAGATGTGGCCGATGGCATAGACGGCCGTCAGCAGGGTCAGACCGAAGGCCAGGGAGACGCCCAGGAAACCCAGGCCCAGGGGGTTGGCGGCGGCGTTGTCGTAGGGGAACACGGCCGCCAGCACGGCGCTGCCGCAGCCGCCGAGCACCAGCCAGAAGGTGCCGATCAGTTCCGCCAGGAACTTCTTCGGCATGGGAATGGAAGCTGACATGCAAAAGGGTGGATTTAGCAGGAAAACTACACCCAAACCCACCCGTTTCCGGGGTTGTGTCCATCACATCGCAGCGCCCTTCAGCCTGCGGCGCGGGTCATCAGGGCCCTGGCGGCCTCCTCCCGGTCATCGAAATGCACCTTGGTGGTGCCGAGGATCTGGTAGTCCTCATGGCCCTTGCCGGCGATCAGCACCAGATCCTGCGGCGTCGCGGCGGCGATGGCGGCGGCGATGGCGGCGGCCCTGTCGCCCTCCACCACCAGCTCGGTGCCGGCAGGGATCCCGGCCACCACGTCATCGAGGATCCGCTGCGGGTCCTCGGTGCGGGGGTTGTCGGAGGTGACCACCACCGCATCGGCCAGGCGGGCGGCGATGGCCGCCATCTGGGGCCGTTTGCTGCGGTCGCGGTCACCGCCGCAGCCGAACACACAGATCAACCGGCCATCGGTGAAGGGCCGGCAGGCCGCCAGGGCGTTCTCGAGGCCGTCGGGGGTGTGGGCGTAGTCGACCAGCACCGCGGGCAGGGCCACTCCCGCCGGCCCGCCCACCCGCTCCATGCGTCCCGGCACGCCCCGGAAGCTGGCCAGACCCCCCAGCAGCTGGGCCAGGGGCAGGCCCTGCTGCAACAGGGCCCCCACCGCCTGCAGCAGGTTCATCAGGTTGAAGCGACCCACCAGGGGGGAGCGGAACAGCCCCTCTCCTGACGGGCTGTGCAGCCGGCCGCTCACCCCATCGGCGCCCATCACCAGATCGCTGATGTGCAGCTCCACCGAAGGATCCTCCAGGGAGCAGCGCCAGCAGCGGCCCGCCGTCCCCGCCAGACGCTCGGCCAGGCGGGCCCCCCAGGGGTCGTCCACGTTGACAACAGCGCCGCCGTCCAGCAGCTCCGGGGCGAACAGCCGGGCCTTGGCCTCGAAGTAGGCCTGCATCGACGGGTGGTAGTCGAGGTGGTCCTGGGTGAGGTTGGTGAACACCGCCCCAGCGAAGCGGCAGCCGGCCACCCGCTGCTGATCGAGGGCATGGGAGCTCACTTCCATGGCGGCGATGGCGCTGCCGGCCGCGACGGCCTGGGCCAGATCGGCCTGCAGCAGATCGGCGAAGGCGGTGGTGTGGGTCGCTGTGGCGCTGTGACCCGGCCAGCGGTTCTGCAGGGTGCCGAACAGGGCCGACGGGTGCCCCGCCGCCGCCGCCAGATGCTCGATCAGGTAGGTGGTGGTGGTCTTGCCGTTGGTGCCGGTGACGCCGATGAGCGCCAGGCGCCCGCTGGGCTGGCCCCAGAACGCCGCCGCCAGCCGGCCGGCCCAGAGGGCCAGGGGGGGCTCCACCACCAGCACCGGATCACCCGGCGCCGGGGGTCGGGCCGCCGCCGCCGCCGGCCCGATCACCGCCGCCACGGCGCCGGCGGCCAGCACCTCGGGCCAGAAGCTGCCGCCGTCCACGGCCGTGCCGGGCAGGCCCACGAACAGGCTGCCGGGGGCGACGCGGCGGGAATCGCAGCTGACGCCGCTCACCGCCATCTCGGCCAGGGCACCGGAGGGATCGGGGAGCGGCGGCAGGCCCACCTGGCGCAGGAGCGGCTGAAGCAGCGGTGACATGGCGGCGCCGGCGGCGTCCGGCGGGACGAAGCTGGGGCCTGTCATAGCGGAACGCTCAGCGGACGCCCTGTTTGGTGAGCCAGGCCAGCAGCTGGGCTCCCGCCAGCCGGGGCGACACCCGCGGCAGCTCCCGCAGCGGCGCACCCCCGCTGGTCGCCACCGCCAGCACGGGAACGGCCAGCCCGTAGCGCCCCTGCAGGGCCGGGTCGGTATCCACATCGATCAGCTGCAGGGGCTGGGGGGGATCCAGGGCCCGCAGCTTCTCCTCAAGACCCTCGCAGAGGCAGCAGCCCTGGCGCGTGAACAGGATCAGCTCCAGCATCAGTCAGGAACCGGGTCGCAGCCGCAGGGGGTGAAGGGATGGCAGCGGCAGACGCGTTTCACGGTCAGCCAGCCGCCGCGCCAGGGGCCATGGCGGCCGATCGCCTCCAGCCCATAGGCGCTGCAGCTGGGAATGAAGCGGCAGCGGGGACCCAGCAGGGGCGAGATCCAACGCCGGTAGGCGCCGATCAGGGCCAGCAGCAGGGCGGCCACGGCGGCCGAGAGGGCGGCCGGGATCCCCATGGGACCATCGCCGCCTAGGGTGGGTGGTTGGCGCTGCACGCGCGGGCATCCGGGTTTCTCCAGCATGCCGCAACCGTGACCCTCGCCGTCTCCACCTCCGTCACCTTCCCTTATGTCTCGCTACCGCGGCCCTCGCCTGAGGATCACGCGGCGCTTGGGGGACCTTCCCGGTCTCACCCGTAAGGCCGCCAAACGGTCTTATCCCCCCGGTCAGCACGGCCAAGCCCGTCGCAAGCGCTCCGAAT
>CALRQM020000066.1:0-14773 GCA_943370335.1 Bordetella parapertussis | reverse complement strand
GGCCTCGAGGCCTCCGGCACCGGCAACATGAAATTCATGATGAACGGCGCCCTCACCATCGGCACCCTCGATGGCGCCAACGTCGAGATCCGCGAGCAGGTGGGCAACGACAACTTCTTCCTCTTCGGCCGCACCACCGAGGAGATCGCCCAGCTGAATGGCCACTACCGGCCCTGGGAGTGGCTGGGTGGCGATCCGCTGCTGGCGGAGGTGTTCGAGCTGATCGACCGGGGACACTTCAGCCAGGGGGACACCGACCGGTTCCGACCCCTGACGGACCAGCTGCGGGGGTCCGATCCCTTCTTCGTGCTGGCCGATTTCAGCGACTACCTCCGGGCCCAGGACGCCATCAACGCCACCTGGGCCGACCGCGACCGCTGGAATCTGATGGCCCTGCTGAACACCGCCCGCAGCGGCTTCTTCTCCTCCGATCGGGCGATCGGGGAGTATGCCGAACGGATCTGGGACGTGACGCCCTCCCCGGTGACCATGTCAGGCAGCCCCTTGACCACCTGATCCTTAACCGTCCGTCAGCATGGTGGTCGCATCCAGGAGTCCCCGATGACCTCCCCCTCCCCAGCGGCAGCCCTGACCACGATGCGGCTCCTGGCGCAGAAGCAGAACCTGCGAACCTTCGCAGCGGGGGAGGTAATCTTCCGTACGGGTGATGAGGGGGCATCCGTCTTCGGGATCGTCGATGGCGAGGTGGGGATCGACTGGGGCCAGGAGCACCAAGGCGAAACCCTCGGCCCTGGCAGCAGCTTCGGGGTGGGGGCGCTGTTGGACAACCAGCATCGACGCGTCGGCACCGCCACCGCCCTGCAGGACACGCAGCTGCTGGAGATGAACCGGGAGGAATTCCTGTTCGCCCTCCAGGAACTGCCGATGTTCGCCCTGGAGATGCTCCACGGGCTGGAAAATCGCCTGGGCCACCTCAAGCAGCCCAGCAGCGATCTCAGCCAGCCACCCCAGGCATGAAGCGCCGTTCGTGGGGGGCTCCCTTGAGCATGCGGTTCCAGTAGATCCAGGGCAGCACATCCTTCTTGACCACCCACATGCTCCAGCGCTCCTGGGTGGGATCGAGGGGGAAGGAGGGAACGGGTTGGCCGTCGTAGTTGAACTCGGCCATGATCACGCGCCCGTAGCCGGTGATCAGCGGACAGCAGGCGTAGCCGTCGTAGCGGGCGGCCAGGGGCTGGCCATCGAGGTGGGCCAGCAGGTTGGCCACCAGCACCGGCGCCTGGCCCCGCACCGCGGCGGCGGTCTTGGAGTTGGGCAGCGAGGAGACGTCGCCGAGGGAGAAGACGTTGGGATGGCGCACGTGCTGGGTGGTGAATTTGTCCACGTCCACCCAGCCGCCCGGGCCGGCCACCGCCAGGGGGCTGGTGGCCACCACATCCGGGGCCGCCATCGGCGGGGTGACATGCAGCATCCCGAAGGGAAGCACCTCTTCACGCACCGTGTCGCCGTCCTTGACGGCGAACACCGCCTCCTTGCTGGCGGCGCGCACCTCCTTGAGGGTGTGCTGGTAGTGGGGCTCGATGCCGCGGCGGGCCACCACCTGGCGCAGGGGTTCGGCGAAGGTGGGAATGGCGAAGATCCCCGGTGTGGCGGTGGCGTAGATCACCCTGGTCGCCGCGGCCACCGCAGGCGAGCGTTTGAAGACGTCGTCGGCCAGGTACATGATCTTCTGGGGCGCCCCGGCGCACTTGATCGGCGTGTCGGGGAAGGTGAAGATCGCGTTGCCGCCGCGGAAGGCCTGGATCGTCTGCCAGGTGTAATCGACCAGATCCTTGGAATAGTTGCTGGTGATGCCGTTGGTGCCGAGGGCCTCCGGCAGACCCTTGATCCGGTCCCAGCAGAGCTGGATGCCGGTGGCCACCACCAGGGCGTCGTAGTGGAGCGTTTCGCCGTCGGTGCTGGTCACGGTGCCGGCCACCGGATCGAAGCCGGCGGCGGCGGCGCGGATCCAGCGCACCCCCTCGGGAATCAGGTCGGCCTCGGCGCGACGGGTCTGCTCGAGGGTGAAGACGCCGGCCCCCACCAGTGTCCAGCCCGGTTGGTAGTAGTGGTCGGAGGAGGGCTCAAGGATGGCGATCTCCAGGCCCGGCCGCGCCCGCTTGAGCTGGCTGGCCACCGTGAGGCCCGCTGCCCCTCCGCCGACGATCAGGATCTGGTGATGGGCCATGGAACGGGAAACGAACGCGGAGGACCCGGCAACGGCGAGGGAGAAATGTCACGGTCGCTACCTTTGTTGGCACCGTGGCACCAGACTGAAGGTATCGAGAACCGGAGCAGGGCGATGTTCCTGAAAGTACGCCACGACGATGACGCCAGCCTCGTGGAGGTGCTGAACGTCAAGCAGTTGTTCAACCCCTTCGACACCCGGGTCCAGGCCCGTCTCCATGGCGGGGAGGAGATGCAGGATCCCCAGGAGTACGCCAAAACCGACCTGTTCTTCCCCTCCGGGGAGGACCTGCCCCGGTGCTGGCTCGATTCCCATTACCAGAGCTGAAGGCCAGCCGACGCCGGCGCTGCTAGGACGCCTGCATGGCGTCCCATTCCCACCGGCACGAGCACGGGCATCAACACCGCCAGGGTTCGACCAGGGCCTTCTTCTGGGGGGTGCTGCTCAACAGCGCCCTCTCGGGGTTGCAGTTGGCGATCGGCATCGGCTTCGGCTCCCTGGCCCTGATCGGTGATGCCATTCACAACCTCGGTGACGTGGCCGGGCTGCTGTTCGGCTGGGGGGCCGAAAGGCTCAGTTCCCGCCCGGCCACGGCCCGCTTCACCTACGGCTTCGGCCGCAGCACCCAGCTGGCGTCGCTGATGAATGCGGCCCTGATCCTGATGGCGGCCGGGGTGGTGATCGTCGAGGGGGTGCAGCGGCTTCTGGATCCGGTGCCGGTGGTGAGCGGCCCGGTGGCCTGGGCGGCGGCGGCCGGCATCGCGGTGAACCTGCTGTCGGCCCGCCTGTTCGGCACCGGTCACCACCACGATCTGAACCGGCGGGCAGCGGTGGTGCACCTGCTCACCGATGCCGCCGTCTCCGCCGCGGTGCTGGTCAGCGCCCTGCTGATGACGGTGTTGGGCTGGCCGTGGCTGGATGCGGCCACCGCCATCGGCGTGGGGCTGGCCGTGGCCTGGAGCGGCTGGGAGCTGCTGGGTGAGGCCCTCAGTGCCTCCCTCGACGGCGTGCCGCGGGACATCAACCTGGCCGCGGTGGAGGCGGCCCTGCGCAGCCTGCCCGGCGTGGAGAACGTGCACCATCTGCATGTCTGGGGCATGAGCACCTCCCGCACTGCGCTCACGGCCCACCTGGGCCGCCCCAGCGGAGCCGGGGACGACGGGGAGCTGCTGCAGCTGGCCCAGCAGCGGCTGGCCGAGCTCGGCATCACCCACAGCACGATCCAGATCGAACCGCCCGGGGGCTGTTCCCAGGCCCCAATCAGCCGTCCAGAGGCATCCGGCTCGCTTTCTTGTCCTGCTCCAGGACCTGCTCCACCAGAATCTTGAGCAGCAACGACACGATCGCCACACCCCCCAGCACCATCGCCGCGCCGAAGGCCAGCTCGGTCTGGTAGTTCTTGTAGGCGTCCTCCACGAACAGGGGCAGGGTCTGGGTCTGGCCCTCGATGTTGCCGCTGACCACCGCCACGGCGCCGAATTCCCCCAGGGCCCGGGCCGTGGTGAGGATCAGGCCATAGAGGGCCGCCCAGCGGACCGAGGGGAGCGTGACCTTCCAGAACACCTGCCAGTTCGTGGCCCCCAGGGTGCGGGCCGCCTCCTCCTGCTCCCAGCCCTCCTCCTCCAGCAACGGGATCACTTCCCGGGCCATGAAGGGGAAGGTGACGATGATCGTGGCCAGCACGATGCCGGGCCAGGAGAAGATGATGCGCCAGCCCAG
This sequence comes from Bordetella parapertussis, assembly GCA_943370335.1. GTDB lineage: Bacteria > Cyanobacteriota > Cyanobacteriia > PCC-6307 > Cyanobiaceae > Cyanobium. The sequence continues at coordinate 10,866 of CALRQM020000066.1, read as the reverse complement.
GCTCTCCACCACACCGCCCAGTAACCCATGGGTGGGGCTGTAGAGCAGCACCAGCATCAGGCCCACCACCACCGGCGAGATCGAGAAGGGCAGGTCGATGACGCTGAGCAGCAGCGCCTTGCCGCGGAACTCACGGCGGGCGATGGCGGTGGCCGCGGCCAGGCCGAAGATGACGTTGCAGGGCACCGCCACGGCGGTGGCGAACAGGGTGAGCCGCAGGGCGGAGAGCAATTCGTGGGACTGGAAGTTCTCCAGGAAGGGGCCGAGCCCCTTCGCGAAGGCCGAGGCCACCACGCTCAGGGCCGGCAGCAGGATCACCACCCCCACGTAGAGGCAGGCGATCAGCGGAATCAGGATCGCCGGCAGGTCCAGACCCTGGCGGCGCGATCGCTTGGCTGGAGTGGGAGTGGGCCTGGGGGTCTCCAGGGTGGGAACAACGATGGTCATGGAAACTGAATCAACGCAAGGGAAGCTGGAGGGACATCAGGCTGAATCGCCCTGGTAGCGCTGGCCCCAGACCTGCAGCAGGTTGATCACCAGCAGGCTGAACAGGGAAAAGATCAGCATCACCGAACCGATCACGGTGGCGGCCTCGAAGTCGTACTCCTCGAGTTTCTGGATGATCAGGGTGGGGGTGATCAGGTCCTTGAAGGGCACGTTGCTGGAGATCATCACCACCGAGCCGTATTCGCCCACCGCCCGGCTGTAGCCCTGGGCCACCCCGCCGAGGATCGCCGGCAGCAACTGGGGCAGCACCACCCGCACGGTGGTCTGCAGGGGGGAGGCCCCCAGGCACCAGGAGGCTTCCTCCTGCTCCTTCTCAAGGGAGCGCAGCACCGGCTCCACCGTCCGCACCACGAAGGGGAGCGAAATGAACACCATCGCCACCGTCACCCCGGGGGCGGCAAAGGCCACCTTGAGGCCGAAGGCCTCGTTCAGCGGTTGCCCCAGCCAGCCGTTGGTGCTGTACACGGCCGTCAGCGCCAACCCGGCCACGGCGGTGGGTAGGGCGAAGGGCAGATCGATCAGGGCATCCAGCACCCGCTGGCCCGGGAAGCGGCAGCGCACCAGCGCCCAGGCCACTACCAGACCGAACACACCATTGATCACACTGGCCACCAGGGCCAGGCCGAAGCTGACCTTGTAGGTGGCGATGGCCTCCGGCGTGGTGGCCATCTCCCAGAAACCAACGGGTCCCACCTCGGCGGCCCTGAGCAGCATGGCCCCCAGGGGCAGAAACAGGATCAGGCCCAGGTAGGTCCAGGTGATGCGCCAGGGCCAGCTGGGCAGGCTCAGGGCAGGCGGGCGCCAGCGGCGCAGCGGGGCGGGGGTCATCGGGGCGCCGGATCGGCGGGGTGGCGCTGACCGTATCACCGTAGCCGTTTTAAAGCGCGGTTCAGCGGTGTGTTTACCGGTATAGTCGGCACTCCACCGCCACCATGGCCGTTCCGATGGGCATTCGCGTCGCCAACGTCAGCAAGAGCTTCGGCGATTTCCGCGCCGTGGACGACGTCAGCGTCGACGTGGAAAGCGGCTCCCTGGTGGCCCTGCTGGGGCCGTCCGGATCGGGCAAGAGCACCCTGCTGCGCCTGATCGCCGGGCTGGAGGAGGCCGATGTCGGTCGCATCTGGATCACCGGCGAGGAGGCCACCCAACGCTCGGTGCAGGAGCGCCACGTGGGCTTCGTGTTCCAGCACTTCGCCCTGTTCAAGCACCGCAATGTGCGCCGCAATGTGGCCTTCGGCCTCGAGCTGCGCCGCTGGAAGCCCGAGGCGATCCGCCGCCGGGTGGACGAGCTGCTCGACCTGGTGCACCTGCGGGGCTATGGCAGCCGCTTCCCCTCCCAGCTCTCCGGCGGCCAGCGCCAGCGGGTGGCCCTGGCCCGGGCCCTGGCGGTGCAGCCCCAGGTGCTGCTGCTGGATGAACCGTTCAGCGCCCTCGATGCCAAGGTGCGCAAGGAGCTGCGCGCCTGGTTGCGCAACCTCCACGACGAGATGCACGTCACCACCGTGATCGTGACCCACGACCAGGAGGAAGCCATGGAGGTGGCCGATCGGATCGTGGTGATGAACGAAGGGCGGGTGGAGCAGATCGGCTCCCCGGCGGAGATCTACGACCATCCCGCCTCCCCCTTCGTGATGAGCTTCGTGGGCGCCGTCAACGAGCTGCCCAGCGGCGCCCTGCCCGTGCGCCGTGGCGCGGTGCCGCCGCTGCCGTCGGAAGGGCGGATCTTCGTGCGCCCCCACCACGTGCAGGTGCATGCCACTCCCCAGCCGGGCACCGTGCCGGCACGCCTGCGGCGCCTCACCCACATGGGCCGCGACCTGCAGGCGGAACTGGTGCTCGACACGGAAGAAGTGGTGGTGGCCCAGTTCCCCCGGGAAGAGGTTGACTACGACAACCTGAAGCCCGGTGACCGACTGCATGTGATCAGTCGCCAGGCCCACGCCTTCCAGCCGGATTACTCGATCTGATCAGTCGATCGGAGCCGTGGCGGCGCGGCGCCGCGAAGGTTCGGAATGAACCTCCGCCAAGCGGGCATCGGCGAGGTACTGGGCCACGGCCAGGGGATCCTGGTGGCGCAGCAACTCACCGTTGCGGAAGACGAGGGTGAAGCGTTGGGGCTGGGGCTCGCTGAGCCTGGAGCGGAAGTACTGGGCGGCCATGGGTGTCGTGGCGTGGATGGATGGGGTCGGCATTGGAAGCCCCCCCGCAGGGGAAGGCCCACAGGAGCAGTCAGGGGAGGCTGATCATCAGGTCGGTGTCACTCACCTGATGCAGCAGGCCAAGGCGCTTGAAATGGTTGAGGGTCTTGGTGACCGTCACCCGGGTGAGGCCGCAGATCTCCGCCAGGGCCTGATGGGTGAGGTTCATGTCCCGCAGGGACAGCCGGTAGCCGCGGCTGCTCACCTGGCCGAAACGGAGGCCGATCCAGCGCAGCAGGCTCAGCAGCCGGGAGTCGGCGCCGCGGACCCGGTTGATCTCGAACAGTTCTTCCGTGTTTCTGATCTGGTGGTGCAGAAAGGCCAGGATCTCGGCCTCGCTGGGATGGCCCTGCTCCACCACGACGGTGGACAGGCACTGGATCTCCACCGGCCGCAGGGCTGAGTAGGCATTGGTCACCCAGTCGCCCGGGCCCCAGAGGCCGAGGGTGAAGGACTCGCCTTCCTCATCGTGGGACGCGGTGCGGATGTAGCCGTCCTGAATTCTCCAGTGCAGCCCATCGGGCAGGACGTCATGGGGCAGGAGCGTGAGGCGGAGAGCCTGGGGTGGGCGTGAGGTGGTCATGGCCGCAGGAAAGAAGGGATGGGTACGGGGTCATCTGGGCAGAGCAAACGGCCAGCGATCGGCTGGCAACAGGCATTCGCCGACAACAGCACATGGGGAGCCTGCGGGGACCCCAGAACCATACCTCACATTCCCCATCGGCAATGTGGTCTATTTAACGATCCAGGGCGGGTTCCGCCTCAGATGAAGTACATGGCCTGGGCCTGGGCCAGGTGGTCCCGCTGGTCGAGCAGGTCCTGCAGCGTGGTGCCCGAGAGGATGTCCAGGCGGGTCTCTTCCAGCCTCTGCTCCAGCCGGCCCAGCACCTCGAATTCGGGAGTGGCGCCCTCACCGGCGGAGCGGGGGGCCACGTCCCCCTCCAGACAGCTGACGATGGCATCGACGCGGATCTCCGCCGGCGGCCGGGCCAGCTGGTAGCCCCCCTTCGGGCCACGGATGCTGCGCAGGATCTGCCCCCGCCGCAGGCTGGCCAGCATCTGCTCCAGGTAACGGTCGGGGATGCCCTGGCGCTGGGCGATCTCCGCCACCTGCAGCACCCCGCCGCGGGAATGGATGGCGGCCAGCTCCATGAGCGAGACGAGGCCGTAGCCGGTTTTCGCGCTGAAGGCCAAGGGATTCCACGGTTGTCTTACGGGGATTGTGACAGCCACTGCCCATGCCGAAGCCGCCTGCCAGGCCCCATGCCGCTGTAATCCGCCCTACATCGAAGCGTCGGAGCGCCGGATAGCTTTCACCAGTTCACCCATCGGATAACTGTGCTTCATTCGTTCTCCTCGTCGGCCGCCCCAGCCGCCCGCCGCCCCTGGCTTCCCGGCCTGGTGGCTACCCCCCTGGCGGCCGCCGTCGCCCTGGGTGGGTCCGGCACCCTGCTGCCCCTGAACGCCCAGGCACAGCAACCGGCGCCAAGCCAGGAACTGCTGCTGGTGTCCTACGCCGTCACCAAGGCGGCCTACGACAAGATCATTCCCCGATTCACGGCCGACTGGAAGAAGCGGACCGGTCAGAACGTGCTCGTCCGTGTCAGCTACGGCGGCTCCGGCTCCCAGACCCGGGCGGTGATCGACGGTCTGGCGGCGGATGTGGTGGGACTGGCCCTGGCGGCCGACACCATCAAGCTCGAGGAGGCGGGCCTGATCCGTCCGGGCTGGGAGAAGGAGAACCCCAACAACAGCATCATCACCAACTCGGTGGTCGCCTTCTTCGTGAGACCCGGCAACCCCAAGAAGGTCCGCACCTGGAACGATCTCGACAACAAGAATGTGGAGGTGATCACCGCCAATCCCAAGACCTCCGGCGGCGCCCGCTGGAACTTCCTGGGCCTCTGGGGCTCGGTGACCGAGACCGGCGGCAATGAAGCCAAGGCCCGCGCCTTCGTGACGAACGTCTATCGCAATGTGGACACCCTGCCCAAGGACGCCCGGGAGGCGACCGACGTCTTCGTGAAACGCAACCAGGGCGATGTGCTGCTCAACTACGAGAACGAGGCGATCCTGGCCAGGAAGAGCGGCACCTGGAAGACCCCCTACATCGTGCCCACCACGAACATCCTGATCGAAGGGCCGATCGCCGTGGTCGACAAGAACGTGGACCGCAAGGGAACCCGCAAGGTGGCCGAGGCCTTTACCCGCTACCTCTACACCGATGCGGCCCAGCGGGCCTTCGCCGAGGAGGGCTTCCGGCCCGTCACCGCCAAGGTCAAGGCCGAGACGAGATCCCGATTCGCTCCGGTCTCGAAGCTGTTCACCGCCAAGGACTTCGGTGGCTGGGACACCATCAACAAGCGGTTCTTCGGCAAGGGAGGGCTCTGGGATTCGATCTTCTCCAAATCCCGCTGATGCCGTCAATGCCTCCCCCGGCCAGCGCCGCTGGTCGGAGGCGGCTGGCTAAGCCGATCGGGTGACCGGTGTAGGCTCTGACGGATTGTCGATCAGAGAACCGTGGTTTATCGCTTCGGCCCTGCCACCGCCCCCCGCGCGGCCGCCCCGCTCGCCCTGGCCGCTGTCCTGGTGGGGGGGCTGGCCCTGACGGGCTGCAGCCCCCGGCCCGAGGGTGCTGCCGGTGCAGGCGGTGCTTCCCAGGAGCTGCTGCTGGTGAGCTACGCCGTGACGAAGGGGGCCTACGACCGGATCCTGCCCACGTTCGAAGCCGACTGGAAAGCCCGAACCGGCCAGGCCATCTCCGTGAAGACCAGCTACGGCGGTTCCGGCTCCCAGACCCGGGCGATCATCGACGGCCTCGATGCCGACGTGGCCACCCTGGCCCTGGCGGGTGATGTGCTGAAGCTCCAGGAGGCGGGCCTGGTCCAGCCAGGCTGGGAGAAGGACCTGCCCGGCGGTTCGATCATCACCCACTCGGTGGTGGCCTTCGTCACGCGGGACGGCAATCCCAAGGGCGTCCGGACCTGGGCGGATCTGGCCAAGCCCGGCATCACCGTGGTGACGGCCAATCCCAAGACCTCGGGCGGCGCCCGCTGGAACTTCCTGGGCCTCTGGGGCTCGATCAGCCAGACCGGGGGCACTGAAGCCCAGGCCAAGGCCTACGTGGGCTCCGTCTACCGCAACGTGGAGAACCTGCCCAAGGACGCCCGCGAGGCCAGCGACGTGTTCCTCAAGCGCGGCCAGGGCGACGTGCTGCTCAACTATGAGAACGAGGCGATCCTGGCGAAACGGACCGGTGATCTCAAGGCGCCCTTCATCGTGCCTGAGGTCAACATCCGCATCGAGGGCCCGGTGACCGTCATCGACCGCGACGTGGACCGCAAGGGCACCCGCAAGGCCGCCGAAGCCCTGGCCGCCTACCTGCAGAGCGAGCCGGCCCAGGAGATCTTTGCCGAGGAGGGCTTCCGCCCGGTCAGTCCCGGTGTGTGGAGCCGGGTGAAGGATCGTTTCGCCCCCGTGAAGCAGCTCTTCTCGGCCGGCGACTTCGGCGGCTGGGACAAGATCAACGCCACCTTCTTCGGCAAGGACGGGGTCTGGGACCAGCTGTTCAGCCGCTCGCGCTGATCCCGGCGGGGAGAATGGGGGCCGACGGTGGACCTTGGGTGATGTGTGAACTGCTGGCCCTCAGCGCCAACACCCCCACCGACATGCGCTTCTCCTTCCATGGCCTCACCCGCCGGGGTGGGGCCACCGGAGTCCACGCCGATGGTTGGGGGGTGGCCAGCTTCGACCCGGACGGCCGCGGCGTGCATCTGTACCGGGAGGACGCCCCGGCGGCCTTCTCGCCCATCGCCGCCAGGGTGGCCCGACTGGATCTGCGCTCCCGTTGCTCGATCGCCCACATCCGCAAGGCCACCCAGGGGGTGGTCGCCCTGGAGAACTGCCACCCCTTCCATCGCCGCTGGCGCGGGCGGGAGTGGGTGTTCGCCCACAACGGCAACCTGCTGGGGCCCCTGCCGGACACGCACCTGTTTCGGCCGGAGGGATCCACCGACAGCGAAATCGCCTTCTGCTGGATCCTCGAGCAGTTGAACGCCGCAGATGCCGATCCGGAGGATCTGGAGGCCACCTTCGCCACCCTGGTCGAAGCTTCGCGGCGGCTGGAGCATCAGGGCACGTTCAACTGCCTGATCAGCAACGGCAACTGGCTGTTCGCCCACGCCAGCAGCCGGCTGCACCGGATCACACGCCGGTCACCCTTCGGGCGGGCCACCCTGGCCGATGACGACCTCAGCGTCGACTTCTCCGAGCTGGCCGGCGTCGACGACGTCGTCACGATCGTCAGCACGGAACCACTCACAACCGACGAGGAATGGCTGCCGTTGCAGGCAGGTGAAGCCGTTCTGCTGGTGGACGGAGAGGTGGTGCGGCACCAGCCCCCGGGAGCGACCATCACCCCCTAGGCCAGGCAGAAGACATGGCGGTAGCCCAGGTCGAGCAGGTCCTCGGCCAGCTGCACGGCCGAAGACTGGATCGCTCCCCCACTGCCCCGTCCGATACAGAGCAGGGGGTAGGCAAGGTCGGGCAGCAGGGCGCGGATCCGATCCCCTTCCATCTCCGCCTCCAGCTGGACGGCTCCCTGGAGAGAATCGCCGAGCGGATGCTTCCGCTGCACCAGGGTGGCTCCCTCCCAGAGCAGGCGGCGCACCTCCAGCGGCTGGAGTTCCTGGCGCTCGGCCCGCGTCAGAAACTCCCGATCGCAGAGGGAGTCCTGACGGTCCCGGAGCCCATCGTGGTCGTGGTGGTAGCCCATTCGCAACGTCGTAAGGGTCCTTGTTCCGTTCAGCTTGGCTGGACACCAGGGGATCAGCCTGTGCGTTCAGGCCTTCGGCCGTGTGTTCACAACCACGACCGGAGCGACTGGAGGAGAGCACGATGTGGGGGTGCTCCGAAGGAGTGCGAGTAAGGGAATTCAAGGATCCTGCCGAACAGCAGGATCCTTTTTCATGGGCGGCGGCCGGGAACGGATGTCCTGCATGGCATCGTCACGCCGCACGGGCGGAACGGCCACTTAAAACGGTTTGTTGCCCGAATTACCGTAGTTAAGGCCGTCGGGCCTGAAGATTGAGGGACTGCAGCAAAGGATCCCCATGGCCCCGGCCTTTCAAAAGCCAGAATCCAAAGCCCTTCCCAGTGATCTCCTCTCCCCCCGGCAACTCCTGCGCCTGCTGGCCGGTGCAGGAGCGAATGGCCCCGGTTCATCTGAACTGATCATCGATCTTCGCCCCAGGGGCCAGTATCACCGCAGCCATGTTCCGGGGAGTCACAACATTCCCAGCGGCTGGCTGATCAGCGGCGAGCTCCCCGATGGGGACCTGATCCTGGTGGGCGAAAGCACCCAGCATTCGGCCACGACGATCGAACAACTCCAGACGCAGGGCCATGCCCGCAGAATCCGCCATCTCGCCGGCGGATTCGGGGCCTGGCAACAACAGGAACTGCCCGTGGCCGGACGCCAACGCAAGGGATGGGCCCAGCTCTTGCGGGGGATCCCGGGGCTCCGGGGGGGCCGGCCCCTGCGCCAGGCGTCGCCGCAGGAGGCCTGACCTTGGCGACCACCCGGACGGACCCGCGCACCGGCCATCGGCCCGCCCTCGAGCTGTTCCGCGAGCAGCCGCTGCGGCTGGAATCCGGGGGCACGCTGGGGCCGATCACCATCGCCTTTGAGAGCTGGGGGCAGCCCAATGCCTCCCGCAGCAACGGGGTGCTGCTCCTGCATGGATTCAGCGGCGACAGCCACGCCGCCGGTCCGGCCGGTCCCGGCCATCCCACCGGAGGATGGTGGGATCGGCTGATCGGCCCGGGCCGGGCGATCGACACCGACCGGTTCTTCGTGGTCTGCCCGAACGTGCTGGGGGGCTGCCAGGGCAGCACCGGCCCCGGCAGCCAGGCCCCCGACGGCAGGCCCTGGGGGAGCCGTTTCCCCGCGCTCACGATCCGCGACCAGGTGGAGGCGGAGGTGGCCTTCAGCGACAGGCTCCAGATCCAGCGCTGGCAGGCGGTGATCGGGGGCTCCATGGGCGGCATGCGCGCCATGGAGTGGGCGATCGGCCATCCCGGGCGGCTGGAGAGGCTGGTCCTGCTGGCCACGACGGCCCGCTGCTCCACCCAGACCAACGCCTTCCACCACGATCAGATCGAGGCCATCCGCCAGGATCCGGCTTTCCTCGGGGGCGACTTCTACGACCATCCCGGCGGAGGGCCCCGGGCGGGGCTGGCCCGAGCCCGGACCATCGCCCGACGCACCTACGGGGGCATCGAGGACGGGGGCGGGTTCCTGGAGCGCTTCGATGCCAACAGCTACCTCGTCCTCACCCAGGCCATGGCCGGCCATGACGTGGGACGCGGGCGTGGCGGCGTGGCCGCGGCCCTGGCCCGGATCAGCGCCCCCACGCACGTGGTGTCGCTGCGTTCCGACCGGCTCTTCCCGCCCCACAGCCAGCGGGAGCTGGCCCGGGGGATCGCAGGGCCCGTCCACTTCACCGCGATCGACAGCCACCACGGCCACGACGGGTTCCTGGCGGAACAGGGTCAGCTGGCATCGGTCCTGCGGCAGTCGCTGGCCTGACGCCAGCGGGCCACGGAACGGGAGAGGGACGGCAGCGCCGGGCCTCCATCGGCCGAGCGCAGCAGGGCAAGGCCCAGGACAAGCAGCGGCACCCCGATCAGGAGGGGGACCATCAAGAACCCGACAGCCAGCAGCAGGGTCGGGCCGAGGTTGTTCGGCACGGGCCGCACGGCCGGTCCATGGGCCACGGACGATGGAGATAAATCAACGGACATTCGCATGGTTGGCCACAGATCTGAAAAGACTTTGGGTGCGGATCAACGCCCGAAGAACCAGCCGCAAGCCAGACACATCATCGCCAGCAGGATGAACAGCTGGGGAGAAAAACCGATCCCATAACCGATCACGACACCACCAAGAATCACCAGCCAGGCCCGCCAATTCGTCCAGGGACTGAACAAGGCTCGGTCTGTGGTTTCCCCCGATGGCTCAGATAGATCATCGGCCTGGGGTGGGCGGCGCATCGGCTTCAGGCTAGGGAAACAAACGTCTGAACAAAACAAATCCTGCTGCCACGTTGGCCCGAACGGTGTAGGTGAAAGCACATCAGTTTCCCGGTCACGCTGATGGCCTTTCCGGGCTGGCTTCGACAACCTCCAGGATGATTAAGGTAGGCAGCTGGCAGGGCTGAACGATGACAAAGGATCCCTACAGCCTCGCCACCGCCGCCCGCTTCTGGCTGCGGCTGGGACTGGTCAGCTTCGGCGGGCCGGCCGGCCAGATCGCGCTGTTGCACGCCGAACTGGTGGAGCGCCGGCGCTGGCTGTCGGAGCGGCGCTTCCTGCACGCGCTCAACTACTGCATGCTGCTGCCGGGGCCGGAAGCCACCCAGCTGGCCACCTATCTCGGCTGGCTGATGCACGGCCTGGGCGGCGCCCTGATCGCCGGGGGCCTGTTCCTGCTGCCCTCGGTGGTGCTGCTGCTGAGCCTCTCGGCGATCTATGCCCTCTGGGGCCAGTTGCCGGTGCTGGCGGCGGTGTTCTGGGCGCTCAAACCGGCGGTGCTGGGGATCGTGCTCCAGGCCGCCTGGCGACTGGGGCGGCGCACGCTGCACAACCCCGCCCTGGTGCTGATCGCGGCGGCGGCCTGCCTGGCCCTGGCGGTGGGGCGGGTTCCCTACCCGGCCCTGATCCTCGCCACGGCCCTGGTGGGCTGGATCGGCGGCCGACTGCGGCCGGCCCTGTTCCAGGCCCCAGTGCGAACCGTCGCCAGCGCCACGGCCGATGCGACTGGCGATGCCACGCCCGGCGCCGCCCTGCACGGCGACGCCACCCCCACCCCCCACCACGCCCGCTTCCACTGGCGTCGCCTCGCCCTCACCCTGCTGGGGGGTGGGGTGGCCCTCGGCCTGCCCCTGGCCCTGCTGAGCCTGGCGGGCGGCTGGAACGGCCAGCTGGCCACCATGGCCCGGTTTTTCACCAAGGTGGCCCTGGTCAGTTTCGGGGGCGCCTATGCCGTGCTCCCCTATGTGGCCCAGGGGGCGGTGGACACCTATGGCTGGCTGGACGCCGCCCAGATGGTGGACGGCCTGGCCCTGGGCGAGACCACGCCGGGGCCATTGATCATGGTGGT
>CALRQM020000065.1:0-15268 GCA_943370335.1 Bordetella parapertussis | reverse complement strand
TGCCGGCCATGGCGGTGGGGCCGCTGTGGCCCTTCACCAGCAGGGGGGCATCGGCGCGGCTGCCGCCCCGGGGCGGGTAGTACCAGGCGTGGGTGGGCGCCCCGCCGTGGCCGTCGAACCAGAGCGGTTCCGGCCGGCTGATCGCCTCGGCCGCCAGCGGCGACAGTGCGACCGGCGTGTGCTGCCAGCGGCCGCTGGCCGTGTCCAGCTCCAGCAGCCCCTGGCCGATCCTGGGTGCCCCGGCCACCGCCACCAGCCGGCCCGCCTCCGCCGTCAGGGCGGCCAGCTCATCGAAGGGCAGGGGGATCGGCTCGAAGGAGCCGCCTTCGGCCCCCAGCCGGCCCAGCTCCCAGCGCCCCTGGCGGCAGACCGCCGCCAGCAACTGCATGCCGTCCCAGGCCAGGGTGCGCAGGCCATAGACCCATTGCGGGCTGGCGAACTCCGCCTCCACGGGGCACAACGGCTGCCACCGCGGCGGGGTGTCCGTCCCCAGGGCGGCCACGTCGGCCAGTCGTTCCAGGTTCCACCAGCCGCTGCGGTCGTTGGTCACCACCAGGGAGCCGTCGCCGAGCCAGAGCGGCTGGAACACCGAGATCCCCTGGGGATCCCCCGGCCCCGTGCCGGCGATGGGCCGGGCCTGCTGCAGTTGCCCCGCAGCATCGATGGCGGCGAGCCAGAGCTGGCTGCGCTCCCAGGGCATGAAGGGCTGCTGCCAGCTCACCCAGGCCAGATGGCCGCCGTCCGGCGCCAGCACCGCGTAGCCGCAGAAGTCCGACGGCTGGTGCAGCAGCTCCGGTTCGCCCCCCGCCAGGGGCACCGCCACCAGCCGGTCGACGCCGTCCTGCTCCATCACGCCGATCCAGCGCTGGCGGGGCCGGTCGATCAGGCCATCGGCGAAGGCCCGCGGCCGCTCCGGGTCGGGCGGGGCCGTGAGCCGCCGGGGCGCCGCGGTTGGGAGGGGGTCGCTGCCGCCGGCCAGGCTGAGCTGCCAGAGGCAGCGGTCGCCGTCGTCGACGAACACCAGCTGGTCGCCCGCCACCGCATAGGCGCCGCCGCCGTACTCGTGAACGCGGGTACGCAGGTTCCACGGCCCCGGAGTGAGTTCCACGGTCCCAGCTCCATGGCGCCGCCCCATCAGGGTGGTGCGTCCCCGCTCGTCGGGGCGCTGCTCCAGCCAGAACAGGCGTCCCCCTTCGAGCCGCGGCTCAGCGACGCTGGTCGCACGGCCCACCGCCACCGCGGCGGGCAGCGGGCCTGTGTCCGGCAACGACGGCTCCCCCACCCGAGCCCTCCGCAGGCTGCTTCTAGAATCGATCCATCGTTTCAGGTGACGTCTTGGCCCGCAGCTTCGCCCAGATGGCACGGTCGGCCGAGCAGGGTGGCAACTCCGTGCTGGTGCCGAAGGTGCCGGTGGAACGCCCCCCCCTCGAGATCCACAAGCTGGGCTCGAAGGAGCTGCGGGCCCCGGCCCGCCGGATCAGCAAGGTGGATGCCTCCGTCCGCGACCTGGCCCGCGACATGCTGCGCAGCATGTACACCGCCAAGGGCATCGGCCTGGCGGCCCCCCAGGTGGGGGTGCATCGCCAGCTGCTGGTGATCGATCTGGATCTGGAGGAGGCGGCCACCCCGCCGCTCGTGCTGATCAACCCCGAGATCACCGCCGCCGGAGCCTCCTTCAACACCTACGAGGAGGGCTGTCTGAGCATCCCCGGCGTCTATCTGGATGTGGTGCGTCCGTCGGTGGTGGAGGTGACCTACCGCGACGAGACGGGCCGCCCCCGCCGCCTCAAGGCCGATGGCCTGCTGGCCCGCTGCATCCAGCACGAGATGGACCATCTCCAGGGTGTGCTGTTCGTCGATCGGGTCACCGACGAGCTCAGCCTCAATGACGGCCTGCAGCAGCATGGCTTCCACCGTTCCGACGTCCAGTCGATCCGCTGATCCCCATGCCGATGAAACCCCTGGCCGGCCTGTTTCTGGGCCTGGCCTGTCTGCTTGGCATCGCTGCCACCGGATCGATCTTCGAGCTCTCCTACGGCGACCCTGACCTCGGCGTCCAGGCCACCCGCTGGATCCTGGCCGGCAGCCTGCCGGGCACCGTGCTGGCCCTGCTGGTGGCGATCCGCATCAACAAGCCCGCCTGAGCCCCCCAGCGCGCTGCGCCCCCGCTGCGACCCCTCGGCCGGCCCGACAACCGGCCGGGCGATTGGGCCTATGGGCTGGTTTCCGGTGGTTACCGTTCATACGATTCAGGCCGCTTCGATCAACGCCGTGAACCTTCCCGTGCTCCCCCGCGCAGGCCTGGCGGCCCTGACCGTGCTGGCGACAACCCTGGCCACTGCAGCCCCCGCTCCGGTCCGCGCCTCCGCCCTGTTCGCCGCCGCCGAGGTGGACCAGCAGAACTTCCTGATGGTGGCCGCCCCCATCGGCAGCAAGGGCGAAAAGGCCCAGCTCAACATCTACGAGCAGCTCAAGCCGGTGCGGCCCTGCTTCGAGGTGAGCGAGGGCTTGCCGTCCCCGGTGAACCCCCTGCTGGCCACCTTCGATTTCACCGGCATCTGCAACCGCTACATCGACGCCAACGGCTACTCGGTGCGGGTGGGCGGCCAGGATCTGGCCACCTCCTATCGGTTGATGGTGACCCGCAGCGGCGGCGACATGCTGTTGCTGGCCTTCCCCACCAAGGCCGGGGCCGGCCCTGAGATGGTGGTGGCCCGCACCCGGGGCAGTGCGCCTGGCTTCCTCAAGCTCCACCCGGAGCCGGGCTGGCGGCTGATGCGGCGCCAGTTCGGCGGCCGCAACCTCGGCCACCTGTACGTCTATGCCGACAGCTGGCCGGGGACGGCGGCGACCGCCGCCCAGCCCGCCCCGATCAATCCCGCCCTGCCGGCCCAGCCCGCCGCCGCCCCAACCGCCACGCCTGCCGCCGCCGGGCGTCGGGTGACTCCGTCGACAGCCCCGCCCACGGCCGTGGATCCCGCCGGAGAGTCGGCACCCGCCGCCGCCCAGCAGCCCGTGGCTCCGCCAGCCATCCCCGCCACCAAGCTCTGAGGTGGGGGGCGAAGGCCCACTTGCTAGGGTGCAACGCTGCGTACGTCTCAGCAGTACTTCATGACCCAGGTCACAGTCGGCGAAAACGAAGGCATTGAATCGGCCCTGCGCCGCTTCAAGCGCCAGGTGTCCAAGGCGGGCATCTTTGCCGATCTGAAGCGGCTGCGCCACCACGAAACCCCCACCGAGAAGTACAAGCGCAAGGCTCAGCAGCGCCGCCGTCGCCGCTGAGCCCTGTTCAGGCTTCGGCCCTTCAGGTGCTTCTACCTGTTGCCTGGCCCCCGGCCCGTGATCAGGCTGGAGGGGCCATCGCCCCAGGGTCCATGGTCCATCCGGATGCCTCAACGGCAGGCCAGCCAAGGTCTGCTTCCCTTCTTCAGCGGCTCAGCCATTGGTTGGCTGACACCATTAACCACGCCTGGGGCAACCCGGGAGAGGAAGCCCAGGACCGTCCGCCGGCGATCGGTGAGCAGCCCTTCAGCGGCGAACCCGCCCGGCGCCGCCGCCGCTGATTCCAGCGTGGGTTCAGGCCGCCTGGTCGAAGGAGCGGTAGCTGAGGGCCTCGGCGATCGCCGCTCCTGACACCCGTTCAGCACTGGCCAGATCGGCGATCGTGCGGGCCACCCGCAGCACCCGCTCCGCCCCCCTGGCGGACAGGCGCCGCTGGCTGATGGCCCGCTCCCAGAGGGCCAGAGCCTCCGGCTCGGGATTCACGATCGCGGCCAGGGCCGGACCCTCCAACTGGCCGTTGGCCGCCCCCGCCGGATTGCGCTGGCCCATCCGCCCCCGGGCCGCCGCCACCCGCTGCGCCACCATCGCGCTGGGTTCACCGGCAGGGGCCAGCTGCTGCCTTGGCTCCCGGTAGGCCCCGCCCAGGTCGTGGGCTTCAGGACGCCGCATCACCACCTGCAGGTCGATCCTGTCGAGCAGGGGCCCGGAGAGCCGTCCCCAGTGCCGCCGCCGCTGGGCTTCGCCGCAGCGGCAGCTCTGGCTGGGGTCGCCGTACCAGCCGCAGGGGCAGGGGTTGGTGGCGGCCACCAGGAGCACCCGGCAGGGGAAGCGGCAGCGCTGCTGGGTGCGGCTGATCCACAGCTGCCCCTCCTCCAGGGGCTGGCGCAGCTGGTCGAGCACCTCACGGCGGAACTCCGCCAGCTCATCAAGAAACAGCACCCCATGGTGGGCCAGGCTCAGTTCGCCGGGCCGGGGCACGGCGCCGCCACCGACCGGGGCGGCGGCGGAGCAGCCGTGGTGGGGGCTGCGGAAGGGCCGCTGGCGCCGCAGGCCGGCCCCCTCCCCCAGCAGCCCGGCCAGGGAGTGGAGCTGGGTGACCTCCAGGGCCTCCTGGTGCGCCAGGGGGGGCAGCAGCGCCGGCAGCCGCCGGGCCAGCATCGTCTTGCCGCTGCCGGGCGCCCCCACCAGCAGCAGGTGGTGGCCGCCGGCCGCGGCGATCTCCAGAGCGCGCCGGCCGTGGGCCTGGCCCCGCACCTCGGCCAGGTCGGGACCGGCGGTTGCCGGCGATGGCGGGGCCGGAGTGGCTGGCTCCCTCTGGGGTCGCCCGGGATCCCGCAGCAGGGCCACCACCTCCACCAGGTGCTCCGCCCCCCAGACGGGCAGCCCCTCCACCCGGGCGGCCTCGGTGGCGTTGGCCGCCGGCCCCACCAGGGCCCGGGCCCCGTGCCGGCGGGCCGCCAGGGCAAGGGCCAGCATCCCCCGGATCGGCCGCAGGCGTCCGTCGAGGCCCAGCTCCCCCGCGCTCCAGATCCCCTCCACCTCGGCGGCCGCCAGCTGCTGGCTCGCCACCAGCAGCCCCAGGGCGATCGGCAGGTCGAAGCCGGGGCCGGCCTTGGGCAGGTCGGCGGGGGCCAGGTTGACCACCACCCGGGTGAGGGGCACCCGCAGGCCGCCGTTGCGCAGGGCCCCGCGCACCCGCTCCCGCGATTCCTGGGCCGCGGCATCCGCCAGGCCGACCACCCTCAACCCCGGCAGCCCAGGGGCGATGTCCACCTCCACCGTCACCGGCAGGGCCTCCACGCCCCGCAGGGCCCCGCTGCTGCACCGTGCCAACATCCCTTCGGAGCCCACTGCCCGTTCAGTGCCACCTCCCGACCACTCCCCGGCGTCCCATGGCCAGCAGCGACACCATCTTCGGCCGCATCCTGCGCGGCGAGATTCCCTGCCAGGAGGTCTATGCCGACGATCTCTGCCTGGCCTTCCGGGATGTCAATCCCCAGGCGCCGGTGCATGTGCTGGTGATTCCCCGCGAGCCGATCGCCCAGCTCGGGGAGGCCACGGAGGAGCACCAGGCCCTGCTGGGCCACCTGCTGCTGGTGGCCGCCAAGGTGGCCCGGCTGGAGGGGCTCGAGAGCTGGCGCACCGTGATCAACAGCGGCGCCGAGGCCGGCCAGACCGTGTTCCATCTGCACCTGCACGTCATCGGCGGCCGCCCGCTGGCCTGGCCGCCGGGCTGATGGCCGGCTGCACACCGCGGCCCCGGCCGGGTCGGGCCGGCGGTGAGAATGGCGCGATCCGCCCACGCCCATGACCCCCCTGAAGGCCCTTCGCGAGCAGCTGGGCAAGCTGCAGCGCCTGGCCCAGCCCTACTTCCTGCCCCTTGACGAAGGCGGCGGCGGCAGCGGCCAGTTCCTGATCCTGGTGGTGGCCCTGCTGGCGGTGGTGGTGGGCTTCACCTTGCTGCTGCTCACCGGCGTGGTGGCGGCGGCCGGGGCCTGGATCCCCGAGCTGCGCAACCGCTTCCTGCCCGGGGTTCCCGAGCAGGTGGCTGCGGTCTGGAAAGGGCCGATCGGCCTCGTGATCATGGTGCTGTTCGCCGCCGGCCTGGGCGCCTTCATCAGCCTGCGGGCCAAGCTGCGCCAGGGGCGCTGGCTGCCCTGGCTGCTGCTCGGCATCATTGCCCTGCTGATCCTGGTGATCAACGGCATCAACGTCGGCATCAGCTTCATCGCCCGAAACATCGAGAACGCCCTGGTGGCGTACAAGGCGGAGGAGTTCTGGAAGATCGTCGCGATTTACGCCTTCTGCCTGGTGCTGGCCCTGCCGATCCGCGCCATCCAGAGCTATCTGATTACCCCGCTGGGTCTGCTGTGGCGGGAGTGGCTCAGTGGCCGCATGCTGGGCCGCTACCTCACCAACCGGGCCTACTACGTTCTCAATCCCAACGATGAATCCGTTGAGGAGATTGACAACCCGGACCAGCGGATCTCCCAGGATGCGGCCAGCTTCACCGCCACCAGCCTGAGCGTGACGGTGGAGATTATCTCCGCCCTGCTCACCTTCTTCAGCTTCATCATCGTTCTCTGGAGCATCAACCAGACCCTGGCCCTGTGGCTGCTGGCCTATTCGGTGGGCGGCACGGCCCTGATCGTGTTCGCCAGCCGCAAGCTGGTGAATCTGAACTATCAGCAGCTGAAGCTGGAGGCCGATTTCCGCTACGGCCTGGTTCACATCCGTGACAACGCCGAATCGATTGCGTTTTATCGGGGCGAGCGCCAGGAGCAGAAGGAGGGCGAGCGCCGCCTCGATGGCGTGATCGTCAACTACAACCGGCTGATCATCTGGGAGGCGTTGATCAGCGTCATTCAGCGCTCCTACGACTACTTCTCCCGTTTCCTGCCCTGGTTGGTGATCGCGCCGATCTACTTCGCCAAGCAGGT
The DNA here is from genome assembly GCA_943370335.1 of Bordetella parapertussis. Classification (GTDB taxonomy): domain Bacteria; phylum Cyanobacteriota; class Cyanobacteriia; order PCC-6307; family Cyanobiaceae; genus Cyanobium. The sequence continues at coordinate 8,546 of CALRQM020000065.1, read as the reverse complement.
CGACTTCGGTGTCTTTGGCCAGGCCAGCATCGCTTTTTCCCAGGTGTTGTTCTCGGTCAGCTACATCGTCAACAACATCGACCGGCTGGCCGCCTTCTCCGCCTCCATCAGCCGCCTGGAGGGCTTCCAGGGCAAGGTGGAGTCGATCAGTGCCGAAATGGCCGAGTTCGTGGCCGCCGAGCAGGCCTCAGCCGGGGGCGCCATGGGTGCGGGGGCCGGCGCGGTGCGCCCCGAATCGATCCTGGTCAGCAACGTGAACCTGGTGCCGCCCCGCACCAACCGCCTGCTGGTGCGCGACCTCAGCCTGGAGGTGACCGCCAACCAGCGACTGCTCGTGGTGGGCCCGTCGGGCTGCGGCAAGACCTCCTTCCTGCGGCTGGTGAGCGGCCTCTGGCCGCCCGCCGCCGGCAACGTGCAGCGGCCGCCGGTGGGGGAGCTGATGTTCATCCCCCAGAAGCCCTACATGCTGCTGGGCAGCCTGCGGGAGCAGCTCTGCTACCCCCAGCCCACCGATCGCTTCAGCGACGAGCAACTGCGCCACGTGCTCGAAGAGGTGCGTCTGCCCGAGCTGGTGCACCGCTATCCCGACCTGGACATCAAGCAGGACTGGCCCCGCCTGCTCTCTCTCGGCGAGCAGCAGCGCCTGGCCTTCGCCCGCCTGCTGCTCAACTCGCCCCGGTTCGTGGTGCTCGATGAGGCCACCAGCGCCCTCGATGTGGCCACGGAGAAGGCCCTCTACGAACTGCTGGTGGAGCGGGAGATGGCCTTCGTGAGCGTGGGCCACCGCCCCACTCTCACCGCCTACCACGACACGGTGCTGGAGCTGGATGGCAACGGCGGCTGGCGCCTGCTTCCGGCCGCCGGCTATACCTTTGGCCGCGAGGACTGATCCGATGAGCGACCCTTCCGCCACCCCTTCAGCCGACGCCCCACCGGCGGTCGCCACACCCCCGGCCACCAGCGCCACCACCTCCGAGGTGCCCGCCTTCGGCTGGAGCGGCTACGCCGAGCGGGTCAACGGCCGTTTTGCCATGCTCGGCTTCGTCGCCGTGCTGCTGGTCGAGGCCATCAGCCACGACACCTTCCTGCACTGGGCGGGCCTGGTGCCCTGATCAGGGCACCGCGATCAGGTCCACCTGCCACTGGCCCTGGCGGCTCACCTCCACCGCAAGCTCCCGGCCGTCGGCCCGCAGGGACACCCGGCGCGGCACGCCGGGGGGCTGCAGCGGCACCGGCTGCAGGGCCATCAGGTTGCGGCGGTAGAGCACCAGCTCGGTGCGGCCCTCCAGCTGGCGCACCAGGGCCAGCCGCTCACCGCGGCCATCCACCGCCACGCTCAGGGGCTGGGCGTCGGGGCGCTCCAGGCCCGGCAGGGGCACCGGCTGCTGGCGCTGCAGGTCCACCAGCTCCACCCGGTCGCGGCCGCCCTTGCTGACGATCAGGGCCAGCCAGTCGCCGGAAAGGGAGGGGGCCCGGGCGGGGCCGGCCGCCTCGAGGCGCTGGTTGAGGCCCACCAGGGGCTGGGGCAGGGGCGCCAGGCAGCCCGTCAGCAGCAGCGGCAGCGCGCCCGCCGCCACTGCTGCCAACGCCGTCACCCGGATCAGTCTGCCGGCGCCCATCGTCATGGGGTGGCGGCCGGCGCCCCCCGCACCGGCAGGCCGGCGGGGAGGTCGGGCTCCAGCAGGCTGGTGAGGTCGTAGAGCTGCACCCGGGCGCGGCCGTCCCCCTCGGTGGCGATGGCGATGCGCCGGCCATCGCTGGCCAGGCTCAGGCTTTCGGGCACCAGGCTGCTCGGCAAGGGCAGGCGGAGCAGGCGCCCCGTCGCCCGATCCTCGATCAGCACCCGGCGCTCCGGTCCCTGCTGCACCAGCAGGGCCAGATAGCGGCCGTTCCAGCTCAGGGAGGGCGACCGGTGCGGTTGCAGCCGGCCGAAATGGCGCAGCGGCAGCACCGTGCCGGAGGGCTGCTCCTGCAGCAGCACCGTGTCGCGGCCGTCCCGGCGCACCACACTGGCCAGCACCCGGCCGTTGCCGCTCAGGGCTGGATCCTGGCGGTCGGCTCCGCCCCAGCCCACCGGACCGGCGCTGCGCCTGCCCCAGCTCCAGCTGCCGCAGCCGGAGAGCATCAGGGCCACCAGTGCCAGAACCAGCAGGGAGAGGCCGGGTCGCGGTCGCTGAAGGGGCCGGATGTTCAGCGGCTCAGTCGTCGAAGCGGGAGCTGTTGTCCCGGCTGCCGGCGGGAGGCCCGGCTGGGGCGTCGCCCGCCGGTGGCCGGGCGCTGGGGCTGGTTGGACGGGGCCGGCCGCCGGCCATGGGTGAGAAGTCGGCATCACTGACATCGTCGGGAGCCCCGCCGCGAATCGGCGTGCCCATGGGTGTTCCCTGGGGTGCCCCCGGGCGGCCCGGCTCCCGGTTGGCTGGTCCGGCAGCAGGGCCCGGAGGCGTGGAGCCCCGGCGTCCTGAGCGGGAAGCGGTCTCGGAGGCGGCCACGGGGCGGGAGCCGCGGCGGGGTTCCGGGGCGCTGTCCCGCTCCCGTCGCCGGGCGCCGAAATCGGCGGCCGGGGAGCGACCGGAGCCACCGGCGGCATAGCGGCCAGCGGTCAGCTCCGGACGGTCGTCGATGGGATCGCGCTCCGGACGGCTGGAGGAACGCTCGGCGCGGGGGTTGTCCCAGGAGTCGGCCTCCTCCCGGCGGCTGGCGGCGCGCTCGGGGATGGCGGCCCTGCTGGGCCGGCGCGGCCGGTAGAAGTCTTCCTCGGCTTCGTCGCGGGAGGGGATGCGACGCCGCAGGGGCTCCGGCTCATCGAAGCGGTCCGGGTCGTCGTCGTAGCTGCGGCCACCGCCCAGGCCGCCCCGCGGCCGGAACGGGGCGGCGGGTTCCTCGTCGTCGAAGTAGGAGGAACGGCGGGCCTGCTCGGTGGTCACCCCACGCAGGCGGACGCTCTCATAGGCGAAGAAAACCGTGGTGCCAGCGAGCAGAAACTGACCGAACTGCAGGATCGGGTCGAGGCGCCAGCCCTGAAAGAAGAGGATGCCGCCACAGAGAAGGCCGATGGCGGCGAAGAAGACGTCGTAGTCCCGGGCCAGGGCCGGCTTGAAGCTCCTCATGAAGTAGAGGAAGGCTCCGCCGACCGCCAGGACGATGCCGACGATGCTGGCCCAGTTGAGGCTGGCGTTGACCACGGCGGTTCACCCGGGCGATGGCCCCCACTCTAAGGACCGTACCAGCGCCGTCAGTGGCAGCTCAGAGACGCCGGTCGAGCTGGTCGTTCTGGCTGATCAGCACCAGGGCGACGGCGATGGGGATCACCACGATGACCGCGCCCCAGCCGAGGCTGCTGAGGAAGTTGGCGAGGGAAGGGGTCATGGCAGGCGTTCGCTCTGGACAGCTCGGGCGATCCTAGGCAGTGGCGGCGGCTTCCTACGATCGGGGATCAGACGCTTAGAGCTTTGTGACGGCCCTGGCCCTTCCCGCACTGGCGCCCCTGCCCCTGCTGCACCTGGCCCTGGGGCTGGCCCTGGCGGGCTGGACCCTGCTGTTCCTGTTCCGGATCGTCCTCACCTGGTATCCGGGTGTGGACCTCACCCAGGGGGTGATGCGGCTGGTGGGGGCGCCCACCGAGCCCCTGCTGGCCCTGACCCGTCGCCTGATCCAGCCCATCGGCGGGGTGGATGTGACGCCGGTGGTCTGGGTGGGGTTGATCAGCCTGCTGCGTGAACTGCTGGTGGGTCAGCAGGGTCTGCTCACCCTGGCCCTGCTGCGCAGCCAGCTCAGCGGTTGAGCATCTCCTCCTCAACGAATTTGGTCCACACCTCACCGCGCTGGAACTCCTGGCGATCCAGCAGGGCCAGGTGAAACTCGATCGTGGTGGGAATGCCCGTGACGGCACATTCCGACAGGGCCCGTCGCATGCGGCGGATGGCGTGGTCGCGGTCGACCCCCCAGACGATCAACTTGCCGATCAGGGAGTCGTAGAAGGGGGGGATCTCATAGCCCGTGTAGACGTGGCTGTCGATGCGCACCCCCGGCCCGCCGGGGGGCAGCCAGCCGGTGATCTTGCCGGGAGCCGGCCGGAAGTTGTGGCTGGGGTCCTCGGCGTTGATGCGGCACTCGATGGCATGGCCGCGCACCTGGATCTGGTCCTGGCGCACGGAGATCGGCTCGCCGCCGGCGATGCGCAGCTGCTCGGCGATCAGATCGATGCCCGTCACCATCTCGGTGACGGGATGCTCCACCTGGATGCGGGTGTTCATTTCCATGAAGTAGAACGCGCCGCTCTTGTCCACCAGGAACTCGACGGTGCCGGCGCCCTCGTAATCGATGCTGCGGGCCGCCGCCACCGCCGCCTCGCCCATGCGGCGTCGCAGCTCGGGATCCAGGCCCGGGCTGGGGGCCTCCTCCAGGAGCTTCTGGTGGCGGCGCTGGATCGAGCAGTCCCGTTCGCCCAGGTGCACCACGTTGCCGTGGCGGTCGGCCAGCACCTGCACCTCCACGTGCCGGGGCCGGTCGATGAACTTCTCCATGTAGAGGCCCGGGTTGCCGAAGGCGGCCTCCGCCTCCCCCTGGGCGGCTCTGAACAGGCTTTCGAGCTGATCGGCCGCCGGCACCAGGCGCATGCCCCGGCCGCCACCGCCGGCGGTGGCCTTGATCATCACGGGGTAGCCCATCGTCTCGGCGAGGGCGGCCGCTTCGGTGGGGTCCTCCAGCAGCCCCTCGCTGCCGGGGATCGTGGGCACCCCCACCTGTTGCATGGTGATCTTGGCCGTTGATTTGTCGCCCATGGCCAGGATCGCGGCCGGCGAGGGGCCCACGAAAATCAGCCCGTGGTCGAGGCACTTCTCGGCGAAGTCGGCGTTCTCCGCCAGGAAGCCGTAGCCGGGATGGATGGCGTCGGCGCCGCGGGAGGTGGCGGCCGCCAGGAGGTTGGGAACCTGGAGGTACCTTCGGCTGCTGGGGGCTTCCCCCACGCAGACCGCCTCATCCGCCAGCTGCACGTGCAGGGCGTTTTTATCCACGGTGCTGTAGACGGCCACCGTGGCGATGCCGAGCTCCCGGCAGCTGCGCAGGATGCGGAGGGCAATTTCGCCTCGGTTGGCGATCAGCAGTTTGCCGATGGGCATCCGTGAAGGTCCGGGCGATAAGGGCTGGCGGGGGTGCGGCCGTGCCGGGGCGGACTGTATCAGTGCTCACCGACGCCCCCCGGCGGCAAGGGCCTTCGGGGCTGGGGGGAGCCCATGGGTATATTGCTCAACCGGTGCGGTGCTTCGGCCTGCGCTAGCCACGCGGATGTGGTGGAATTGGTAGACACGCACGTTTGAGGGGCGTGTGGCTTCGGCCTTGCGAGTTCAAGTCTCGCCATCCGCATTTTTCTTTTCCTGCTCCCGTCCCCCGGAACCTGCGGTTCTCTTGACCCAGCCGTCGCCGGTCTCCGCTCCAGCCGCAGGCAGCGCGATCGTGCTGGTCAGCAACGGCCCGGGGGAGCTGAGCACCTGGGTGCGGCCCCTGGCGGAGCAGCTCCATGGCCTGGAGCCCCTGCGGCCTCGCGATCCCGCCGCCAGCACCAGCCTGCGGCTGGTGCTCGTCCCCTGCCCCAACGCCACCGGCGCCGAGCACCGGGTGGCCGAGGGCTGGGGCCTGTTCGAGCGGGTGCTGCCGGCCACCCGCTTCTGGTGGCTGCTGCTGCGGCCCCGCCGCCACGGCCCCTGGCCCGAGCGGGGGGTGGTGGTGTTCCTCGGTGGTGACCAGTTCTGGACCGTGCTGCTCTCGGCCCGGCTGGGCTACCGCCACCTCACCTATGCCGAATGGGTGGCCCGCTGGCCCCGCTGGAACGACCGCATCGCGGTGATGGGTCCCGCCGCCGCTGGCCGCCTGGCGCCCCGCTGGCGCCAGCGGGCCACAGTGGTGGGGGACCTGATGGCCGATCTTTCGGCCCTGGCCCGCCAGGACGCCCCCCTGCCCGCGGGGGACTGGGTGGCCCTGCTGCCGGGCTCCAAGCGGGCCAAGTTGCTGGTGGGGGTGCCCTTCCTGCTCGAAACCGCCGACCGCCTGGCGGCCCTGCGGCCCGGTTGCCGCTTCCTGCTGCCGGTGGCTCCCACCACCTCGGTGCGGGAGCTGCTGGCCTACGGCGGGCCGTCCAATCCCCTGAACCGGCGCCAGGGGGCGGGCGAGCCCCATCGCCAGGGGGATGAGCTGGTCACGGCGGCCGGTACCCGCATCCTGCTGCAGGAGCAGCATCCCGCCCATGCCGCCCTGAGCCAGTGCGCCCTGGCGCTCACCACGGTGGGAGCCAACACCGCTGAGCTGGGGGCCCTGGCGGTGCCGATGATCGTGCTGGTGCCCACCCAGCATCTGGCGGTGATGCAGGCCTGGGACGGTTGGCTGGGGCTGTTGGCCCGGCTTCCCCTGCTGCGGCGGCTGGTGGGGGTGGCCCTCACCGCCTGGCGCATGCGTCACCGGGGTTTCCTGGCCTGGCCCAACATCTCCGCCGGCCGTGCCGTGGTGCCGGAGCGGGTGGGGCCGATCGAACCGGCCCAGATCGCCGCCGAGGCGGCCGACTGGCTGGAGCATCCCGAGCGGCTCTCAGCCATGGCCGACGACCTGCGCAGCCTGCGGGGGGCGCCGGGGGCCGTCGCCGCTGTGGCGGCGATGGTGCGGGGTCTGTTGCCGCCGCCGGAGCGCTCGGGGCGGCCGTTGCGATCTGGATAGGATTTGTTCCACCATTGCCCCCAAGCGGGGTTTGCGACCATGCCGTCGAGCGAATCCACCCCCCTCCAGAGCCCCCTCCAGAGCGCCGACCATCCCGACTGGCGGGCCCAGCTGACGCCCGAGCAGTACCGGGTGGCCCGCGAGGGGGGCACCGAACGGGCCTTCACCGGTGCCTACTGGAACAACAAGGCCACCGGGATGTACCACTGCGTCTGCTGCGGCAGCGAGCTGTTCAGCTCCGCCACCAAGTTCGATTCCGGCACCGGCTGGCCCAGCTTCTGGGCGGGCGTGGACGCCGGGGCGATCACCACCCACACCGACCGCACCCACGGCATGGAGCGCACCGAGATCCGCTGCGCCAGCTGTGACGCCCACCTCGGCCATGTCTTCAACGACGGCCCGGCCCCCAGCGGCCAGCGCTACTGCGTCAATTCGGCGTCACTGCGCTTCGCCGAGGGCTGAGGCAGCCCCTGGCCGGCTCACCAGGGATCGTCGAGGATCTCCGGCTCCACATCCACCGGCTCCTTCGGCCGGGGGGCCGGGGCCGGGGGACGCTCGGCCCGCAGGGGCTCCCGTTCACGCCCGGGCGCATCAAAGTCCCGCTCAGGCGGGTCGATGGGGGCTGCGTAGGGTTCAGCCTCAAACGCGCTCTCCTCGCGGTAGCTGTCCTGCCGCAGCGGTTGTTGGCGTGGGGGCTCCTCCCGATAGCGCTCCCTCTCGTAGCGATCCTCGGCGTAGCGCTCTTCGTCGTAGCGGTTGTCATACCGGGCCGGGTTGCGCCCACTCTCCTGGCCGTAGGGGTCGGCCGCTGCCGGGCGGGGTTCGGGGCGCTGGCGCGGCTCGGGCAGGTCGTCATCGAGGTAGCGGCGCTGGCGCAGGGGCTCCCGCTCGCGCCGTTCCTCCAGCTCCACGTACTCCAGCTCCTCGCTGGGCTGGAAGCTGCGGCTGGCGGCCGGCTGGATGCGCCGCTGCTCCTGGGCGGTGGGCTGGCCGGCGGGCAGCTGGTTCTCGGCGGGAACTGCCCCGGAGCGGAAGCGATCCCGCTCCTCCTGCTCCCAGCTGGCGCCGCCGATGCCGAGCTTCTCCAGCAGGCCGGTGCCCAGCTGCTTGAGCTTCTCCTCGGCTCCCTCGTAGACGATGATCCGGTCCGGGCCGCTGCTGACGACCTCTCCCACCGGCATCTCCCAGGTGCTCAGCACCCCTTCCCCCAGCAGGGGAACGCCGAGGGCGCCGATCACCAGGGTGGTGAGCTCACCGGTTTCGATGTCGAAGCTGAAGCCCAGCACCCGGCCGAGCTGCTCGCCCGATTCGGTGATCACCTGGCAGTTGATGACCTTGCTGTAGCGCTCGGGATTGAAGCCTTCGGCCAGGGAATCGACCGAATCCACCAGGATCACGTCCCCCACCTGGCGGATGCGGTCCAGGGGCATCCAGCGGGGCAGGCCCGGCAGGAAACGGGTGAGGGGGTTGTCGCGCAGGCCCAGGGCCACCACCTCGCGCCGGTCGATGTCGACCACCACCTCACCGACGACGCCCAGCCGCCGGCCGGTGTCCCGGGTGATCACCTGGGTGCCCATCAGTTCGGATCGCAACCAGAGGCGGTCGCTGCTGGCGGCGGGCTCGGTGGAGGGGGGAATCGGGGAGGTCAAATCCGGAGATCGGGGCTGGACGGCAGGGGGAACGGGAGCGACTGCACGGCCTGGAACAGCCTGGTCGGCCCATTGTGGCCCACGCGGTCGGCTCAGGCCGCCGGCGGCAAACCGACCACCTGGGTATGGGAGCCGCGGGCCTGGGTGACGCCGATGGTGCGGGTGGCCGCGGCGATCATCGGCCGGCGGTGA
>CALRQM020000064.1:0-15368 GCA_943370335.1 Bordetella parapertussis | reverse complement strand
GACAGGGGCGGCGGGCACGGGGGCCAGCGGGGGCGGCCCGGCCGGGGCCTGCACCATGGTGACCGTGGCCGGTGCCGGAGACGGAAGATTGCGGCGCACCTCCAGACGGAAGTCGTCGCCTTCGAGCTTGAGCTCCTGGATGTCGCTGTCCCCGAGCAGGGCCAGCAACTGGCGCAGTTGGTCGTGATCGAGCTGCATGGCGATCAGGACTCCCGGCCCAGATAGCTGTCGGTGCGGGTGTCGACCTTGATCTTCTCGCCGATCGTGATGAACAGGGGCACCATCACCTGGGCGCCGGTCTCGACGATGGCGGGCTTGGTGCCGCCGGTGGCGGTGTCGCCCTTGACGCCGGGGTCAGTCTGGGTGACTTCCAGCACCACCGAATTGGGCAGCTCCACCTCCAGGGGCTTGCCGTTCCAGGAGACCACGCTCACCTCCATGCCTTCCTTGAGGTATTTGCGGCCGTCACCGATCTGCTTGGCGGTTAGCCGGGTCTCCTCGTAGGAGGCCATGTCCATGAAGACGTAATCGTCGGCCTCCATGTAGGTGTGCTGGAGGGTCGCCTTCTCCAGCTGGGCCTGGGGCATGGTCTCCCCGGCGCGGAAGGTCTTCTCCACCACGTTGCCGCTCTGCACGCCCTTGAGCTTGGTGCGCACAAAGGCCGAGCCCTTGCCTGGCTTGACATGCAGGAACTCGACGACGCGCCAGACCTGGCCATCCAGTTCGATCGTTGTGCCGGTACGAAAGTCGTTGCTGGAGATCATTCCGGCGGATCGGATCGGGGGATTGTACGTCTGGCTACAGGCCCACCCTCGAGCCGGGGCAGGGGAGCCAGGGCCGGTTGTGCCAAAGTCCAGGCAGTCACAAGGGAAGCATGGACCGGCGACGCAGGCCCATCGGGTTCACCACCACGCTGGGGGCCAGCCTGACCCTCCTACTGACCCTGCTGCTCGCGGTCCCCGCTGCCTGGGCCTACCTGCCCCAGGGCAACGCCGTCAGCGATCCCACCGCCCTGCTGCGCAATGCCCTGCCCATCGAGCAGGGCGATCTTCAGAAACTGCAGCACCGGCTGGAGGACACCAGCGACGATCTGCGGGCCAAGCGCTGGACCAGCCTGACCGGCTCCGTGCGCCGGGCCGAATCCCAGCTGGGCAGCAGCCGGGAGCGCATCCTGGCCAGCTTCGCCCCCGCCGACCGGGCCACCGCCGCGGCCCTGCTCACCGACGCCGGCACCCATCTGCAGGAGCTGGCCGCCGCGGGCGAGGCCCAGGACCGGGACGGGTTCCTTTCGGCCCGCCGGGAAGCCCTCGCCGCCATCGGCCGCGCCGAAGGTCTGCTGGTGGGGGACTTCCCCTTCGCCATCCCGCCTGAGTTCGATGCGCTGCCGCGGCTGCTCGGCCGCGCCACCGTGCGGCTGACCACCACCAAAGGCGACCTGATCACCGTCGTCGACGGTTACAACGCGCCCCTCACCGCCGGCGCCTTCGTCGATCTGGCCCAGCGCGGCTTCTACAACGGCCTGCCCTTCAACCGCGCCGAAGACTTCTACGTGCTGCAGACCGGTGATCCCGCCGGCCCGCTGACGGGCTACGTGGATCCGGCCACCAAGCAGGAGCGCCAGGTGCCCCTGGAAATCAAGGTGCCCGGTGAGGAGGCCCCCTTCTACAACCAGACCTTCGAGGATCTGGGGATGTTCAAGGCCGAACCGGTGCTGCCCTTCGCCAGCAAGGGCACCCTGGGATGGGCCCACTCCGACGAAGCCCTGGGCGACGGTTCCTCCCAGTTCTTTCTGTTCCTGTTCGAGCCGGAACTCACCCCCGCCGGCCTCAACCTGATCGACGGGCGCTACGCCGCCTTCGGCTACGTGGTGGATGGCCTGGATGTGCTCGAGGAGCTCACCGCTGATGACGGCATCGTCAAAGCGACGGTGATCGAAGGGGCCGACAACCTGCGCCCCCATGCCTGAGGGGCCCACCCTGGCGGAGCTGGGGGAAGCGGAGCTGATCCGGCGCCTTGGTGCCTTCGCCCCCCTGGGCCAGTTCGACGATGACGCCGCCCTGCTGGGTGCGTCCCTGCTCGGCCCTGCCGGTGGGGGCGACCTCCAGCTGGTGCTGAACACCGACGTGCTGGTGGAGGACGTCCATTTCAGCGCCGCCACGATGGGCGCCAGGGACGTGGGCTGGCGGGCCGCCGCCGCCAACCTCTCCGACCTGGCGGCCATGGGCTGCCGCGACGCCGTGGGGCTCACCGTGGGCCTGGTGGCCCCGGGGGACACGCCATGGGCGTGGGTGGAGGAGGCCTACGCCGGCCTGACGCAGCTGCTGGGCGCCCATGGCGGTGTGCTGCTCGGGGGCGACTGCAGCGGCGGCGGCCAGCGACTGCTGGCCATCACCGCCATCGGCCGGCTCATGGGCAGCCACGGCGGACCGATCCGGCGCGGGGACGCCCAACCGGGCGATCAGCTGGTGTGCACCGGCGCCCATGGTCTGAGCCGTCTGGGTCTGGCAGTGCTGCGGGGCGAGGTCCTACCGGCCTTGGCGCCGGCCGTGCAGGAGCGGGCCATCCGTTCCCACCGGCGGCCCGTGCCCCGCTTCGATGCGGTGGCGGCCCTGGGCGCCAGCCGGCCAGGGGCCTTGCCCTGGCGTGTGGCTGGCTGCGACAGCAGCGACGGTCTGGCGGCGGCGGCCACCTGCCTGGCACTGGCCAGCGGCTGCACGGCCTTGATCGAGCGTGCGGCTCTTCCCCTGGCCCCGGAACTGGAGGGCCTGGCCGCCGCCGAGGACTGGTGCCTCTGGGGAGGCGAGGATTTCGAGCTGGTGCTGGCCCTGGAGCCCGCCTGGGCGGTCGCCCTGCTGGAGCAGCTGCCCGGAAGCCGCTGCATCGGCCGCATGGGAGCCCCCCAAACGCATGGTCCCCTGATCTGGTCGGACGGGGCGGAAGCGATCGCCCCCCCGTCAGCCAGCTTCCACCATTTCGGCTGAGCCAGGCCCCAGGCTCACTTCCAGTTGCGAGCCACCACTTCGGCCAGGTCGACGACGCGCTGGCTGTAGCCCCACTCGTTGTCGTACCAGGCAATCACCTTGACCATGTTCTCGCCCATCACCAAGGTGAGGTCGGCATCCACGATCGTGGATTCATCGGTACCGGCGTGGTCGGTGGAAACCAGGGGGAGATCGCAGTACTTGATGATCCCCTTCATCCCATTTTTCGAGGCTTCCTCAAGAACGGAATTGACCTCCTCCTTGGTGGTGCCGCGGCTGATTTCGAGGACGAGGTCGACCACCGAAACGTTCGGGGTGGGAACGCGCATGGCGATGCCGTTGAGCTTGCCCTTCATCGGCGGGTAGACGAGGGCCACGGCCGTGGCGGCACCGGTGGAGGTGGGAACGATATTGACCGCAGCGGCACGGGCACGGCGCAGATCGCGATGGCTGGCATCGAGGATGCGCTGGTCACCGGTGTAGCTGTGGGTGGTGGTCATCATTCCCTTGACGATCCCAAAGCTCTGGTCGAGAACCTTGACGATCGGCGCCATGCAGTTGGTGGTGCAGCTGGCGTTGCTGATGATGTCGTAATCCTCGTGGCGGTACTGGTCGGCATTCACGCCCACCACGAAGGTGCCGACACCTTCGCCCTTACCGGGAGCCGTGATCAGCACCTTGCTCGCGCCGGCCTCGATGTGCTTACCAGCCCCCTTCTGATCAATGAAAACGCCAGTGGCTTCGATCACCAGATCCACGCCCCACTCCTTCCAGGGGAGGTTGAGGGGATTGCGATCGGAGAAGCATTTGATCGGCTTGCCATTGACGACGATGGTGTCGTCGGTGTAGCTCACTTCCGCGTTGCGGATGTGGCCGAGCATCGTGTCGTACTGGAGCAGGTGGGCGTTGGTCTTCGGATCGGACGTGTCGTTCAGACCGACGACTTCGATGCCGGTGTTTTCACCGCGGCTGAGCCAGCAGCGCATGAAGTTCCGACCGATTCGGCCAAATCCATTGATCGCAACGCGCAAGGTCATGGCAGAAAGCGGTGGAACCCGCTAGTAAGGGGGGATTTTGGCTGCCGATCATACAGAAATGGGGTCCTGCTCTTTCCCGCAGCCACAGGCCCCGGATCGGACGGTCGGCAAAGCGCAGTATCCCGTAAAGGGGGGAGGGCGGACCTGCCGTTATTTTCGGCAAGGCCAGGAGTCCCCCTTGATCCCAAAGCTTGATCGCCGTCAGCCGCTCCACTTCATCGGGGCCGGTGGGATCGGCATGTCCGCCCTAGCGGGGATCCTGGCGGAACGGGGCTTCCTGGTGAGCGGCTCCGATCCCCGTCCCAGCCCGGTGCTGGAACGGCTGCGGACCGCCGGGGTGCGGGTCTTCCAGGAGCAGACCGCCGCCACGATCACCGCGGTGATGGCGGCCGAAGGCGCCCCCATGGTGGTGATCAGCTCGGCGGTGCCCGCCGCCAACGAGGAACTGGCCGAGGCGCGGCGGCGCGGACTGTCGGTCGTGCACCGCTCCGACGTGCTGGCGGCGCTGATCAACGACCAGCCCTCGATCGCCGTGGCCGGCAGCCACGGCAAAACCACCACCAGCACCCTGATCGCCACCCTGCTGGAGGCCGTCGGCGAGGACCCCACCGCCGTGATCGGCGGCATCGTGCCCGCCTTCGGCAGCAATGGCCGCCATGGCCAGGGCCGGTTGCTGGTGGCCGAAGCCGACGAATCGGACGGCTCCCTGGTGAAGTTCAACCCCCGGCTCGGGCTGCTCACCAACGTCGAACTCGACCACACCGACCACTACCCGGACCTGGCCTCCCTCGTGGCCACCCTGCAGCGCTTTGCGAGCGGCTGCACGACCCTGCTGGCCAACCGGGACTGCCCGGTGCTGCGGGAGCACTTCCAGGCCTCCAGCTGGTGGTCGACCGGCAGCAGCGAGTCGGCGGACTTCGCCGCCATCCCCGTCGAGGAGCGGGGTGACGGCACCCTGGCGACCTGGTTTGAGCAGGGGGTGGCCCTGGGCACCCTGGAGGTGCCCCTGCCCGGTCGCCACAACCTGAGCAACACCGTGGCGGCGATGGCGGCCTGCCGGCTCGAGGGCGTGCCCTTCGCCGACCTGCGCCAGGCGGTGGCGGGTCTGCGTCCCCCCGGGCGTCGCTTCGACTGCCGCGGCCTGTGGCAGGACCGGGCGATCGTCGACGACTATGCCCACCACCCCAGCGAAGTGGCGGCCACCCTGGCCATGGCCCGGCTGATGGTGGAGAGCGGCCGCAGCCCGCTGCCGCTGGTGCCCCGCCGGCTGGTGGCGGTGTTCCAGCCCCATCGCTACACCCGCACCGCCCAGTTCCTGGACGACTTCGCCGCCGCCCTGGCGCATGCCGATGCCGTGCTGCTGGCACCGCTCTATGCCGCCGGCGAGGCCCCGATGGCGGGGATCTCCAGCCCGGCCCTGGCGGAAGCGGTGCGGGCCCTCGCCCCCGACCTGCCGGTGGCGGTGGCGGCCAGCATGGAGGCGCTGGCGGAGCTGGTGGCCAGCGGCACCGGCCCGGGCGACCTGGTGCTCGCCATGGGGGCCGGCGACGTCAACAGCCTCTGGGACCGCCTGGGGGCCCTCGACGAACACGAACGCCCCTCGGCACTGGTGGCCTGAGGGGATGGTCGCGGCCCCGTCCAGCCAACCCCGCCCGTCGGTCTGCCTGCGGGAGTTCACCACCTGGAAGGTGGGCGGGCCCGCTGCCTGGTTCGCCGAACCCGCCGCCCAGGCGGCGCTGATTGCCCACGCCGCCTGGGCGGCGGCCGCAGGCCTGCCCTTCCGCTGCATCGGCGCCGGCTCCAACCTGCTGATCGCCGACGGCGGCCTCGACGGCCTCACCCTCTGCAACCGCCGCCTGCAGGGCAGCCGCCTGGACCTGGCCGAGGGCTGGGTGGAGGCGGAGGCGGGCGAACCGATCCCCACCCTGGCCCGCAAGGCCGCCAGGAGCGGCCTGCGGGGGCTGGAGTGGGCCGTGGGCATCCCCGGCACGGTGGGTGGGGCCGTGGTGATGAACGCCGGCGCCCAGGGGGGCTGCACGGCGGACTGGCTGGACTCGGTGTGGGTGCTGGATCCCCGCCGTCCCGAGGCCCCCTTCCGCCTCGAGGCCGCCGATCTGGCCTTCGCCTACCGCCACAGCCGCCTGCAGGACGAACCACTGCTGGTGCTTTCGGCCCGGTTCCGGTTGGAGCCCGGCCACGATCCGGCCATCCTCACGGCCCGCACCAGCGCCAACCTGCACAGCCGAACCAGCACCCAGCCCTACCAGCAACCCAGTTGCGGCAGCGTCTTTCGCAACCCCGAGCCGCTCAAGGCGGGGCAGCTGATCGAGTCTCTCGGCCTCAAGGGGCTGAGCATCGGCGATGCCCAGGTGTCGCCGATCCACGCCAACTTCATCGTCAACACCGGCTCCGCCACCGCCGCCGACATCGATGCCCTGATCCGGCTGGTGCAGCAACGGGTGCTGGAGGGACGCGGCGTGCGGCTGCACCCGGAGGTCAAACGGCTGGGGTTCTAGCCTGGCCGCCAACGATGACTCCCTGGCATGGCCGGCTTCGGACTTCCCAACTTCGGACAGCTGACCGAGGCCTTCCGCAAGGCCCAGCAGATTCAGCAGGACGCCCAGAAGCTCCAGGAGGAGCTCGATGCGATGGAGCTGCAGGGCAGCGATCCCGAGGGCCGCGCCAGCGTATGGCTCACCGGCAACCAGCAGCCCCTGCGGGTCGAGCTGAGCCCCGAACTGCTGAGCGAACCGGCCGAAGCCGTCGAAGCGGCCGTGCTGGCGGCCCTCTGCAAGGCCTACGAGGTCTCCACCACCACCATGCGCGAGCGGATGGAAACCCTCACCGGCGGCCTGGATCTGAATCTTCCCGGTCTGGGGAACTGAGCTCCCCATCCAGCGCCTGACGGCGGGTGCTGCGGGAGGAGCGGCGCAGCTGGGGATTGAGCAGGGGCTCGAGGCGGTCGCCTCGCTGACGCACCCCCCCTTCCCCCTGGCGGCCCTGGCCCCCGCGGGAGCGGACCACCGCCAGGGCCTCCACCTCCTCCAGGCAGCGCCCGTAGAGGCCATGGCGGTCCCAGGTGCCGCCCATGGCGCAACCGGGATCCCCCTGGTGGCGGCAGTTGGCGAACCGGCAGGGGGAGGCCCTCAGCCGGGCCAGCAGCTCCGGGAAGGCGGCGGCGAGGGTCTGGGGATCGCTGGGCAGGGCGGGGGTGTTGAAGCCCGGTGAATCGGCCACCAGGGCCCCCGGAGCCAGGGGAAACAGTTCGACATGGCGCGTGGTGTGGCGTCCCCGCCGAAGCCGCCCGGACACGGCGGCGACCCGGAGAGCCAGGTCGGGGACCAGGGCATTGAGCAGGCTGCTCTTGCCCACGCCGGAGGGTCCGCAGAGCACGGCGATACCCGGCTGCCCCAGCTGGCGCCGCAGCGCCGTCAGACCCGAGCCGGTGTGGGTGGAGACCGCCACCGCCCCGTAGCCCCAGCCCTCCAGCCGCCGGCACCACGCCTCCACCTCGGCCGCCGGCAGCAGGTCGGCCTTGCTCAGCACCACCTGCACCGGCTGGCCGGTGGCCTCTGCGGTGATCAGAAACCGCGTCAGCTGCAGGGGATCGAGGTCCGGCTCCGCCAGGGACACCACCACCACCACTTGGCTGACATTGGCGACCGCCGGCCGCTGCAGCAGGTTGTGGCGGGGTTCCAGGCCCACCACCGATCCCCGTCGTGCCCGCCAGTCAACGGACGTCACCGTCACCCGATCACCGACACACACCTGCAGGCCGCTCTTGTCGAGGCGGGTGCGCCGGGTGCAGAGCAGGCGGCCGCCTCTCCCCGGCTCGGAGCCATCGGGGCCGAGCTCGGAGGGCCCATCGAGATCCACCAGGCAGTAGTTGGCCTGCAGGGCCACCACCCGACCCGGCAGCGACTCAGCCCCCATCCCGTCGCACCAGGAGCCGCACCCCGTCCCCTGGGGCGAACGGCGAAGGGACCACCAGTTCCACGGTGTGGCCCTCGGAGCGCAGGCCCTCGGCCACCATCTGCTCCGGTTCGCCCCCGTCCAGGTCGATCTGGAGCCAGCCGCCCGTTGGCAGCGTTTCGAGCGCCAGGCGGGCCCGGATGAAGTTCACCGGGCAGGCGGTGCCCCGCAGATCGAGGGCCACCGGGTCGATCAACCGAACAGGCCGCCGAACAGGCCGCTCTTGTGGTGGTGGCGCTGGCCCTTGCTGGTGTGGTGGCCGGCCAGCTGCTCGAGCAGTTGCCGCTCCTCACCGTTGAGCTTGGTGGGCAGCTGCACCTTGATGGTGAACTGGTGGTTGCCACGGGCCACCGGATTGCCCAGGCGCGGAATCCCCTTGCCCTGCAGGGTGATCACGGCACCGGGCTGGGTGCCGGGGGGGATCTCCAGGGGCTCCTGGCCGTCGACGGTCTCCACCTCGATCGTGTCGCCCAGGATCGCCTGGAGGTAGTTGAGGGACACCTCGGAGTGGATCGTGGTCCCGTCCCGGCGCAGGTGCGGATGGGCCTGGACCGTGAGGAACACATAGAGATCACCCGCCGGCCCGCCCCGCTGGCCAGCGTTGCCCTCCTGGCCGACCCGCAGCCGGGTGCCCGAGTCGACACCGGCGGGAATGTTGATGCGCAGCTTCTTGCGCACCTGCTGCAGGCCCTGGCCACCGCAGGCGGAGCAGGGATCGGCGATCACCTGGCCGGTGCCTTCGCAGGTGGGGCAGGGCGCCACCTGGGTGAAGTTGCCAAAGGGGGTGCGGGTGGCCCGGCGCACCTGGCCGGCGCCGCCGCAGGTGCCGCAGGTGGTGGGGCCGCTGCCCGCCTTGGCCCCCGAGCCACTGCAGGTGGTGCAGGTTTCGAGGTGGCGGATCTGGACGTCCTTCTCCGTGCCGAACACCGCCTCGCTGAAGCTGATCGTGAGATCGAGGCGCAGGTCGTCGCCCTGGCGGGGCCCCCGGCGGCGGGCACCGCCGGCGGCAGCACCGCCGGCCCCACCGAAGCCGCTGAAGAAGGTTTCGAACAGGTCGGCGAAGCCACCCATGTCGCCCATGTCGGGCATGCCACCGCCACCGCCCAGACCGGCCTCACCGAACTGGTCGTAGCGGGCCCGGGCCTGGGGATCGCTGAGCACCTCATAGGCCCGGCCGATCTCCTTGAAACGATCTTCCGCGGCCGGGTCCTTGTTGACATCCGGGTGGTACTGGCGGGCCAGGCGCCGGTAGGCCTTCTTGAGGCTGTCGGCATCCACGTCCCGGCTGACACCGAGCAGCTCGTAATAATCGGCCATCAGTCGGATTGCCCCTCCCTGGGGGCGGCCGGGGCCCCAGAGGCGCTGGCCCCATCGGCCGGACCGGGGCCCATGGACACCTTGACCAGGGCGTGCCTGAGCACGCGGCCATCGAGG
This sequence comes from Bordetella parapertussis, assembly GCA_943370335.1. Classification (GTDB taxonomy): domain Bacteria; phylum Cyanobacteriota; class Cyanobacteriia; order PCC-6307; family Cyanobiaceae; genus Cyanobium. Next base: position 5,944 of record CALRQM020000064.1, on the reverse strand, counting down.
TGGTAGCCCCGTTGCAGCTCCTCGATCACCACATCCTCCGGGTGTTCCTCACTGGGTTCGCGCAGCACGGCTTCGTGAAGGCTGGGGTCGAAGGGTTCCCCTTCCACCCGCATGGGCGAAACCCCCAGCTGCTTGAACACATCGACGAGCTGTTTATAGAGGTTCTGGTAGCTGCGATGCAGGGTCTGGGCCTCTTCGCTCTGGGGATTGAGCTGCTGGCGGGCCCGGTCGAAGTTGTCGACCACCGGCAGGATCTCGGTGAGGGTCGTGCAGGTGATGTGCAGGCGCTGGTCTTCCTTGTCGCGGCTCTGGCGCTTGCGGAAGTTGTCGAAGTCGGCGGCGATGCGCATGTACTGGCCCCGCAGCGACTCGTTCTCGCTGCGCAGGGCGGCCAGTTCGGCTTCGAGCTGGCCGAGGCGATCGCCGGCCTCCCCCTCAGGGGATGGCGAGGGCTCGGAGGCCGCGTCAGCCGGCGGGGCGTCCGTTTCGCCGTCAGCCGTCACCTGCAGGGTCTCGAGGAGCTCCTCCACCCGGGCCGCGTCGACCGCGCCCTCCCGGGGATCGATCCGTTCCTCATGGGGGGGGGTGGTGTCGCCGGTCATGCGTTCTGGCAGGGATGTCAGATCCCGTTATGTTGAATGCCGAGGAGCTCCCTCCACAAGCGGTGGAAGCCCGCACCTCGGCCCCAGGCTTCGCTCCCGATCCTTCCCTCGATGCCATCAGAAGGTCTCACCCAGCGCCCGCAGGTCACCGGAGCGGAGCACACGTCCCTGTTCCGCGACCTCGACCTGGGCCAGGCCGCCACGCCGCAGGGGCAGATCGCACCGGAAACCGAGGATCTCGAAGCCAGCAGCTCCGGCGAGGGGATCTCCCCGGTGATGAGCCTGGTGGACCGGATCCTGATCGAATCGCTCACCACCGGCGCCAGTGACATCCACGTCGAACCGCAGGAGGACGGGCTGCTGGTCCGGTTCCGCCAGGACGGCGTCCTGCGCAGCATCGACAAGCTGCCCCGCACCCTGATCCCGGCGGTGACCTCCCGCTTCAAGATCATGGCCGACCTGGACATCGCCGAGCGGCGGATGCCCCAGGACGGCCGGATCCGCCGCGTTTTCCGTGAGCGCACGATCGACTTCCGGGTCAGCACCCTGCCCGGCCGCTACGGCGAGAAGGTGGTGCTGCGGCTGCTCGATAGCGGCGCCACCCAGCTCGGTCTGGACAGCCTGATCACCGACGACGAGGCCAGGGCCACCCTGCGGGACATCGGCTCCAAGCCCTTCGGCATGATCCTGGTCACCGGACCCACCGGTTCCGGCAAATCCACCACCCTCTACGCCCTGCTCTCCGAGCGCAACGACCCCACGATCAACATCTCCACCGTCGAGGATCCGATCGAATACACCCTCACGGGCATCACCCAGACCCAGGTGAACCGGGAGAAGGGCTACGACTTCAGCTCCGCCCTGCGCGCCTTCATGCGGCAGGACCCGGACGTGCTGCTGGTGGGGGAGACCCGCGACCTGGAAACCGCGCGCACCGCCATCGAGGCGGCCCTGACGGGCCACCTGGTGCTCACCACCCTGCACTGCAACGACGCCGCCAGCGCCTTCGCCCGGCTCGATGAGATGGGGATGGAGCCCTTCCTGGTGAGCGCTTCGCTGCTGGGGGTGGTGTCGCAGCGGCTGCTGCGTCGCCTGTGCAGCGAGTGCCGGATCTCCTACCACCCCCACCATGGCGAACTGGCCCGGTTCGGCCTGGTGGCCTCCGATGAGAGCGAGATCACCTTCTACCGCGCCAACACGGTGTCGCCCGGCTCGGAGGGCTGCTGCAGCACCTGCCAGGGGCGGGGCTACAAGGGCCGGGTGGGGGTCTACGAAATCCTGCGGATGAACGAGACCCTCTCCGCCGCCGTGGCCAAGCGCTCGACCACCGAGGAGCTGCGCCGCCTGGCCCTGGAAAGCGGCATGAAAACGCTGCTGGGCTATGGCCTCGACCTGGTGCGGCAGGGGCTGACCACCCTTGAGGAGGTGGAGCGAATGCTGCTCACCGACACGGGCCTGGAATCGGAGCGACGGGCCCGGGCCCTGAGCACCCTCACCTGCCGCAGCTGCGGGGCAGGCCTTGAGGACGAATGGTTGGAATGTCCCTACTGTCTGAGCGTTCGGAGCTGAGCGGAATGGACCTTCTGATCGAGGACCTGATGCAGGAGCTGGTCAAGGCCGGAGGCAGCGACCTGCACCTGTCTGCAGGGAATCCGCCCTACGGCCGCTTCAGTGGCCAGCTGCGGCCGATCATCCAGGACGCGAATCTCAGCGAGGAGAGCTGCAACCGTCTGATCTTCTCCCTGCTCAATAACGCCCAGCGCAAGAATCTCGAGCAGAACTGGGAGCTGGACTGCTCCTACGGACTCAAGGGCGTCGCCCGTTTCCGCATCAACGTCTACCGCCAGAGGGGCACCTACGCGGCCTGCCTGCGGGCCCTCGGCAGCTCGATCCCCAGCCTGGAGAAACTCGGCCTGCCGCCGATCGTCGAGGAAATCAGCAACAAGCCCAAGGGGCTCGTCCTCGTCACCGGGCCCACCGGTTCCGGCAAGACCACCACCCTGGCCTCCCTGATCGAGCACATCAACGCCACCCGTTCGGAGCACATCCTCACCATCGAGGATCCGATCGAGTTCACCTACAGAAACAACAAGTCGATCATTCACCAGCGGGAGCTCAACGAAGACACCCGCAGCTTCTCCAATGCCCTGCGGGCGGCCCTGCGGGAGGATCCCGATGTGATCCTGGTCGGGGAACTGCGCGACCTGGAGACGATCCAGCTGGCGATCACCGCCGCCGAAACCGGCCACCTCGTCTTCGGCACCCTGCACACCAGTTCCGCCTCCCAGACCGTCGACCGGATGGTGGACGTGTTCCCCGCCGGCCAGCAGACCCAGATCCGGGTGCAGCTCAGCGGCAGCCTGCTGGCGGTCTTCTCCCAGACCCTCTGCAGGAGCGCCCAGCCCACCGCCAAAGGGGCCTTCGGGCGGGTGATGGCCCAGGAAATCATGATCAACACCCCCGCCATCGCCAACCTGATCCGGGAGGGCAAGAGCTCCCAGCTCTATTCCCAGATCCAGACCGGCGCCAGCCAGGGCATGCAGACCCTCGAACGCGCCCTGGCCAATCTGGTCGAGGACGGCAAGGTCAGCCGCGACGAGGCCCTGCTGAAAACCACCAAACCCGAGGAGCTCATCAGGCTTCTCGAGCGATGATCCTGATCTGATCCTCTTCCCCCGGACGCCGCCCCCCGTGTCCCCCGAGCGCCGCCATGACCGCCTTCGTCGTCACCTACACCACCAAGTCCGGCCAGCGCCGGGAGATGACGCTGACGGCGGACAACCCTTCGGTGGCCCGGCGGGAACTGCGTCGGCGCGGCATCCTGCCCAACACCCTCGTGCGCAAGGAGGCGCCGAAGGTGCCCCAGGGGAGTGTCAGGAAAGCGGACTCCGCCTTCAGCGGCCTGGCCGACCTGCTCGAGGGCCCGGTGACGATCCGGGACAAAGCCCTGTTCGCCAACAAGCTCTCCGCCCTGGTGGACGCGGGTGTTCCCATCCTGCGCAGCCTCGACCTGATGCGGATGCAGCAGCGGTCGAAAAAGATGCGCATGGCCCTGGCGGGCATGACCCAGGACGTGAACCAGGGCGACAGCCTGGGCAACGCCATGCGCCGCTGGCCGAAGGTGTTCGACAACCTCAGTATCGCCCTGGTGGAGGCGGGCGAAGCCGGCGGCGTCCTCGACGACACCCTCAAGCGCCTGGCCAAGCTGCTGGAGGACAACGCCAAGCTCCAGAACCAGATCAAGGGGGCCATGAGCTATCCGGTCACCGTGTTGGTGATCGCGATTGCGGTGTTCCTGGGCATGACCATCTTCCTGATCCCGACCTTTTCCAGCGTTTTCGATCAGTTGGGGGCGGAACTGCCCCTGTTCACCCAGATGATGCTCAACCTCAGTGAGTTCCTGCGCTCCTGGAAGGCCCTGATCCTGCTTGGTGGTCTGGTGGGCTTTGCCTTCTGGGTGGTCTCCACCTACAACACCCCGATCGGCCGCCGGCAGATCGATGGCCTGCTGCTGAAGCTGCCCCTGTTCGGTGAGCTGCTGCAGAAAACTGCCAGCGCCCAGTTCTGCCGCACCCTGAGTTCCCTCTCCAAGGCGGGGGTGCCGATCCTTCTTTCCCTGGAGATCGTTAGGGAAACGGCCACCAATTCTGTCATTTCCGATGCCATCATCTCCTGCAAGAATGAGGTGAGCGAAGGCATGCCGCTCAGCGCCGCCCTGCGGCTTAAGAGTGTGTTTCCTGAGATGTGCGTGAACATGCTCGCCATCGGGGAGGAAACCGGCGAGATGGACGCCATGCTCTCCAAGGTGGCCGACTTCTACGAAGACGAGGTGACCACCATGGTGAAGGCGATGACCTCCATGCTCGAGCCGGCCATGATCGTGCTGGTAGGCATCATCGTGGGATCGGTGCTGCTGGCGATGTACCTGCCGATGTTCTCGATCTACGAGCACGTTCGCTGAGCCGCCAGGGCCTGCCCCGCCAGCCAGCCCGAACTCCAGCAGTGCTGGAAGTTGAAGCCACCCGTGACGCCATCCACATCCAGCAGCTCCCCCACCAGGAACAGCCCCGGCTGAACACGGCTTTCCATCGTGGCCAGGTTGACTTCCGCCAGGGGGATGCCACCGGCGGTCACGAACTCCTCGCCGAAGGGCCCGCGGCCTGAGATCTGGTAGCGGCTGTCCCGCAGGGCGTTAACCAGGGCCTGTTCACTGCGGCGGGGGAGATCGGCCCAGCGCAGGCTGGCGTCGATGCCGCCCAGGGTCAGCAGATGCAGCCAGAGGCGGCGGCTGAGGTCGGGCCAGGGGCGCCAGTTGGCGAGCTGACGGCGAGCCTGGTCGCGGCGGGCCTCGGCGAACCACCCCTCCAGGTCCGCCGGCTTGCGGCCACCGGTCCAGTCGACCCGGAGCTCGGCCCGGTAGCGACGCTCCCGCAGGGCGCGGGCGGCGAAGGCCGTGAGCCGCAGGGTGGCCGGACCGCTCAGGCCCCAGTGGGTGATCAGCACCGGGCCCCGTTGCCGTTGGGGCTTGGTGGCGGCGCTGGCGGCGATTCCTGGCAGGGGCGTGAGTAGGAGCTCCAGCTGCACCGGATCCATGGCCACCCCGGCCAGGTCCACCAGGGGGTGGTCGGCCAGGGTGAGGGTGAACAGGGAGGGCACCGGCGCCACCAGGCCATGGCCCAGGGAGGCGGCGATGCGGAGGCCGCTGGGGTGGCTGCCTGTGGCCAGCACCAGGTGCTCGGCCTCCACCTCGGCCCCCGAGCGCAACCGCAGCCGGAAACCGCCCCCGGGGAGGGACTGGGCCGTCTGGCCCGCCTGGGCCGTGTGCAGCACCACCCCGGCGGCGATCGCCGCCCGGCGCAGGGTGTCGACCACCGAGCTGGAGCGGTTGGAGCGGGGAAACAGGCGGCCGTCAGGTTCCTCCACCAGCTGCAGGCCGTGGGCCTGGAACCAGGCCACCGTGTCGCCGGTGGCGAAGCGCGAGAAGGGCCCCCGCAGGGCCTTGCCGCCACGGGGGTAGTGATCGACCAGCAGCCGCGGGTCCCAGCAGGCATGGGTGACGTTGCAGCGACCACCGCCGCTGATCAGCACCTTGTGCAGCGGTTCCGGGGTGGACTCCAGCAGCAGCACGCCCCCGGGGAAGGGTCCGCCGGCCGCTTCGGCCGCCGCAATGGAGGCCATGAAGCCCGCCGGACCACCTCCCACCACCACCACGGAGGCACGGCTGGGCAGCATGGGGCGATGGAGCACAACTACCGCTTCAGTGTGGCGCCCATGCTGGACTGCACCGATCGGCACTTCCGGGTGCTGATGCGGCAGGTCAGCCGGCACTGCCTGCTCTACTC
>CALRQM020000063.1:0-16186 GCA_943370335.1 Bordetella parapertussis | reverse complement strand
TCAGCGATCCGGCCCTGCTCAAGTTCATCGACATGGAGTGCTTCTGCTGGTCGGTGATGCCCGCCGATCGCACCCCGATGATCAACGCCGGCATGGTGTTCTCCGATCGCCACGCCGGCGGCATCAACTACCCCAAAGGCGGCGTCGGGGTGATCGCCGAGAAGCTGGTGGCGGGCCTGCGCCGACACGGCGGCGCGATCCGCTACCGGGCACGGGTGGTCAAGGTGCTGCTGGAGAACGGCCGGGCCGTGGGCGTGCGGCTGGCCAGTGGCGGGGAGATCCGCGCCCGCCGGGTGGTGAGCAACGCCACCCGCTGGGACACCTTTGGCTCCCTGGTGGACGAGGCCCACACCCCGGCGGCCGAGCACACCTGGCGGCGGCGCTACAGGCCCTCCTCCTCCTTCCTCTCCCTGCACCTGGGGGTGAAGGCGGAGGCGATCCCCCCCGGCAGCCATGTCCACCACCTGCTGCTGGAGCGCTGGGAGGACATGGAGGCCGAGCAGGGGGTGATCTTCGTCTCGATCCCCACCCTGCTGGATCCCTCCCTGGCCCCGGCCGGCCACCACATCGTGCACACCTTCACCCCCTCGGAGATGGCCGCCTGGCAGGGGCTGGCCCCGGGGGCCTACCGGGCCGCCAAGGAGGCCGCCGCCACCCGGCTGATCCGCCGCCTGGAGGCGATCCTGCCGGGCCTGGAGGGGGCGATCACCCACCGGGAGATCGGCACCCCCCGCAGCCACCGCCGCTTCCTGGGCCGCCACCGCGGCAGCTACGGGCCGGTGCCCGCCCTGCGGCTGCCCGGCCTGCTGCCGATGCCCTTCAACCGCACCGCCATCCCCGATCTCTACTGCGTGGGGGATTCCTGCTTCCCCGGCCAGGGGCTGAATGCGGTGGCCTTCAGCGGCTTCGCCTGCGCCCACCGCATCGGCGCCGACCTGGGCCTCAATCCCTGGAGCCTGCCGGCCTGAAGCAGCTCGCGCCCATCGCCCCCTCCGTCCCCCCGCACCCCATGGTTCCAGAGCATCGCCTGCACTGCGTCGTGCGGCCGCAGCCGCCGGCCGCCGGAGAGGGCCTGCGGCTGGGGATCTGGCAGGGCAGCGGCAGCGCCGGCACCCCCGAGGCCGTTGAAGAGAACCTGGAGCGCCTGGAGCGGGTCTGCGCGCTGGCGGCGGGACACGGAGTGCAGCTGCTGGCCTTCCCCGAGCTCTATCTGAGCGGCTACATCGTCACGCCCGCCATCGCGCGGCGGCTGGCCGAACCCGTGGATGGCCCCAGCCTGGGGCGGGTGGCCGCCGCGGCGCGCCGCCACGGCCTGGCGGTGGCCTGTCCCTACGCCGAGCGGGCCAGCGTGGCCGGCGAGGAGCGGTTCTACGACGCCATCGCCCTGTTCGACCGCGACGGCAGCCTGCTGCGCAACTACCGCAAGACCCACCTCTGGGGACCGGACGAGAAGCGCTGCTGGAGCGCCGGCTACCGCCATCCCGAGGAGGGGACGGCGTTCACGGTGCAGCCGGTGAACGGGGTGGGGGTGGGCCTGCTCAACTGCTACGAGGCGGAGTTCCCCGAGCTCACCCGGCGCCTGGCGCTGGAGGGGGCGAAGCTGGTGCTGATCCCCACGGCCGCCGATGCCTGGGCCGAGCTGAGCACCGGTGAGCGCACCGACCGGCCCTATCCGGACGTCTCCTGCACCCTGATCCCTGCCCATGCCTTCCAGAACGGCTGTTTCGTGGCCTACGCCAACCGCTGCGGCGAGGAGACGGTGAATGGGCGCGTGATGGCGGCCTACCTGGGAAACAGCGTCATCTGCGGCCCCCATGGCGATGTGCTGGCGGCCGCCCGGCCCGAGCCGACCCTGCTGGTCGCCGACTGCCGGCCCGGTGAGTACGGACCCACCCACCCCGCCGCCACCCATTACCACGAGGACCTGCGGCCCGAGCTCTACTGACCCCCCACGGCCACGCCACCCCAGGGACGGCGGTAAACTTTGTAAATATTTGTTGCATGTCCATGGCGGCTCCGATTCCCAGCTCCTCCGACCTGGCGCGCTACCTGGAGGCCAGAGGCGAGATGGGCAAGCCCTGGGTCTGGCACCTGCTGCGCCTCAGCAAGCTCAAGGAGGCCAAGGACACGATGGAGCCCAACGAGTACGTCGAGCGCCTGGGCGAAGCCCACGCCGATCTGATGCGCCTCGGCAGCTTCTGGAAAGGTCGGGAGGCGGAGGTGTTCGGGGGCCGCTACCAGCCCTCCCAGGTCATCGAACCCCTGCCCGGATCCCCCGAGGACCGATGAGCTCCGAGCCGTCATGCCATCGCTACCCGATGGCACCGCTGATCCGCTTCACGCTCCTGGGCCTCTACCTGGCCCTGGTGCTGCCCCTGCCGCTGCTCGCACCGGAGCCGCTCAGGCAGCCGCTAGGGCTGGCCGGCATCGCCGGCCTGGTGCTGGCGGTGGCCATCACCAGTGAGCGGGTGGAGCTCGATGGCCAGGGATTGCGGGTGGGCCACCCGCGCTGGTGCTCCTGGCTGCTGCGCCGCGGCTGGCAGCTGCCCTGGAGCCGCATCACGGCACTCACCCCGGTCACCACCAGCCAGGGGGGCCGGGTGTACTACGTGCGCAGCGCTGCCGAGCAGGACGGCCGCCGCGGAGACGCCTGGTTGCTGCCCCAGCGGGTGGGCCGCTTCGATGACTTCCTGGAGCGTTTCTCCAGGGGCACGGGCCTGTCCACCGAAGGCATCGGACGGATCAGCCCCCCCTGGACCTACCAGCTGCTGGCCCTGCTGTCCGCCCTGCTGCTGAGCGGAGAAATCCTTGCTCTCCTGGTGAGTCCAGGCTGATCCTCCCCCCTAGTTGAGCCGGCTGGAGCTGCTGGGGGACGTGAGCAGCAGTCCAGAACCGGCGGCCCCGGCAGCCTCGTCGCTGAGTTCCGGGAGGGTGTCGAGGCTGAAGCGGTAGCCCTGCTGGCGCATCGTTTCAATCGCCCCCCCTTCGCCGAGACCGGCCTGCTCCAGCTTGCGGCGCAGGGTGAGCACCTGGGTATCCACGGAGCGGGGCCCGCCACTGAAGGGAGGCCAGGCCATGCGCAGCAATTCCTGGCGGCTGCGTATCACGCCCGGGGGCATCAGCAGGGCGCAGAGCAGGGCGAACTCCCTGGGGCTGAGCTCCACCGGCTGGTCGCGCAGGGTGACCTGGCGCAGCAGCAGGTGCACCTCCAGAGGACCCACACAGACCCGCTCCTGCAGACCACTGCCGCTGCGGCGCAGCAGGGTGCGGCAGCGGGCGGCCAGCTCTTCAAGCCCGAAGGGCTTGCGCAGCACGTCGTCGGCGCCGGCATCCAGCAGGGCCACCACGGGCTCGGAGCCGGACCGGGCCGTGAGCACCATCACCTGGCAGTGCAGCTGGGCCGCCAGGCGCAGGGCCGAGGTTTCCTCGAGCAGCTCTGCACTCACCAACAGATCGGGAGATTGCTCCTGGCAGATCTCCAGGGCTTCACGGGCCGTGGCGACCGCCGCCGCCAGGTGGCCATCCTGACGGAGCCGCTGGGCCAGGACCGTGCGCAGGGTCGCGTGGGGGTCGACGACGAGCACCCTGCGAGGGGTACCTCCGGGGTCGGTCAGTTTGTCCTGGGCCACGGGCATCTCCTCGGCATCACGATGAAATCAGAAGCGGAAGTGCCGACAGCCGATTAAGTGAGCCAACGCTAACTGGAAATGTGCGTGGACGCCGGTGACGGGCGATGCCTTGTCAACTGTCTGCTCCCGAAAGGCGGTCGCGGCACGGCAGGATGGGGCCATCTGCCGGCTCTCGCCGCCACAATGACCTCAGGGGCCCGACCCCAGCCATGACAGCACTCCAACACCCCGACGCGATCCGCCACTTCCAGTCCCTGTGTGATGCCTGCCAGGCCCTGTCCGATCGTCACCACGGACCCTCCGAACTGCGGCTTTACGCGGACGGGTATCTCCATGCGCTGCGCCGCACAGCCGTACTGGATCACCATTCCCAGCGGCGGCTGGAGGAACTGATCGACCGCTGGATCCAGGACCCATCCAGCTTCATGGGCCCCGACGGCCAACCTCGGCTGCTCATGGAAACGAGCCGCTACTGAGCGGCTCATCGAACGGCGCTGGCCGGGAACGGGCCTAGGAGGCCAGGGCAACTTCCAGTTTTTCGCGCAGTTCGCCGTTGTTGTACATCTCGATCAGGATGTCGGAGCCACCAAGAAACTCCCCTTTCACGTACACCTGGGGGATCGTGGGCCAGTCGGAGAATTCCTTGATTCCCTGGCGGATCTCCATGTCGGAGAGCACGTCAAACGTCTCGAAAGGCACACCCAGAGACTGCAGGATCTGGACCACATTGTTGGAGAATCCACACTGAGGCATCAATTTATTGCCCTTCATGAAGACCACCACGGGGCTGGCCGTGATCAGGTCGTCGATGCGTTGGCGGGTGCTGGCGTCCATGGTGACGAAATCGGAAAAGAGAAAATTCAGGAGGGAAGGGAGGTCTGCACCGCCAGGGCATGGATGGCCTCACTGGCCAGCTCGCGGCGCAGGGCGCCGTAGACGAGCTGGTGCTGCCGCACCCGGTTGAGCCCGGCGAAGGCGCCGGACACCACCTTGACCTGGAGGTGGTCACCACCACCGGTGAGATCCTCCACCTCCACGGCGGCATCGGGAAGCGCTCGGCGAATGGCGTCCTTGACCTGCTCCGGTTGCACCATGGCGGCGGGGATCGGGGGGATGACGGGAAGCTGGAATCTAAGGACGATCAGCCGCCGGTGGACGATCCAGGTGCCGTGTAGGGGGTGATGACGAAACCCAGTTCCACCAGTTGCTGGTAGGCCTTGCGCCCACCTTCGTTGGTGGGGGTCATGATCTTGACCACCTCCACCAGCAGGGGGATGGCCACCTCCGGCTGGTTCTGGCGGCGGAACAGGGCCGCCAGCCTCAGGTTGCTCTCGGCCAGCAGCGTCAGGGCCTCCCGCCCCTTGTCGTCCATTTCCCGGGGGATGCGGGCATCCAGGCCGCGGAAGGAGCCGCTCAGATCGCGGTAGAAGCCCAGCAGTCGCCGGCTGGCATCCCGGGCCAGGTCATAGAGGCGCCGCCCCTCGGCCAGGTTGCCGCTGGCCACAGCCGCATCACCCCTGGAAAGCAGGGCCTTCACCGAAGAAAGATTGAGGTCGGTGCCAGCGGGCTGCACCGTCTGGGGTGTCGTGGCCTGGGCCCGGGCCGGCGGCTGCAGGAGCGGCTGGGCCAGGGCGAGCAGGGCCAGGCAGCTGCCGCAGACCCCGGCGAGGCCCGATGGCCGGACGGATCGAAGGGAAGAAACGGCGGAAGGCCTGATCACGTCGACGCCTGACGGGTAACGGCCGAACTTTACGGGGAGCCGATCGGGCGACCCACCACAGCGCGGGCCGCTTGCTCGGCCGACTCCATGGCGGCGGCGAGCTCGGCACTGAAGTCCAGGGCCGCCTGGCGACCCTGGCCCGCCGCCCGCAAGGGCGGGCCGAAACTCAGGGCGGCCCCATCGCCAGGGCGGGGATCGGCGTGGCCATAGGCGATGCCCACCGGCACCACCGGCACATCCACGCCCTGGCTGGCGGCCAGCAGGGCCAGGCGGGACAGCCCCTGGTGCAGGCGGATGGGGCTGTCCTCGCGCCGGATGCGGCCCTCAGGGAACACCACCAGTTGCTGGCCTGCGGCCAGCAACTCCACGGAGAAACGCAGGCTGGCCAGGGTGGGGCGGCCCTGGTCGACCGGGAAGCAACCGAGGCGATGCAGGAACCACCCCTGCAAACCCTTCATTTCATCCGCCGTGACCATGAAGCGGCAGTCGCGACCGGTGATGCGGCGACCGGCCGCCCAGGGGAGCATGAGCGCGTCCCAGCGGGCCCGGTGGGTGGGGGCCAGCAGCACGGCCCCGTCCGTCGGAAGGTTCTCCCGATGGAGCACCTTCAACGCACCGAAATAGCCCTTCAGCACCAGGTCGATGGTGACCACCATCGCCAGCGGCGACAGCCAGGGGCTGATGCCACCACACAGAGAACTCTCCCGCGGGCTGATCGCCGCGGAGAGGCCTGATCCGGGGGGCGTCTGCGCCGCCAACACTCTTGAACCGGCAGAACATCGAAATCGAAACTAGGGGCTGAATCCCCCCCATGCAGGGCCGACGCGGGCAGTTGGACCTGCGGCCGCGGTGACCGATACGGTTCGGTCAGGATCGCTTCAGCCACCTGCCGCCCATGGCCAGCCTCGGGGTCAACATCGACCACATCGCCAATGTGCGGCAGGCCCGCCGCACCGTGGAGCCGGATCCGGTGAGCTTTGCCCTGCTGGCCGAGCTGGGCGGCGCCGACGGCATCACCGTGCATCTCCGAGAAGACCGGCGCCACATCCAGGACCGGGACGTGGATCTTCTGCGGGCCACCGTGCGCACCCGCCTCAACCTGGAGATGGCGGCCACCGCGGAGATGGAGGCGATCGCCCTGAGGGTCCGGCCCGACATGGTCACCCTGGTGCCCGAACGCCGCGAGGAGGTGACCACCGAGGGGGGCCTGGACGTGGCCGGGCAGCTGGAGAGCCTCTCTCCCCTGGTCGGCCGGCTGATGGCGGCAGGGATCGGCGTCAGCCTGTTCGTCGACCCCGACGACGCCCAGCTGGAGGCCTGCCGCCGCTGCGGGGCCCGCTGGGTGGAGCTCCACACCGGCGCCTATGCGGCGGCCGCCTGGGAGCAGCAGCCGTTCCAGCTGGCCCGGATCAGCGAAGCCACCGCCATCGCCCGGGGCCAGGGCCTGCGGGTGAACGCCGGCCACGGCCTCACGTATCACAACGTCGAGCCGATTGCGGCGATCGAGGCCATCGAGGAGCTCAACATCGGCCACACGATCGTGGCCCGTGCCCTGGCCGTCGGCCTCCAGGAGGCGGTGCGCCAGATGCGGGCGCTGGTGCAGAATCCCCGCCGCGACCCGCTGTTCGGCGACCGCCAGCCCTGAGGCCCCACCCGCCATGACCCGCTACCACTTCGTCGCCGCCAGCCGCGCCTTCCTGCTCGAGGAGGAACCCCTGGAGGAGGTGCTGCGCGAACGCGTCCGCAACTACGCCGAGAAGGACAAGAGCATCGACTTCTGGCTCCTGGAACGCCCCGCCTTCCTGGAGGCGCCCGAGCTGGCCGCCGCCGCGGCCTCCGTCCCCCGGCCCGCGGCGGCGGTGGTGTCCACCGACGAGAAGTTCATCACCTTCATGAAGCTGCGCCTGGAGTTCGTGGCCCAGGGGAGCTTCGAGGCTCCGAGCAGCGCCATCCCCGACCCGCTGGCCACCCTGCCCTGATCAGACGAGCCTCAGAACAGGCCCAGGAAGCGCCGCCTGGGCGGCTCGGCTTCGGATGCACCCTCAGGGCGGGGCCTGCCCTGGCCGCCGTCCTGCTGGTAGCGGGGTTTGCTGTCGCCGATGGTCAGGGGCGCTTCCTTGTTCTTCCACCAGATCCAGTCCCGGATCGGCGGCGTGTTCTCCAGCTCCCAGCGGGTCAGGCCCAGACCCAGCCGGGAGGAGGCATCCAGCAGCACATCCAGCATGGCGTCGCCGTCACTGCAGCGGGCCAGGGCCTCATTGGTGCGTTTGGCCCCGTCCAGGGCCTTCACCAGGGCGTTGACGCGCTGCGTGACCGGCAGATCCTTCAGGTCCATCACCCGTTGCCTCCTGGGGTGCACCGCGGGCGCACCGTATCAGCGCTGGAGACCTGCCGGTCGTCTGGGGGTGACAGAAGCCCACCTCAAGGGCAACACTTGGGAGGAAGCTTCCTTCTTGATGACGCTCCCGGACCAACGTCCTCCGCACCACTGGGTGATCGGGGATGTGCATGGCTGCGCGGACGCTCTGCAATGGCTTGTGGCCCAGCTTCCCGCTGGCGACCGTCTGGTGTTCTGCGGCGATGTGATCAACCGCGGTTCGCGCATCGAGGCCGCCATGGAACTGGTCTGGGACCTGGTGAGCTGCGGCCGGGCCGTGTGGCTCAAGGGCAACCATGAACGGGATCTGGTCACCCGGCTCGACCAGGGCCTGGCCCCCACCAGCCATCCGGAACTGAACGGCAACGACACCTACCGCCAGCTGGGGGCGGCCCGCTGCCGCCTCTGGCGCGACCGGCTCGACCAGCTGCCCCTGGCCTACTGGGGTCGGGGCTGGGTGGCCACCCATGCCGGCTTCGACCCGCGCACCTGGCAGCCCGATCTCAACATCCGTCTGGCCTTCTGGCAGGCCTACGACAACCGCTTCGGTGAGGTGATCGTTGGCCACACCCCCGGACCCGGCCTGCGGCGGCTGCGGTCGATCGTGCTGCTCGACACCGGTGCCTGCTACGGAGGTGACCTCACCGCCTACTGCCCCGAAACGCGCCAGACCCGATGCGTCAGCGGCCTGCCTGCGGCCGGCGGCCGCTCCTTGACCACCCTTTCCTCCGGCCCAGCCTTGAGCTGCGCCCTCTGAGCCCGGCCCCTTGCTGACGGTCTTTCGCAGCAACCGGGCGGAACTGCTGGCCCGGGTGCTGGCCACCCAGTTGCGCCTGCAGCCCCCCGATCCCTTCGAGCAGGTGCAGGTGGTGGTCAACACCTGGCCCACCAGCCGCTGGCTCGGTGAGCAACTGGCCGAGCACCTGGGCGGCATCGCCGCCAACCTGCGCTTTCCTTTCCCGGGCAGCCATCTGCGCCAGCTGGTGGACCAGTTGCTGGCGCCCGGGGAGCCCGTGGCCGGTGGGGGCGCAGCCGATCCCTGGCGCGCCGACCAGCTGGTCTGGCCCTTGCTTGGCCTGCTGCCGGCGGTGGCCGCCGCACCGGAGGGGGGGCCGCTGCGCCACTGGCTGGCCGAAAGGGGCGGCGGGGATCAGCTGGAACTGGGCCACTGGCAGCTGGGGCGCGCCATCGCCGATGCCTTCGATGACTACGCCCTCTACCGGCCGGAGCTGCTGGGCGCCTGGGGGACGGGGCAGGCGATCGATGCGGGCGGGCGCCCCCTGCCGGCGAACCAGCGCTGGCAGCCCCTGCTGTACCGCTCCCTGCTCCAGGAGCTGGGCCAGGACCCGTTCGGCCGCCGGGTCCAGGAGCTGGTCGGCAGGCTGCGCCGCGGCGAGCTCTCCGAGGAGGCCCGCGGCACCCCCCTGCGGATCTTCGGCCTCAGCAGCATGGCGCCGGTCCAGGTGCAACTGCTCCAGGCCCTGGGCCTGCATCGGTCGGTGGACCTTTACCTGCTCACCCCCTGCCGCGATCTCTGGCAACGCTGCGGCGAACGTCGCCGCCAGCTCAGTGATGCCCTGGCCCTGCGCCAGCCGCTCGAGGCCAACTGGCTGCTGGAGGCCCCGGGCCTGGAGGCCCGCTTCGGCCGTCTGGGGGGGGAATTTCAGCAGCTGCTGGAGGGCACCGGCGAGGCCCAGCTGGGGGAGGAGCAGGAGAGGGACCTCTTCTTTGCTGCGACCAGCGGCGCGGGGCCGGCCCCCCTGCTGGCCCAGCTGCAGGACCAGCTGGCGGACGCCAGTCGGATACCGGCCCTGCAGGTAGATCCGCAGGATCGCTCCCTGGAGTTCCATGCCTGCCCTGGTCGGCTGCGGCAGGTGCAGATCGTGCGCGACCGCCTGCTGCAGCTGCTGGCGGCCGACCCCAGCCTCGAACCCCGCGACATCCTGGTGATGACGCCGGACATCAACGGCTTCGCTCCCCTGGTGGCCTCGGTGTTCGGCGATCGCCACGCCACGGAGGTCGACTTCCCCTGGCGACTGACCGACCGCAGCCAGGAGGAGGGGGCCGGCCTCGGCAGCACGTTGCTGCTGCTGCTGGAGCTGGCCGGCACGCGCCTCACCGCCTCCGGCCTCGAGACCCTGCTGGGTTGCGCGCCCCTGCTGGACCGTTTCGGCCTTGAGGCCAGGGAGGCGGCCCGGCTGGTGGAGGCCTTGCAGGAGGCGGGCTTCCGTTGGGGCCTCGACGCCCATGAGAAGGATGGCGCCTGTCACAGCCTGGCCTGGGCCATCGACCGGCTGCTGCTCGGCCTGGTGCTGCCCGCCGACGCGGGCCTGGCACCGGGGGACACGGCCCCCTGGGACGGGGGCGCGCCCCTGGAGCTGACCGGCCGCTGGCTGCATCTGCTCGGCCGGCTGCGCCACTGGCTGGGGGAGCTGCGTCGTGGCGGCGCTGTGACCATCTGGGTGGAACGGCTGCGGCGGCTGATCGACGACCTCTTCGGCGATGGGGGCGAGGCCGCCGGTGAACGGCCCAACCTGATGGGGGCGATCGACGCCTGGCAGACCGCCGCCGGCAGCTGTCCACTGGGCCTCGAAGCCCCGGTGGTGGCGGCCGTGCTGCGGGAGCGGCTCGGGGCCGAAAGCGGCCGCTTCGGCCATCGCAGCGGCGCCCTGACGATCAGCGCCCTCGAGCCGATGCGGGCCATCCCGTACCGGGTGATCGTGCTCATGGGGCTGGAGGCGGGCCTGTTTCCCCGGCCGGGTGACCGTCCCGCCTTCCACCTGATGGAGGGCCAGCGCCAGCTCGGCGATCCCCATCCCGCCGACCAGGACCGCTATGTCCTGATGGAGGCCCTGCTCTCGGCCCGGGACCACCTGCTGCTCAGCTGGAGCTGCCGCGACGACCGCACCGGCGCCGCCCTGCCCCCCGCCGGCCCGGTGGGCCAGTGGCTGCAATGGCTGGCCGGCCAGGTGGGCCCCGAGGCCATGGCGCGTCTGCAGGTGGAGCACGCCGCCAACCCCCTCGACCGGCGCAACTTCCTGCCAGCCGCCGGCCGGGAGGCCCCCTCCTGCGACCGGCGCCTGCTGGAGGCGGTGCGCCACCTGAGCGGTGATCCACCGCCGCCGCCGGCACCGCTGCTGGGGGGGCCGAGCCCCCTGGAGGCCCCCCCAGCCACTGACGTCGACGCCTTCAGCGACCTGCGGGACTGGCTGGCGGCCCCCCAGACCCACTGGCTCCGATCCCTGGGCCTGCGGCCCGGTGAATGGGACCGGCGCATCGACGACCTCGAGGCCCTGTCCCTGGGGGAGCGGGAGCGTTCCGCCCTGCTGCGGGAAAGGTTGCTGCGCTGCGACGGCGACCCCGGCGACGGAGACCCGGGCACGGCGGCGGACTGGCTCGACCGGCACCGCGGGCAGGGTCTGCTGCCCCCCCGGGCGGCGGGTGGCCTGGAAGCGTGCCTTCTGCAACGGCGCTGGTCGAGCCTGGCGGCGGCCCTTGAGCGCCTCGGCCCCCCCAGGCAGGTCAGCCACCAGTGGGGACCCTGGCAGGCCCCGGTCCCCTGGCGCGGCGAGACGGTGGTGCTGGTGCAGACCGCCCAGGCCCGCGTCGGCCACCGGGTGGGACTCTGGCTGCAGCTGCTGCTCGCGGCAGCCGCGGCCGGGGACACCACGGCAGCCGAGGCTCCGGCCCGCGGCGTGTTGATCGCCCGCGATGACGACGTCTTCGCCCCGGCCCTGGAGCTCAGGGCGCCGGCACCCCAGGCGGCCCGCGACGAGCTCGAACGGCTGGCCGGTTTGCAGCGTGACTGGCGCCGCTGCGGCTGGCCGGTCCCCCCGGAAACGGGCTGGAGCTACGCAGTGACCGAGCGCAAGCGACCGGGCCAGGGGCGGATCAAGGCCGCCGGCACCTGGGAGGGGTCCAGCTTCCACAGCGGAGAGCGGGAGCGGGCCGAGATGGAGGCCTGCTTCGGCGCCCGCCTGCCGGCGGAGGCCCTGCTGACGCCGCAACTGCTGGAACTGGCCGACGCCCTCTACTCCCCCCTGCTGGCGGCGGAGGACGGACCATGACGACCGCCGAGGCTCCACCCCCCGAAAGCTTCGATCCCAACGCCGTCCCCCTCGAGGATGGCGTGCTGCTGCTGGAGGCCAGCGCCGGCACCGGCAAGACCTTCGCCCTGGCCCACCTGGTGCTGCGGCTCCTGGCCGAGCGGCGGCTGGGACTGCGGCAGCTGCTGGTGGTCACCTACACCAACGCCGCAGCGGCGGAACTGCGCGACCGCATCGGCCGTCGGATCCAGGAGGCCCTCACCGGCCTCCAGCCCCCCCCCGGCTGGCGGGCACCCGATCCCGTGCTGGAGCAATGGCTGGAGCGCCAGCCGGGCGAGGCCGAAGCCCGCGGCACGGTGCAGGGGCTGCTGCTGCTGGCCCTCGAAGAACTCGACGCCGCCGACATCACCACCATCCATGGCTTCTGCCAGCGCACGCTGCGGCGCCAGGCCATGGAGGCCGCCCGGCCGCCGGACCTGACGGTGGAGACCGATGCCGGTGAACTGGTGCGCCAGGTCGCCCACGATTACTGGCAACAGCAGGTGCTGGCCCTTCCCCTGCACCTGGTGGAGGGGCTGGCGACGGCTGCCGACCTGGACGACCTGGAGCGCCTGTTGCAGCTGCTCGACGGGGACCCCGGCCTGGTCCTCGACCCCCTGCCGGAAGGTCTGAGCCTGGAACGGCCGCTGGTGGAGCAGCTGGAGACGCTGTGGCACCAGCCCTGGAAGCGCTTCAGGCAAACCTGGGCAGCGCAGAGCCAGGACCTGGATCAGGCCTTCCGGGCCACCGCCGGCGCCTGGCGCGCCGCCGGCGCCGGCGGCACCACGCCCTATGCCGCCAAGCCCCGAACCGATCACTGCGGGAGGGTTGGGGCCTGGCTCGCCGGCCAGGACGCCACCGGCAGTTACGCCGCCGTCCGTGCCGAGAAGGAGCTGGGGGGGTACTTCCACCCCGAAACGTTCTGCCGGGTGGCCCGTTCGGTGGAAGGCCCCGAGCGGGACATCCGGCTGGCCTGCCCGGACCTGCTGGAGGCGGTGGCCGCCCTGCGGGAGGGTCCGGCCGAAGCGGTGCTGCTGCACGGCTGCCACTGGGGACGGGCCGAGTTGGCCCGGCGTCGGGCGCGCAGCGGCAGCATCGGCTTCGCCCAGCTGCTCGAGGGACTCGACCCGGGCCCAGAGGCCACGGCTCCCACGCCCCTGCTGCGGGCGGTGGGGGAGCGGTACCGGGCGGCCCTGATCGACGAGTTCCAGGACACCGACCCCGTCCAATGGCGGATCCTGCGGCTGGCCTTCGCCGATGACGCCCACCTGCTGGTGATGGTGGGCGATCCGAAGCAGGCTATCTACCGCTTCCGTGGCGGCGACCTGGAGACCTACCGACGGGCCCGCCGCAGCGCCGCTCGCGTGCTCGCCCTGCAGGAGAACCGGCGCTCCAGCCCGGCGCTGATCGATGGCCTCAACAAGCTGATGGCCCCGGCGGGCCTGCCCCGCTCGTTCCTGCCGGTGCCGGCGGTGCAGGCCCGATCCCGGCGCCGCGGCCCCGACGGCATGGCCCCGCTGCGCCTGCTCTGGCTCGGGGCCGATCGGACGGCTGAGGCCCCCCTGCCCAGCAAGAGCGCGCTGGAGAGCCGGCTGCCCGACCTGGTGGCCGGCGCCGTCGCGGAGCTGCTGGAGGAGGGCCCCGCCCTGGTGGCCGGCGACGGCCAGTCCCCCCGCCCCCTCCGTGCCGGTGACATCGCCCTGCTGGTCCACAACCACCACCAGGCGGAGCAGCAGCGCAGCGCCCTGGAGCGCCAGGGCATCGCCAGCCGGCTGGTGAGCAAGGCCGATGTGTTCGCCAGCCCGGCGGCCACCGCCCTGCAGCGGCTGCTGGATGCCCTCGCCGATCCGGCCGATCCCAACCGTCTGCGACTGCTGGCCGCCTCCCCCCTGCTCGCCTGGTCGGCCGAGCGGATGGCCGCCACCGAGCCGGGCGAATGGAGTGAGCTGGCCGGACGGCTTCAGGCCCTGGCCAGGGATCTGCCCGATCAGGGACCGCTCGGGGTGCTCTCCCAGCTGGTGGACGGCGAAGGTCTGGCCCGACTGAGTGCCGGCGGCCGGTTGCTGGCGGATCTGCAGCAGGTGGCCGAACTGCTGCAGGAACGGCTGCACGTGGAGCACCTCGCCCTGGAGGCCGCCGCCGACTGGCTGCGGCGGCTGCGGCTGGACCAGAGCCGGGCCTCCGGAACCATCCCGGAGTCCCACCAGGCCCACAGCGACAAGGTGGACGAGGCGGTCACGGTGATCACGGTGCACCGCAGCAAGGGTCTGGAGTTTCCCGTGGTGGTCTGCCCCTATCTCTGGGAGGCGGCCGGCACCGCTCCATCGGGCCGGCACCGGATGGGGATCCGCTGGCAGCCGCCCGACAGCGCCGAGTCCCACCTCGACCTTCACCTGCGCCCCTCCTGGGGCCAGGGATGGCAAGCCCTCCGCCAGCAGCGGCAGGCCGAACGGGCCGAGCGGGAGCGGCTGGCCTACGTGGCCGTCACCCGCGCCCAGCACCTGCTGGTGCTGGCCTGGGCACCGGCGAAGGGGCAGCAGGCCAACCCCCTGTTCCCCTGGTTGTTTCCCGGCGAGCCCCTGCCCGATCCCGATGATGAGGACTCCGTCGCGGCCCTGGGCGACGGGGACTGGCAGGCGCGGCTGCGGCAGGAGATCGCCCAGCGTTCGTTGGATCTGGATCTGCGCCAGCCCCCCACGCAGCCGCCAAACCGTCGCCGCCTGCCCCACCCCCCGGAGGCGATCGCCGCCCTGGGTTGCGGCCCCGTTCCCCTGCGCCGCCTCGACACGGCCTGGGGCCGCAGCAGTTACACCGCCTGGACCCGCGCTGTCCACAACGTCCCGTTGTCGGTGGGGGCCCTCGACGAAGGCCGGGACACCAGTGATCCCAGCCCCGCCGAGGAGGCCCCGGAGGCTGGGGCCGACCTGTGGCCCGAGCAGGGCCCCCTGGCCGGTTTCGCCCGCGGTGCGGCCGCCGGCGACTGCCTGCATCGGATGCTGGAGCAGCTGGACTACCGCCTTCCCACCGATGCGGCGGCCAACCGGGAGCTGGTGGAGCGGGAGCTGCGCCGGGCCGGCCTGGAGTCGGAGCCCCTGGAGCCGCTGCTGCAGGGACTGGAGCTGGTGCGCCTCACCCCCTTCGGCGCCGAGCTGGGGTCCCTGCGGGTGGCCGACCTGGGGCCGGAGCGACGGCTGAACGAAATGAACTTCGATCTCACCCTCGGCTTCGCCAGGTCGGCGGGCCTGGCGGCGGCCTTCGCCGACCACCCCGGGGGCGCCTTCGGGGCCGCCTATGCCGCCACCGTGGCGGCCCTGCAGGTGGCCAGCCGCGGCTTCCTCACCGGTTCCATCGACCTGGTCTTCACCGCCACGGGGGCCGACGGACAGGAGCGCTGGTGGGTAGCCGACTGGAAGAGCAACTGGCTGGGCCGGCGGGACAGCGAGGGCCGACCCCTGGCCTGCGGCCCCCGCCACTACGGCCAGGAGGCGATGGCCGCCCTGATGGCCCACAGCCATTACCCCCTCCAGGCCCACCTCTATCTGGTGGCCCTGCACCGCTACCTGGGCTGGCGCCTGCCGGGCTACGCGCCGGAGCGCCATCTGGGGGGCTATGCCTACGTCTTCCTGCGCGGTGCCCCCGGGGACGCGGGGATGCAGGCCCTGCCAGGGGCGGTGCCGGGCCTGTTCGTGGAACGCCCCCCCCTGGCCAGGGTGCTCGCCCTCGACGGCGCCCTGGGCGGCCACGCCGCGGCCGGCATCGGAGCGGGGTCGCCATGAGGGACCCCAGCCACACCCCCCAGCCCTGGCTGACGGCCCTCGGGCCCAGCCTGGCAGAAGCCCTGCCGCGTCTCTATGGCACCCCCCCCGATCCCCTGATCGGCGAGTTGATCCACGCCCTCACCGCCGCCCTGGGGCGGGGAGACCTGGAGTTGGATCTGAACGGACCGGCACCGGACGAAGTGAGCGCGGCGTCCTGGCCCGAGGAGCACCGCGACGCCCTGGCGAACAGTCCGCTCTGCCGGGATCCGGACGGCCCCATGGCGCTGGAGGCAGGACGGCTGCAGTGGCGCCGCTGGCAGCGGCAGCGGCAGGAGGTGATCGAGGCCCTGATCGCCCGTGCCGGCCTCCTGGAACCATCGGCCTCCAGCGAGATGGCCGGGGCCCAGGGCCTCCCCGCCCTGGCGGGCCTCGATGGGCGCCAGCGGCAGGCGGTGGCCGCGGTGCTGAGCCACGGGCTGGTGCTGCTGGAAGGGGGTCCCGGCACCGGCAAGACCAGCACGGTGGCCGGCATGATCGCGGCCCACCGGGCCGTGGAGCCAGGCGGCCGCCTCCACCTGGCAGCACCCACCGGCAAGGCGGCGGCCCGCCTGCGGGCC
>CALRQM020000062.1:0-16421 GCA_943370335.1 Bordetella parapertussis | reverse complement strand
GCTTGCGGTAGCTGATGGCGGAATCGGAGTTGGCCGACCACCAGACCGCCCGCAGCGCCGCGGCCAGCGCCTCCAGGGAGGGCACGTTGAGCAAGGTCAGGTGCTGGCCGGCGAAGCTGGCGGCGGCGCCGTCCTCGTCGATGGCGGAGGAGCGCACCGCCAGCGGGCCGGCCAGGTCGCCCACCGCCGCCAGCACCTCGGCGATGGCGTCATCGTCGCCACTGGCCACCGCCTCCACCAGATCGGCGGCGAGGGCGAAGCCGCTCGGCACAGGCAGGCCGTCGCGCAGGGCCTGACCCAGGCCCACGGCCTTGGCCCCGAAGCGGGCGAGCTCTTCGGCCGCCTCCAGGGGAACGACCCGGCTCATGCCAGCACCGTCACCTCACCGGCGGTGCCGTCCACCCGCAGGCGCTGGCCGTCGGCGATGCACTGGGTGGCCTCGCGGGTGCCCACCACGCCGGGGATGCCGTACTCCCGGGCCACGATCGCCGCGTGGGAGAGCAGGCCGCCGCTGTCGGTGACGATCCCGCCCAGCAGGGGCAGCAGGATGTTGAAGGCTTCGGTGGTCGAGACGGTCACCAGGATGTCGCCGCGCTGGATCCGGTCGAACTCCGAGGCGTGGGACACCAGACGGGCGGGCCCCTCAACGGTCCCCTGGCTGGCCGCCAGACCCCGCAGCCGGTCGGCTTCGTGGGGGGCCGCCGAACTGCCGAACAGGGCCTCGAGGGCGAGGCCGGTGGCGCGCATCATGCGGGCGGCGGCGGCGGGCAGCCCGGCCAGGTCAGGAGGAGGGGGCGGGGTGCCGATGGTGGCCGGTGCCTCCTTGGCGCTGTGGGCGGCGCGGTAGGCGGCGCGGGCGGCCAGGGCATCGGCGTCCGGGTCGGCGCTGCCGCCCAGCAGGGCGGCCAGCTCGTCGAGGTCGGCATCAAGGCCATGGAGCGGATCGTGGAGACGGCCGCGGTCCGCCAGGCGCCGGCCGGCGGCCAGGACCGCCCGCCGCATCAGCCCCGACGCCCAGATGTCGCTGAACACCCCCCGTTCATCGCGGATCGGGTAGGTGAGCCTGGCCTCCTCAAGCAGCTCGTCGAACTGGCTGCGGTGGGCCTCCGGCACCGCGGCCCGCACGGTGGCGATGCGGTCCTGCAGGTCGGAGGGAGCGGCCTGCTCGGCCACCGCGGCCCGGATGGCGCGCAGCAGGGCGTCGGGCAGCTCAAGGGCAAAGGGGTTGGAGATGTCGAAGCCATCCAGCAGCCGGTAGCCCACCAGATCGAGGTAGGCGGCGACCGCCTCGCCGGTGCCCCCCTCCAGGCTGCGCAGCTGGGCGAGCACCGCGCCGGCCTCCCCGGGGGCCTCCAGCAGCTCCCGGGCGCTGGAATCGCCGCGGATGGCGGCGATCAGGGCGCCGAGCTCGCTAGATGCCCCCGCCGACACCGGCGAGCTGCCGCGCATCAGGCCGAGCAGCTGGGCCGCCGGCAGGCCGGTCCAGTCGCCCACGTGGGCCAGGAAGTCGCCGGTGGGCACGATCGCGGCCGCCGTGAACCGCATGTGCTGGTACAGCATCTCGGCGTGGTGGTCGCGGCAACGGCCCAGGTGGGCCACCAGGGCGTCATCGGCGAGCGCCTCCGGATCGATGGCCTGAAGGGCGCGGTGGGCCTGGATCGCCGCCGGCTTGAACGTCTCGTTCCAGTCGCGCAGCTGCTCCCGCCAGTACTTCTCGTCGAACACCACCTCGGCCCGGGCGAAGCGCTCGGGGACCTCGGCCGGATCGAGCGGCGTCACCCGCTTGTAGGCGAAGCCGTTGACGTACGCCATCTCGAGCGAGTCGATCAGCATCCCGTAGAAGCGGGCGAACTCGCCGGTGCCGCGCTGGAAAGCCGGCGGGTGGATGGCACTCCAGTAGCGGGTGGCCGGCCGGGGGAAGTGAACCGGATCGAGTTCCCAGAAGCCGGGGCCAGGGGAATCGAAGCGAAACTCGGACGCGGGGCCGGTGAACGCCAAGGGCACCTCCGGGAGGATCGGATGGGGGTGGGGGGAACCTAAGCGAGGTTCGCCCGCCCGCCTTCAGGCGCCACCGGCCCGCATCAGCCGCTGCAGCTGGCCGCTCTCCAGCTCCAGCACCCGGCGGGCGAAGTCCGGGTCCCGCTCCAGCACCGCATCGAAGGAATCCACCGGCACCGCCAGCAGGCGGGTGCCGTCGGCCTCGGCCACGATCGTGCTCTCGGAGGCGCTGTGGGTGAGCACCTGGAGCTCATCGAGCACCCTGCCGGGCTGGAGATCCTCCACCCACTCCCGTTCCCCATCCCGATGCTGGACCCGGGCCCGGCCCTCGATCAGCAGCAGCAGTTCGCGGCAGGTGTCGCCCGTCTCGGTGATCAGTTCGCCCTTGGCGAAGGAACGCACATCGGCCTGGGAGGCCAGGGCATCGAGGGTATCGGCGTCGCTGCGGCGGAAGAAATCGCTGGTGGCCAGGAACACCCGCTTCTCCAGTTCCGGGAAGCCCCGCAAGGCGGGGGGGCCATCGAGGCCCTCCAAGGTCCGGGCGGTCTGGCGCAGCAGGGGGGGGGCCCCCGGCACAGCCAGCTCGGCCGCCAGGGCCCGGGCCCGGCCGCCATCGAGGCAGGCCGTCAGGAACAGGGCGGCCGATGAAAGCGTGGGGCTGGGGTCGGCGGCCAGGCTGGCCAGGAAGCTGAGGGTCTCGTCGACGGGCACCTCCAGGGAACAGGAGGGGGCCGCACCACCGGGGTGGGACAGCGCCTCGGCGACGGCCGCCGGCAGGCGGCGCCCCCAGCCCTCCCGGCGCAGCAGTTCCGGCAACGCCAGCGGCGCGATGGCCTGGAGGCGCTGCACCAGGCCCGGCACCGCCGGATCCTCCTGGAGGGTGGCCAGGCCAGCGAGGATGGCCCGCAGGGTCAGTTCCTTGCGCAGCTGCAGGCGGTCGTCGAGCAGGGCCAGCACGGCGGACTGGTGGCGCAGGGCGCTCTGGTGCAGGGCGCGGTAGCCGTCGGTGAGAGCCGGCAGCCGCCCCAGCAGCAGCTCCACTTTGTGGATCGCCGCAGCCGTGGGGGAGAGGTCGTCCAGCACCTTCTCCTCTTCCCGCGACGAGATGCCATACTCCCGCCGCAGCGCCTGCAGGGACTCGCCATCCGCCCCGGACTGGCCGGCGCCGGGGCCCTCCCCGAGGCGCTGCACCAGCATCAGCCGCTCCAGCGACTTGCGGTAGCCGCTGAGGCGGATCTGGTCCTCCAGGCTGCGGCGGCTGTCGGGATCGAGCAGGCCAGGATCCTCGACGCCAAGCTCTTCGAGCAGCGTGCGGTGCTCGCTGTCGCTGATGCCGAGGGAGAGGCGCATCTGCTTGAGCACCTCCAGGCTGCTGGCGGCATTGACGAAGCCCTCCTCCAGGGCCTCCCGCACCACGCCCTTGTAGGCCTCATGCCGCTTCTGGCCGGTGAAGCCCGGCAGCACCTTGGCCAGCACGTACACCTCCTCGGTGCCCAGGTCGGCGAGGGAGCGGCCATCGAGGTAGCGGCCCACATCGAGATCGAGGCGGGTGAGCTGCTTGCGGAAGCGCTCGGCCAGGTTCTCGCGGCCGTAGAGGTCGGGGGAGCGGCTCCAGGCCCGGTAGAGCCACAGGGTGCTGACGGCCACCAGGGTGACGTCGAACAGGTACTGCGCCCAGGCCGGGGCCAGGAGCAGCAGCGGCCGGCCGGCGAACAGGAAGAAGAAGTTGAACACCAGGAAGGTGGCCACCACGAAC
The DNA here is from genome assembly GCA_943370335.1 of Bordetella parapertussis. Classification (GTDB taxonomy): domain Bacteria; phylum Cyanobacteriota; class Cyanobacteriia; order PCC-6307; family Cyanobiaceae; genus Cyanobium. Next base: position 12,667 of record CALRQM020000062.1, on the reverse strand, counting down.
ACCCGGTGGCGGATCCGCTCGCGGTCGGGCTCGGCGCCGCGGCGCCGCACCCGGGTGCGCAGGGCCGACTCGATCCCCCGGCCGGCGACCGTTCCCAGCCAGGTGCACAGCCCCAGGAACAGCGGTACCGCCACGAGCTTGGGCACATCGATCGGCTGGCCGAACAGGAAGAAGCCCGGCCGCAGCAGCTGGGCCAGCTGGTCCTCCTGGCGCAACCAGACGCCGGAGAAGTAATACTCCCAGTTGCCGGCATAGAGGTAGTAGTAGACGAAGTAACCGAACACCAGGCCCACGTAGCCGTAGCGCTCGAAGGCGAAGGCGGGGCTGGGCAGCTTGGCCCAGTAGGTGCGCTCGGCGTCGATGTCGATGCAGGGCTGCTGACAGGCCACGCAGGCGCTCTGTTCGCTGCCGTCGGGCTGCACGGTGCGGCACATCGACTGGGTGATCGGCGTGCTGGCCATGTGGGCCTTGCTGCCCAGCAGGCCGGTGGGGGTGGAGAAGATGCTCTGCACCGGCGCCATCGGGCAGAAGTACTGGCACCAGCTCTTGCCGCCGTAGAGCCAGCCCACGGCGATGGCACAGACGATGGTGAAGCTGAGCCAGGCGAACAGCACCAGGCGGTCGGCATTGAAGAAGAGGATGCGGCCGCAGAGGCCCACGAACAGCCAGCCGAACTGCAGCCTGGAGTAGTGCTGGCCCAGCCAGGAATCGGCCGGCACCTTGGCCAGCTGCAGGCGCTTCTCGCCGGTTTTCGGGTTCACCCTGGCGATCTGGCGCTGCAGCCCCAGGGCGCGGGGGATCTGGGAGAGGAAGGAGAGCGGGCAGATCCGCCGCCACAGCTCATGGCCGAACACCAGCAGGATGAAGATGCCCGAGGGCACCACCAGGCCCCAGAACAGGGTGGTGCCCAGGGGGTAGGGGGTGTCCGTCAGGCAGGTGCCCTGCACCGTCACGCACCCTTGGGGCAGCCGCAGGGGGCTCCAGGGGTGGTCGGGCTCGGTGAACCGGGGCGTGAACGGGTCGTAGAGCAGCGAGAGGATGATCAGCAGCCAGCCGGTGGTGAGCCCCCAGCGCACCAGATGCATCCGCCGTTCCGTCACCTGGTTGTCCTCGCTGCGAAGCACCGGAGGGGCAGACATTAGCTGTGGCCGCCTGGTGCTGACGGGCCCAGCTCACCAGCTGGCGAGGCCATTGGAGTACTCGCGCCAGCCGCAGCTGGCGGCGGCTTTGGCGTAGGCCGCATTGAAGCGATCCCAGCGGAAGCTGCGGGGGTCGTAGCGGGAGTGGCTGCGGTCGACGGCGGCATGGGTGGTGAGGCGGCCCATGGGAATGCCGAAGCGGGCCTGCCAGAGCAGCACCTGGGCCGCGGTGGCGTCGTACTGGCGCTGGCTGTAGCCGGCGTGGGCGTCCCCGTCGCCACGGCCATCGGCCGGGGTTTCCAGGCTGAGGTGGAGCGCCACGTTGTTGATCGATCCCACGGAAGTGGGCCGGATCCGCACGGTGGCATCACCGAAGGCCGACATCCCCGCCCCGAAGGCCCTCTTGGCGTCGGGCACCAGCCGCAGCCGCCGGCCCGCCCGATCGATGAGCAGGTGATAGCTGGCCTGGTCGTCGTCCATGGGGTGAGGTGTCTGGAAGAACGTCACGGTGGCCGGCGCCGAGAGCACCGACTCGTGCAGCACGATCAGCATCGGCTGGTGGGGCACCTGGCGGCCGAGGACGTCGTGGGATTGGCGTTCGCCGTAGTTGGTGGGATCAGCAGGGGCGGGCTGCTCCGGCGCCAGCTTCAGCAAGCCGGCGCAGCGGGTGAGCTCGGCCTCGCTGCGGCGGGGCAGGCCAGGATCGCCCATGGGGTGCTGACGCCAGCCGGTGGGCTCGGGGTGGCTGCAAGCGGCGAGGGCCAGGAGCAGGAGAGCCAGGCAGCAGGGCTGTCGGCGGATGAACACGATCACAAGCCGACCCCCCATCGACATCAGCGTTGAATCGTCAGCTGCGTTTCTATCGCCGAAGGTGCGAACGCTGGCGTTCTGCTGCAGCGTCTTCTCATCAATGCTGGCTGCAGCAACGCACGCTCAGACCACGCGCCGTAGGTCATCGACGACTGGGATCGCCGCGAGCCCCACCAGCACTAACGCCAGCGGCACAGTGGCGACGAAGCCCAGCCTGTGGAAGCCGGCCGCGCCCGTGACGCCCCCCGTAAAGAAACCGGTCAGGAGCAGGAGCAGGACGCGCAGCCGACCCCGATCGGCAATCACGCGGTCGCCCGGGGGGTCGGTGCGTCGATTCACGTACAGCAGCTTGCCGAGTTCGATGCCGATGTCCGTCACGAGGCCCGTGACGTGGGTGGTGCGGATCTCGGCGTGCGAAATCTTCGTGATCACGGCGTTCTGGAGCCCCATGATGAAACAGAGCAACACCACCGTCGCGGAGAAGAAGACGGTGTGCATCTGGTTCAGGCGCGCCCCGACGAGGCCGAACAGGAGGAGCAGGGTCGCCTCAAGCAGCAGCGGCAGGGCATACGCGCTGCTCAAGCCGCGGCGGCGCGCCGCGTTGACCAGGACGGCCGTGGTCGCGGCGCCGACGATGAACGCCCCCAGCGCGCCCACCCCTGTCGCGATGATCTCCCGGTCGCCAAGGATGATGGCGTCGGCCATGGACGACACAATGCCGGTCATGTGAGATGTGTACTGCTGCACCGCGAGGAAGCCGCCGGCGTTGGTCGCACCGGCAACAAAGGCAAGCCCGACACCGAGGTGAGTATTTTCGCGCGCCGTGCGGACGGTTGCTGTGAGCCCACGCGCATAGTCGATAGGCATACCACGGAAGCTAGTCGATCGATGCCCGTGGGCCCCACAGCTGCCGAACGTTTGAGCCAACCGGCAGCTTGCAGTGGGCCTTGCTTGGCCAAGAATGAAATGATGGCCAAACGGGGGCTGCCGCAAACTGTCCGGTTGAGCGAATGGTTAGGCGTCACCGCTGCCGCAACCAAATACTTCCACCTGTATTCTTCATGCAAAGTGGCATTCGTTCGACAAAAAGCTGCCGGTCAAAGCGCTCCAGAAAAGTATTCATTATTTCGATCGTGAATCGCGTGTTGCACTGAAGAAATGCGCGCAATGCATCTATCTCGCTCCACGAGCACCCGCCAAAGATCCACTTCCTTGGGTATTCGAAGGGAAAGAATGCATTATGAAAGTGAACGCAAACGTCGTCAGCCAAAGTCGGAAAAATCTCGAGAAGAGTACAGTTTACCTCACTACCAGTCTTGTTGATATGGGTCGAGTCGACGAAAAGATAGTCGCCGGACTTTAGTGACTGAAACTGACTAATTGGGACGTTTTGAAGCCTTGATTCAACATTTTTTATGGAACTCAGATCATCTGATCGGATAAGGGACCTCAGCAGAGCGGGGTAGGGCTCTATCAACATAAACTGAACTGATCGATCAAGATGCTTTTCACTACTGTCAAGCATGGCGCAGCTGGAATAACCTGATCCGGCTTCAATGATTCTGCGTGGCTTTATGTAACGCATCATCCAATACAGTATAATTGCGTCCGAATAGCCGTAGGCGGGGTTCTCGTAGCAGTGTCGATGGGAGTTTGACTTTGCAACCGGAAAGCCAAATGAAGAATAGAATTCCTCAATCTTCTCGAGACTCTCCAACTGGTGGGATTCATTCATATCTATCCCCGCTAGCGTGCGCGGCATGTCAGAAAAGATACGGTGCTCATCCCTTCTGGCTTCTTCGATGGCAACTATCGGGGAGTAAAATTCCCCGGCGGGACAAACCCATGGGCCTTAACAATTGCATCGCGTTCTGCTATGAGATCAGCAATGACTAGACTGACACCATCCATGGCAATAATGAAACATCTTTGAAGCATGAACATCCTTATTTTAGGCCCATTGCCGGCCAAACGAATATAGCTAAGCCGCTACAAGAAGGATACCCAGAAAAAATCCATCAGCACACTTGACATCGCTCATATAGCGCGACAGAATCGATGCAGATTAACGTAGCTGAATGGGACAGCATGGATTCTGGGTTCAATGGATTCTGGGTTCAGGAGAAGCTTACCCAACATCTTCAACTACAAAAGCCGACGTCAGCTCCCCTATCCGAGTCGATTTCCTGGGAGGCGTTCAAGACTCTTTTGGGAACAGGCTTAGAGCCATGAACGCAAGAGTAATGCTGGCCGGAAGCGGATTGATCAGCTCATTCTCTTCAAGATGCTGGTGCTGCAGCAGCTGTTCAGCCTGAGCGATGAGGAGCTGGAATTCCAATTCAACGATAGGCGCTCATTTGAGAAGTTTGTCAGACTGGAAGTGATGAACAGCATTCCCGATTCCAACTCCATTGCTTTTTTACGCGAGCGGCTCCGCATGGCGGGTGTCATTGATGAGGTTTTTTTAACGGTTTGAGACGCACCAACGGTCCCAGGGGCTGGAGACCCGTGGTGGGCAGATCATCGATGCCATGCTGGTTCCTGTTCCCAAACAGCGAAACTCAGGAACAGCGAAACTCAGGGCCTGAAAACGAATCCATCAAATGCGGCCAGCTGCCAGATTGATGGGCCGACAAGCCAGAACGCTTGCGGCAGAGAGACCTTGATGCTCGCTGGGTCAAAAGGAATGGCATCAGTCACTGGGGAAACTTCGCGGGCGCAGCCCGATCGAGGCAGCCACCAGGGGCCCAAGGCTGCCATCCTCACGGTGGAGGCTTTCACGCCCGCACCACCGGATGGACTTCTTCGATCGCCAGTGGTCCACCTACCGGGCACTGGTGGACCACGACCTGATGCAGCACCGGGCCCTGACGGCGGCCCTGGGCCAGGCGCTGGAGGCCTGGCTGGCCGCACGTCCGGCCGGCTCAGCGCCGCCCCGGATGCTGGATCTCGGCTGCGGCGACCTGGCCGTGATGGCGCCCCTGCTGCGCCGCCTGCCGCTGGGCTCGTACCTGGGCGTGGACCTCTCCGCCCCGGTGCTGCCCCGGGCGGCGGCCGCCCTGGGGCCCGTGCCCTACCCCTGCCAGTGGCGGGAGCAGGATCTGGTGGCCTGGGCCGAAGCCGAACCGGGGCCCGAGCCGGTCGACCTGCTCCATTCCGCCTTCGCCATCCACCATCTCAGCGACGACGACAAGGCCCGCTTCCTGCGGCTCTGCCGCCGCCACCTGGCACCGAACGGCCTGTTCCTCTGGGCGGACGTGTTCCGCCCGCCAGGGGAAGACCGCCCGGCCTACGTGGCGCGCTACGTGGGCCGGATCCGCAGCGGCTGGGGCGTCCTGGCGCCCGAGCAGCAGCAGCCGGTGATCGACCACCTCAGCCAGTTCGACTTCCCCCCGGATCGGGACGCCATCCGAGACGTCGCCGAAGCCTGCGGCTGGACGTGGCAATGGCTCTGGCAGGGCGACCACCAGGCCGAAGCCCTGGCGGTGCTGACGGCGGCGTAGCAAGCATCATTCACGCCCGACGAGGTTGCGCACGATCAGCAGCAACGCAGCGAACAGGCTGGCCCGTACAGCCGCTGAACCGAAGACGATGACAAGACAATCCCCAATGCCTCCGAAACCTCTGCCAAAAAGCAGAGATCCGTTCAGGACGACATACAGGCCGACGCCGGGGATGAGGATGGGTGATGCGGCACGACCCGGCGGCAGGGCGTAAGCGACCGCAGCGATCAGGGAGAAGGCTGCGAAGCTCTGTGCCCAAAGTGTTGAGAGTGTTTTGAATCGCAGGGGAGGCAGCTCAGGTGAAGGGCAGTGTCAGAGAGTGGAAGAAGCCTGCTCAATCAGCCTGGCCTTGCTTGCACGCCAGTCAAGGCTCTTGAGCTGATCGTGTCGCAGGAGACATGAAAAGATCTCCAGTCCAACAGCCTCTCCTGTATCGACAGAGGGATGGAGATTCTCGGCCGTCACTCCAGCCAGGAGATCATCCAGGTTGAGGCGTGTGGGACGTACTGGCTTCACAACCAACTCACCATCCCTGGCGCTCAGGCTCACCTCACTGCCGGCACCCAGACCAATCTGCCCAGCCAGAGCGCGCGGGATCCGTACGTAAAGGCCGTTTCCCCACTTCTGGACTTGCGACTGCATAGGAATCTTGCGGCTATTGACGGAGTATGCCCGTCTGGGCTGTAGCAGCACCCCGGCCGTTCAGCCCCCATCCCCCCCCTCGATCACCCCCGCAATCGATCAGCATCTGCGGCTACATCGCCTGCCGCGTCGGCCCGATCAGATCGGAGGAGGTACGGAACCTAAGCGTCAACTCCCACCCATTTCACCCGAGACGTCCGCCCGGACCTGATCGTTACGTCGGATCGCGCACAACCGAACAGCTGGCTCACCAGGCGAATCAGTTCGTCATTGGCTTTCCCGTCCGTGGGAAGGGCTTTGACATCAGCGCGATAGGTCCCATCCGCCAGCAGCGTCAGCTGGCTGGTCCGAGCTCCCGGCTTCACCTTCACCTGAATCAGCGGCATGGATCCATGGCGCCCGCTCAGGGCCCGTTGGACTGCATCGTCTCCAGAGCCGCCTGACACTTCGCCGGAGACTGATAGATGAAGACCTCACCGCGGGGCAAGGCATCGCACTTGTGGTACTGGGAGGCAAGCCCGAAGGCGTAGCCGGCCGCGGAAAACTCACAGCGGGTAAATCTCGCCGCCTCCTGCGGCGTGATGCGATGGCAGGTGGTGGTCGTCGGCTTGAGGGCATCAAAGCCGTAGCCCCCCTGCACGGGAAACTCCCCGGCCCCTGCGGCGCTGGACGCCGACAGCAACAGAGCCGCCAGCAATGGTCGCAGGGTGGTGTCCATCGCGCCAGAGCCGGTGGGGCAGGAGCTTGACGCTAGGCGGGGTTCCGCGTCCGCTTAATCGGCGGCCACCGCGTTGCCCAGCCGTGCCCGGATATCCTTGAGCCGGGCGACGTTGTTCACCAGCGCCGGAGCGCTGTCGAGACCCTGCAGATAGTCGAACACATAGGCGAGCACCGCATAGATGGCGCCGGCGCTGAAGCTCGCCGATCGGGTGAAGTCGATCAGAAGCACCACCAGCGCCACGATCGTGGCGAGCTCCGTCACGGTCCAGGTCCAGGATTCGCTGTCGGAGAGCTGCACATGCCAGCGACGCACCCGGCCGAAGTGGCGCCGCAGGCGCAGCGGGCGCGCCGCCTCGATGTCCTCGATCTCGCGCTCGATCTGGTCGTTGAGGCCACGGTGCAGGCGCAGGGCGCGCCGCCAGTACCAGGCGTTGACGAGCCCCATCGGCAGCAGCACCGCCATGGCGATCAGTCCGGCCTGGAGGTCGTAGGTGAACAGCATCACCAGCGAGCCGACCACGGTCACCACCTGGGAAAACATCGCCGGCACGTCGGCCTCGAAGAAGCCGACCATGTCGCGCATCATCTCGACCCGCGCCGACACGATGCTGGTGCCATGGCCGAGGCGCTTCTGCTCGGCCACAGTGAGCACGGCGAGGCGGGCATAGAGGCCCATGAAGACCCGGGTGTCGAACCGCTGCCGCACGAAGGCCGTGACCAGGTGCACCAACCACACGGCGATCAGCGCCGAAAGGCCCCGGTAGCTGCCCTTCAGCAACCCGTCGACCGCCCAGCCGGTGATGGCCGGATAGGAGAGCGTGCAGAGGTTCTCCAGCAGGGTCAGGGTGTAGGTGCCGGCGATCGACAGCCGTTCACCACGGGAGAGGGTGGGAAGGAGCGTCTGCGGCATCACCGGGCCCTGATATCACCAGCCTGCCTGGGGAGGCAGCTCAGAGCCGCGACCAGCGCAGCAGGCTGACGCCCCCCAGGACGATCGGCAGCAGTCCCGTCACCACGACGAACCAGGTGCCGTCGTTTGGCGCACCCAGCAGAGCCGCCTTGCCCTGGAGCAGCACCAGGACGCCACCCAAAACAGCCAACAGGCCAGCCACCACGATCCAACGCTGGCGCCTGCGGCCGGGGCGTGTCCGTGCAAAAGCCAGAAGCCCCACGCCGAACGGGAGCAAGGTCAACGCATAGTGCACCACCAGAGGGACGAGAAAGGAAAGGAACGTCATCGATTGGAGGGCAGGGCTGGCAATAGGAAGCGATCACTCAACGACAAAGGCAGGCTTGACCTGGGCAAGGCAACGGCTGTCGGGCGCCTGCCTGGGGTTGGCCAGAAAATCTGCAGCGATGGTTGTCACGCAGGCTGCTGCGGGCATCCCCTGCGGCGCAAACAGGGCCCCATGGCCGACACCGGGGAAGGTGACCACGTAGGCGGTGGTCTGGTTCCTGGCCACGGCTTCTCCGTAGGGGGCTGGCGTGATCGGGTCGTAGCTGCCGTTCAGCACCAGGGTGGGAATCTGCGCATTTCTGTAGACGAAAGGAGGTTTCTGCTCAACCTGCAGAACTTCGCAGGCGTTATTCACCGCTTCGGCTTCGCGCAGGCCCATGGGAAGCAGCTGCGGATAGGGCGGCGGCAGCACCTGGGCGGGCTGGAACAGCACCGATCGACCCCGGGCACAGACGACCGTGTGATACATCTCCCTGGCCCCCCTCGGTTCGAGATCCGACAGGGATTCGGCGATCCAGCCAAAGTTGCCCTGGCTGGCGGCGTGGATGAACCTGGGCAGAGAACTGCCGCGGGCGGATTCACCGGAATAGGGCCGGGCGAGATAGGGCTCGACGCCTGTGATGAAGGCCTTGCCGTCGAGCTGGGTGGTGAATGCCTCCTTGCTCGAGGGAATGGTGAGGGTCAGGGGCACGGGCTTCTGGTTGAGTCGATCAACGATCGCCAGAAACGTCTGCTCCAGGTTCGGATAGGCCGCATGGCACTGTTGATCCTGCGCGCAGGCGCGGAACACGTTCCTCAGGGCGTAGCTGATCGTATGGCTCGAGGCCAGATTGAAATCAACATCCGGCCGTACGACGCCATCGAGGATCACGCTGCGGAGTTTCGGCCTGTGCGTGTCGGCCTGGGCGATGACGTATTGCCCCAGCAACGTGCCATAAGACACGCCGTAGTAGTTGAAGACCGGATAACCCAGCGTCTCAGCAACGGCATAGATGTCGGCGGCATTCTCGCGGGTGTTGAAGGCGCTGGGATTGATCCCCTGGGCCTTAAGGCGAGCGGTACATGTCCTGATCCAGCCTGGATCGGTATAGCTTTGTTTTCCTTGTGCCACAGCAATGTTGTGGGCATTGAGTTCAGGGCAAAAGAGGAAGGGCTTGGCGTACCTGGTCCCCCGCTCCTCCACGAAGATCAGATCACGGCTCTGCAGCAACGCCTGGAGTTCGGGGAACTTCGGGAGAGCTCCATTGGCAATGTCACCGATGGTGGAATCCCCAGGGCCACCCTGCTCGACGAACAGGGGATCAGACGCAGGGGTTTGTCCCGTGCTTCGGGTGCGGATCACGCCGAGCTGAATGGTGCGTCCCTGGGGCTTCGCATGGAGTTCGGGGACGGTGACGTAGCCGCAATCCGACTGGGCGGCTATGGCCGCAGGCACGTCGAAGGTTTTGCAGTCGAGGGATTGCCAGGCCGGGCCAAACTTGGCAGGAACTGGTGTGGCATGGCCAGGAGCAGAACCGCCTGTGGCGACGACAGCAATAGCAAGAAGCGCGAATCGGAAGATCTGAGTTGACGCCGGCCGCCCATGAAGGGCTTGGCTTGAACGCCAATCAAAACAGTCGTTCTTCATTCGACGCCGAGGACTCAGTGGATGCTAGCAAGCTGCTGCACGTATCTTCAGCGCACGTGCATCTCCATGTTTGGCTGGATAGCGAACCGCATGGCGGATCAGCCACAGCAGATCTGTGGAGGCACCCGACCGCATCCAACACTCACAGATGGCATAGACGAGATCCGGATGGTCTTTGGCGATATCCCCTAGGTGGTTGGCGACGCTGCGGCGAACGTAAAGGGATGGATCATCTTTCAGAGATTCAAGGATGGGCAGTGTTGGCCTCGGATCGGCAACAAACGAAGGTATGCGTTTCCCCCAGGGGAGCCTCGGCCGCGTCCCCTCGCTGCAGAGCCGCCTGACATGCGGGTTAGGGTCGGTGATCCACTGATCAATCTTCTCCAGGGTGCGCTGTTGCTGCTGGATCAGAAAGGGGCGGATGGCGAACTCCGAGGTGAAGCGGGTTGTCAAGGCATGCAAGGCCAGCATCGACATTTCGAAAGGGTCGTTGCCACCGTTGTGCTGTTCATTCTGCCCGAACTCAGAAACGAAGAAGCTGTGGGGAAGATAGAAACAGCCAGCCACCCCCAAGTCTTCTGCATCTGGTTTCTCCGGCGTCAACGACGCCATGAGAATCTGAACGGCCTCCTCGTAGTTCCCAGGCAGGAATGGATGAAGCGCCTTGGCGATATGCAGGCCTCGCTGCATGAGGGATAGGGGCTCAATGCCAGTCAATGCAGATTCGTAGAATCGGCTGGCCGGAAAGTCTGGATCTACGTACTGGATGTTGTGCGCGAGGCACTCCATGGCCTCCTGGCCCAGCAGGTGCTTCAGAGGCGTGCCCTTCTGAATGGAGCGCGGTGCCGAAGGGAGCGTGGGGACTCGAGGAGTCATGGAGGCCCAATCAATGCCCATGGCCATCAAGATCGCTGGCCACCTGAGCCAGAATCTCGTTCGCATGGCTGAGGGCAATGAAATGACCACCGCCTCTGATCGGATGCCAGATGGCGCCTGGGGTCTTGTCCGCCACCGTTCTGTTGATGGGTTCAGGCACCAGTTTGTCGTCACTTCCCTGCCAGAAATGGACCGGCCGCGTCACTGTGGTCATATCGAAGGGCCAAGCTTCGTAGAGCATCTTGGCGTCAGCGACAAGCCCCGCTGCGCCATGTCGAAAGCATTCGCGCGATGCCTCCAGAAAGGATTGGCAAACCTTCTCATCTGAAAGGACCTCTTGATCAGAAAAACCAGTCGACTTCTGGAGTGCCTGCAGATAGCTGGCCTCAAAGCGCGTTGCACTCAAGCCAAGCAGTTCATACATGAGCCTGAGGCCCGGGTGGAAGTGCAACGCCAGGCGGCCCCCAAGCGCATCGACGCTGGATTGGTACTGCACGGCCCAGTTGGCTCCAAACGTTCCGTAACTGGCACCAGCGATGCAGGTGACATTGGCAAGACGAGCAGGGTCCAGGTAGGCGGCGGCGGTAAGAGCCCACGGCCCGCCTTCCGACCAGCCGGTCACCGCGAAATTCTGGGCACCCAAGGAATCAGCCAGTGACAGGATGTCGTTGGCCCATGACTCGAACGTACGGCCCTGCTGAGGATCAGACCGACCGATGCCAGGCCGATCCACACAGACAAACCTCAGCCCATGGGCCCTTGCAGACGAATCAAAGAGATTCGCCTCCAGGCGGCTGGATGGTCCACCGTGGTTATGGATGACAAGTGGACCGCCATCGTCACCGGTTTCAAGATAAGTGAGAGTTCGGTTGCCGACTCGGAAAGTTCCTTCAAGTGCCAACTTAACTTCGTCAATGATGCCTATCTACTCTAGTCGGATGTCAACAGCTCAAGTAAACGCTCCAGGTCAGCGGCGAGAAATGGATCTGTGCGGTAAGGCGATATCTATCGTCCCGACCGCTACCTCTTGATGTTAGGCACTTGGAACCTCATCTAGCTCTCATTGAAGAACGGGTCCGGCAACGCCGGATTTCTCAACTTGGCAGCGGCACCCGCGCCAACGACTGGAAGACCCTTCGGATCGAGCAGCCCCAGTTGTACGAGCACGCTCGCTTGGTCCCACAGGATGTGTTCGAAAGCGACCTTAGTGTCTTCGATACCAACGATCACGACGAATACCGCTTCAACCCGCCTTCCAATCGGTTCGACTCCGGGCAGGATATGGTCCATCTTGATGGTGTGAGTAAATGAGATGATGAGTTCATCGACCAGTCGTTCCTCGCCATAAGTACGCGAAATCGTTTCAAATTTGACATCAGGCGGGAAAAACTGACCTATTAGCCGCTTGGAGTAGAACGTACGGACACCGTGCGGGCCTTGACCACCCACCATGGTAGGTACATTAACGAGATGCGGGTTCGGCGCCATGGTCGCAAGCGTTTCGTTGAGGTCACCAGCCCATTCCGCCTGGACGTGTGCGTTGAAGATCGCATCGAGTTTCGCATGTAAATGCTGCTTGGTCATCCGTTCTCCTGTCCTGATTTTGTGTGTGCCTAACGCTCAAGATCAGAAGCGGGCCGGCTTCTCGGCTTAGATTGCATCCTCTGCTCCCGTCTTCTGCATTTGGATGTTAGACGACTCAGAAAGCGAAGCAGATTGTCTATTCTTCTGCTCCATCTATCCTGACTTCGGTGCAGGGAATGATGTTTCTTGTTCGAACTTGTCGACACTGCCCCTACCCTCTCTAAAGTTAACTCCTGCCTCACCGCTCCATAGCCCCCTTCGCCATGCCGATCCAGCGGCCCTCCGAGCGTGAGCAGCGGGCCTCGGCCCTGGAGGTGTTCACCGACCGGGAGGAGCTGATCGCCGCCTTTCAGCGGAACCTGGAGCACAAGAAGCCTGATGAGCACCGGGTGTTGGTGTTCTACGGCGATGGAGGCATCGGCAAGACCACCCTGCTGCAGAAGCTGGAGCAGCTCCACCGCCAGCGCTGTCCGCAGGCGCTGATGGGCCGGCTGGATCTGGCCGGTGCCGACACCACTCCGCCGGATCT
>CALRQM020000061.1:0-16981 GCA_943370335.1 Bordetella parapertussis | reverse complement strand
TCGATCCGCACCGTGCTCGAACTGGCCGGCATCAAGAACGTGCTGGCGAAGCGGCTGGGCTCCAAGACCCCGCTCAACAACGCCCGCGCCGCCATGCAGGCCCTCGAAGGCCTGCGCACCCATAAGGAGACCGCCAAGGAGCGGGGCATCTCCCTCGAGCAGATTTACTCCTGAGGCCCGCCATGACGTCCTTCTCTCTCAACAACCTCCAGCCCCAGAAGGGGTCCCGCAAGCGCAAGCTGCGCAAGGGTCGCGGCATTGCCGCCGGCCAGGGCGCCAGCTGCGGCTTCGGCATGCGCGGCCAGAAGTCCCGCTCCGGCAGCCCCACCCGCCCCGGCTTCGAGGGTGGCCAGATGCCCCTCTACCGCCGGATCCCGAAGCTCAAGCACTTCCCGGTCATCAACCCCACCCACTACACCGTGATCAACGTGTCACGGCTGGGTGAGCTGAAGGCCGGCAGCACCGTCAGCCTCGACTCCCTCGAGCAGGCGGGCCTGGTCACCAGCCCCCGCTACCCACTCAAGGTGCTCGGCAACGGCGAACTCACGGTGAAACTGACGGTCCAGGCCGCCGCCTTCACCGCGTCCGCCCGCGCCAAGATCGAGGCCGCCGGCGGCAGCTGCGAGATCATCGGCTGAGCCCGGGGCGTTGCCCTGCCTCCAGCCCGGAGCCGTCTGCCCGTAGCCTTGTGCTGCGGCAGGCGGCTCCGGTCGTATCGACCCGTTCCCCCCACTCCCGTCATCACCATGCTCCTCAGCAGGGGGCGCAATCCGAGCGCCGCTGAAATCCTCGTCCAGCTGGTCCAGTCGAAGGGCCTGCGGGATCGGGTGCTCACCACCCTGGGCCTGCTGCTGCTGGTGCGACTCGGCATCTACATCCCGGTGCCCGGCATCGACCGGGTCGCCTTCCAGGACTTCATCCGCCAAGGCGGCCAGCTGATCGGCTTCCTGGACATCTTCACCGGCGGCGGCCTGTCGACCCTGGGCGTGTTCGCCCTGGGCATCCTGCCCTTCATCAATGCCTCGATCATCATCCAGTTGATGACGGCGGCCCTGCCCCAGCTCGAGGAGCTGCAGAAGAACGAAGGCGAGGCCGGCCGGCGCAAGCTGGCCCAGATCACCCGCTACGTGGCCCTGGGCTGGGGCATCCTGCAGAGCGTCGTCTTCGCCCTGATCCTGCGCCAGTACGCCCTGCCGGGCCTGCCGGACTGGCTGTTCGTCGTCCAGACGAGCCTGGCCCTGGTCACAGGTTCGATGGTGGTGATGTGGGTCAGCGAGGTGATCACCGAGCGGGGCATCGGCCAGGGGGCCTCCCTGGTGATCTTCATCAACATCGTGGCCACCCTGCCCAAGGCCCTCGGCTCCACCATCCAGCTGGCCCAGAGCGGCGACCGGGCCACGGTGGGCGGCATCGTCGTGCTGGTGCTCGTCTTCCTGGTGACGATCGTGGGGATCATCTTCCTGCAGGAGGGCAGCCGCCGCATTCCGATCGTGAGCGCCAAGCGCCAGGTGGGCGGCGCCAGCACCCTGGCGTCCCGCCAGAGCTACCTGCCCCTGAAGCTCAACGCCGGCGGCGTGATGCCGATCATCTTCGCCTCGGCGGTGGTGTTCCTGCCGCTGACGATCGCCAACCTCACCAAGAGCCCCTGGCTGATCCGGGTGGCGGGCTACCTCAACCCCACCAGCAGCACCCCCTGGGTCTATGCCGTGGTGTACTTCGCCCTGATCTGCGGCTTCGCCTTCTTCTACGCCTCCCTCACCGTCAACCCGGTGGACATCGCCACCAACCTGAAGCGCTCCGGCGTGGCCATCCCCGGCGTGCGCCCCGGCTCCGCCACCGCCGACTACCTCTCCGGCGTGTCCAACCGGCTCACCCTGCTGGGCGGCCTGTTCCTGGGCGCCATCGCGATCATCCCCTCAGCCGTGGAAGGCGCCACCCAGGTGCGCACCTTCCAGGGCCTGGGGGCCACCTCCCTGCTGATCCTGGTGGGCGTGGCCATCGACACCGCCAAGCAGGTGCAGACCTACGTGATCTCCCAGCGTTACGAAGGACTGGTCAGGCAGTAGGCCCCTTTCCCCCGTCTCCCCTCCCATGAAACAGCGACTCCTCTTCCTCGGTCCCCCCGGCGCCGGCAAGGGCACCCAGGCCGAGCTCCTGGCCGAACGCCACCAGCTGCTGCATCTCTCCACCGGTGAACTGTTGCGGGCGGAGGTCAAGGCCGGCAGCGCCCTGGGCCAGGAGGCGGAGGCGGTGATGGCCCGCGGCGAGCTGGTCAGCGATGCCCTGGTGCTGGCGATCGTGCGCCACCGTCTGGAGGGCCACCAGGGGGGCTGGCTGCTGGATGGTTTCCCCCGCAACCTGGCCCAGGCCGAGGCCCTCGACGGCCTGCTGGCTGAGCTCGACCAGCGCATCGAACGGGTGCTGCTGCTGGAGCTGGAGGACGGGGTGCTGATCCAGCGTCTGCTCTCCCGCGGCCGGGCCGACGACAACGAAGCGGTGATCCGCAACCGCCTGGTGGTGTACCAGGAGCAGACCGCCCCCCTGATCGACCACTACCGCCAGCTGGGCCTGCTCCGCAGCGTGGAGGCCTCCGGCACGGTGGCGGAGATCGGGGAGAGGATCGTAGCCAGCCTTGTTGACTGATGTGATAAGGTAGCTGTTTGCAAAATCGGAGAGCACAACGCCCATGAAGGTGCGTGCCTCAGTCAAGAAAATGTGCGACAAATGCCGGGTGATCCGTCGCCACGGCCGGGTCATGGTGATCTGCACCAACCCGAAGCACAAACAGCGTCAGGGTTGACCCCCCACGCTTCCACGGCGGCCGCCTTCGGCCGCCACCCCCATTGCCCTCTGATCGTTTCCTGACGTGGCTCGGATCGCCGGTGTCGATATCCCTCGTGACAAGAGGGTTGAGATCTCACTCACTTACGTGTACGGGATCGGGCTCACCAGGGCCCGCAAGATTCTCGCCAAATCGGGGGTCAGCCCCGACATCCGGGTGAAGGACCTCAGCGATGGCGACGTGCAGAAGCTGCGCGGCGCCGCCGATTCCTTCGTGCTCGAGGGCGACCTGCGCCGCGAAGAGGGCATGGCCCTCAAGCGACTGCAGGACATCGGCTGCCTGCGGGGTCGCCGCCATCGCATGGGCCTGCCCGTGCGCGGCCAGCGCACCCGCACCAATGCCCGCACCCGCCGCGGCGCCCGCAAGACCGTGGCCGGCAAGAAGAAGTGAGGTCCGGGCCTCCGGGCCCGTTCCCCCCTTCCCTGCCTGCACCATCTCCCGGCCCGTGGCCCCTCGCGGCAGCCACCGGGCCCCGGTCCCGCCGCCCTCCTCTCCCGGAGGGCGTCACCGGGACTTCCCACCAGTCCTTTGATCACCTCCCTGCTCCCGCAGGGTCACCGCCATGGCCAAACCAGCCAAGAAGACAGGCCCCAAGAAGGCCAAGCGCAATGTCCCCAACGGGGTCGCGCACATCCAGAGCACCTTCAACAACACGATCGTCTCCATCACCGACACCGCCGGTGAAGTGGTGAGCTGGTCGTCGGCCGGCGCCAGCGGCTTCAAGGGAGCCCGCAAGGGCACACCCTTCGCCGCCCAGACCGCCGCCGAAGCGGCCGCGCGCCGGGCCCTCGAGCAGGGCATGCGTCAGATCGAAGTGCTGGTGCGCGGCCCTGGATCCGGACGTGAAACCGCCATCCGGGCCCTGCAGGTGGCCGGTCTCGAGATCACCCTGATCCGCGACGTCACCCCCCTGCCCCACAACGGTTGCCGCCGGGCCAAGCGCCGCCGGGTCTGAGCCGTCCGGACTCCTCCGGCCTCCCACCCGACTCCCCCGGGCCGCTGCCGCGGCCACCTTTCCTTTCTCACCTCCTCAGACCGTGTTGCACTACCAGATCGATCGGGTCGAGCACCAGGTCGCCGACGACCGTTCCCAGACGGGCGTCTTCCTGATCGGCCCCCTGGATCGGGGCCAGGCGACCACCCTCGGCAACGCCCTGCGGCGTGTGCTGATCGGTGGTCTCGAAGGAAGCGCCATCACGGCGGTGCGTCTCTCCGGGGTCAACCACGAATACGCCACGGTGCCCGGTGTGCGCGAGGACGTCCTCGACATCCTGCTCAACTGCAAGTCGGTTCCCGTCAACAGCCGCAGCCGTGATCTCGAGATCGGCCGGCTGATGGTCAACGGCCCGGCCCGGGTCACCGCTTCGGATCTGCAGTTCTCCCCCCAGGTGCAGGTCATCGACGGCGATCGGGAGATCGCCACCGTGGCCGAGGGCCACAGCCTGGAGATGGAGGTCCACGTGGAGCGCGGCATCGGCTACCGGCCGGTGGATCGCCACAACGAGGACACCGCCGCCATCGACCTGCTCCAGATCGATGCCGTCTTCATGCCCGTCCGCCGGGTCAACTACACCGTCGATGAAACCGCGGTCGGCGAAGGCGGCTCGGCCCACGAGCGCCTGCGCATCGAGATCGAGACCAACGGCAGCGTCACCCCCGACGACGCCATGGCCCAGGCGGCCAACCAGCTGATGGAGCTGTTCCAGCCCCTGGCCACCCTCACCATGACCGAGGAGCCCGGCCTGGAACCAGAACCTTCGGCCGAGGCCCAGATCCCCCTGGAGGAGCTGAACCTCTCCGTCCGCGCCTACAACTGCCTGAAGCGCGCCCAGGTCAACTCCGTTTCCGACCTCATGGGCTTCAGCTACGAAGACCTGCTGGAGATCAAGAACTTCGGATCCAAGTCCGCCGACGAGGTGATCGAGGCCCTCGAGAGGATCGGCATCTCCCTGCCCCAGAGCCGCACCAGCGGCTGAAAGGCGGTTCCCCCTTCCCCCGTTTCGCCACCTTTCCCGTCCCCACCATGCGACACCAGTGCCGAGTCCCCCTGCTGGGACGCCCCGCCGACCAACGCAAGGCCATGCTGCGTGGTCTGACCACCCAGCTCATCCGTGAAGGCCGCGTCACCACCACCAAGGCCCGGGCCAAGGCCCTGCGTGATGAAGCCGAGCGCATGATCACCCTGGCCAAGGACGGCACCCTCGCCGCCCGTCGCCGCGCCATCGGCTACATCTACGACAAGCAGCTCGTCCACGCCCTGTTCGACAAGGCCCAGGACCGCTACGGCGATCGCCAGGGTGGCTACACCCGCATCATCCGCACGGTGCCCCGCCGTGGCGACAACGCCGAGATGGCGATCATCGAGCTGGTCTGAAAAGGATCGCCCTTTCGCTGCAGTACGAGGGCTCCTCGTTTCACGGCTGGCAGCGTCAGTCCGGCCACAGCAGCGTTCAGGAAACCCTGGAGGGGGCCATCGCCGCCCTCGACCCGCACCGGCCCGCCCAGACGGTGGCCGCCGGTCGCACCGACAGCGGCGTCCATGCCGCAGCCCAGGTGGTGCATTTCGATGCCTCCGGCCCCATTCCCGTGTCCCGTTGGGCGAAGGCTCTCAACGGCCGCCTGCCGCCCACGATCCGGGTGAGGGCCGCCGCCGAGGTGCCGGCCGACTGGCACGCCTGCTTCAGCGCCACCTACCGGCGCTACCGCTACACGATCTTCAACGGCCGCACCCCCAACCTGTTCCTGGCCCCCTGGAGCTGGCATCGCTACCAGTGGCGCCTCGATGAAGCCCGCATGGCCCGCTGTCTGGAGGCTCTGCTGGGGGAGCACGACTTCTCCGCCTTCCAGCGGGCCGGCAGCCGCCGCGCCCATGCCCGCACCACCGTTCAGGACGTCCACATCGATCGGCAGGGAGATCTGCTGGTCACCGAGGTGCAGGCCAGCGGCTTTCTGTATGGCATGGTGCGCCTGCTCATGGGCCAGCTGGTGGCCGTCGGGGAGGGCCGCCTTGAGGCCGAGGAGTTTCTGCACCGCTGGCGCAGCGGCACCCGCCAGGCGGTGAAGGAGGCCGCGCCGCCCCAGGGGCTTTGCCTGCTGCGGGTGGGCTACCCCACGGAGGTCTTCCCTGGGGCTGCCTGGTATGATTGTCAACCGCGATTTCTGTTGGAATCGTGCGATCCTCCCGCCGATCCGTTCATCGGCGTTCCGATCGGTTGAGCGTCTCTGCAGGGTGCCCCGTCCGGTGGCCCCATGCCGAAATCGTCTCGCCGAATTCGCCGGATCCGGCGACACGGTAGGGTCGAATCTCCCTGTCCCGACCCATCCGGCTGCGATGGGCTCACCCCAAACCGGCCCGCCGGCGCGATGAACAAGACAACCCCACCCTCCATCGATTCGCTTGAGCGCCAGTGGTACCTGGTCGACGCAGCGGACCAGACCCTCGGCCGTCTCGCCAGCGAAGTGGCCCAGGTGCTTCGCGGCAAGAACAAGCCCACCTTCACGCCTCACCTCGACACCGGTGATTTCGTGGTGGTCATCAACGCCGACAAGGTGCGCGTCAGCGGCAACAAGGCCACCCAGAAGATCTACCGGCGCCATTCCGGACGTCCCGGCGGCATGAAGACCGAAACCTTCGAGCACCTCCAGGCGCGTCTGCCGGAGCGCATCATCGAGAAGGCGATCAAGGGCATGCTTCCCCACAACGCCCTGGGCCGCCAGCTGTTCCGCAAGCTCAAGGTCTACAAGGGCGCCGAGCATCCCCACGCCGCCCAGCAGCCCCAGCCCCTCGCCCTCGATCCCGCCGCCGCCGCCCAATGACCAGCACCTCCAACCGCGTCGTCTACTGGGGCACAGGTCGTCGCAAGACCGCCGTCGCCCGTGTGCGGGTGGTCCCCGGCAGCGGCAGCGTCACCATCAATGGCCGCCCAGGCGACAACTACCTCAACTACAACCCCGTCTACCTGGCGGCGGTGAAGGCCCCCCTGCAGACCCTCGGCCTGGAAGCCCAGTACGACCTGCTGGTCAACGTGCGCGGCGGTGGCCTCACCGGCCAGGCCGATGCCATCAAGCAGGGTGCGGCCCGCGCCCTCTGCGACCTGTCCCCCGACAACCGCAAGCCCCTGAAGATCGAAGGCCACCTGAGCCGCGATCCCCGGGCCAAGGAGCGTCGCAAGTACGGCCTCAAGAAAGCCCGCAAGGCTCCCCAGTTCTCCAAGCGCTGATTTCCGTCATGCCGAAAGCCGACATCCATCCCACCTGGTATCCGGACGCCAAGGTGATCTGCAACGGGGAGGTGGTCATGACCACCGGCTCCACCCATCCGGAACTTACGGTCGACGTGTGGAGCGGCAACCACCCCTTCTACACGGGCACCCAGAAGATCCTCGACACCGAAGGCCGGGTGGACCGCTTCATGCGCAAGTACGGCATGGGCAGCACCGATTCCGCCTCGGGTGCCAAGAAGGCCGCCAAGCCTGCCGAGGCTCCGGCTGCCGTCGAAGCCGAGACCGCAGCGGCCACCGAAGCCTGAATCCTTCAGCCTGAGATCCTCAGACTGACGCCGGCTGCCCGAATCGGACAGCTGATTCGGCCCGGTCTTTCTCCGGCCGGGTGCTTCCAGCAAGCACCCGGCTTTTTCCGTTTCGGGTGCCGCCCATGGATTCCGAGCTGCTGCAATCCCGGCTGGACACCGCCTGCCGCACCTTCCAGACCCTGGAACGCCAGCTGGCCGACCCTGCGGTGGCCTCCGATCCGGCCCGCCTGCAGGGGATCGCCCGGGAGAGGGCGCGGCTGGAGCCCCTGGTCACCGATTACCAGCGGCTGCGCAAACTGGAGCAGGAACGGGAGGAGGCCCGGTCCCTGCTGAAGGCCCACCGCGATGATCCCGCCGCCGAGGAACTGGTGGCCCTGGCGGCCGAGGAGCTGGTCAGCCTCGAGGGTCAGATCACCGCCCTGAACGGGCGGCTCACCCTCAGCCTGTTGCCCTCGGATCCCCGCGATGAGCGCAGCGTCATGCTGGAGATCCGCGCTGGGGCCGGTGGTGATGAGGCGAGCCTCTGGGCGGGCGACCTGGCCCGCATGTACGAGCGCTATGCCCAGAACCAGGGCTGGCAGGTTCAGCCCGTCAGCGCTTCGGAAGCCGACCTGGGCGGCTACAAGGAACTGATCCTCGCCATCCGTGGCGATGGGGTCTACAGCCAGCTGAAGTTCGAGGCGGGCGTGCACCGCGTGCAGCGGGTGCCGGCCACCGAATCCCAGGGCCGGGTGCACACCTCCACCGCCACCGTGGCCGTGATGCCGGAAGCCGATCCGGTGGAGGTGCAGATCGATCCGGGGGATCTGGACATCAGCACGGCCCGTTCGGGCGGCGCCGGCGGCCAGAACGTCAACAAGGTGGAAACGGCCGTCGACCTGCTGCACAAACCCACCGGCATCCGGGTGTTCTGCACCCAGGAGCGCTCCCAGATGCAGAACCGGGAGCGGGCGATGGAGATCCTGCGGGCCAAGCTCTACGAGCGCCAGCTGGCGGAAGCGAATGCCGAGGAGCGCTCCGTGCGCCGTGCCCAGGTGGGCAGTGGCGACCGAAGCGAGAAGATCCGCACCTACAACGCCAAGGACAACAGGGTGACCGACCATCGGCTGGGACGCAACTTCTCCCTCGAGCCCGTGCTGGCCGGCCAGATCGAGGACCTGATCGGCGCCTGCATCGCCGAGGAGCAACGCCAGGGTCTTGAGGCGCTCGCCCTCGAGGCCACCGGAACCGGTGGATGAGAACACTGGATGAACTCGGTGGTTGAGCGGGAGGGCGGTTCAGGCGCCGATGACGTACTTGGCCCACTCCTGGTGCTGGCCGGAGCGGATGCGCCGGTTGGCCTCGAAGCTCAGGCTGCCCAGGGGCCGGCGGGGCTCCCGGGCCAGGGGCATGCCCGCCTCCCTGGGGGTGCGATTGCCCTTGCGCACGTTGCAGGGCAGGCAGGCGGTGGTGACGTTCTCCCAGACGTCGGTGCCGCCCCGGCTGCGGGGCACCACGTGGTCGATCGAGAGCTGCTCGCCGCTGAAGCCGCAGTACTGGCAGGCGTGGCCGTCGCGGTGGAAGACGTTGCGGCGCGTGAGGGGAAGCGGCTTGTAGGGCACCCGCACGAACTGGCGCAGCCGGATCACCGTGGGCAGGAAATGGTCGGGGCGAACCGTCTTTTCAGGGTCGTGCTCCAACCCTTCGGCCTTCCCCTTGAGCAGCATCACCATGGCCCGGCGCCAGGTGGTGATGTTCAGCGGTTCGTAGGACGCATTCAGAACGAGTACGTGGCCCATTCCAGTCCGCTGGATACGCGGCATGCTAACGGGATTCCCATGATTTCCATGGTCCACCCCCTGCACCGGCGTCCATGACCAGCGCCTCGCTCGCCCCCACCAGCGCGACGGAGGAGACCCAGCCGTCGCGGCAGCGGGCCTGGGTGGAGGTGAACACCGCGGCCATCCAGGCCAATGTTCGCGCCCTGCAACGCCACATCGGACCGGCCACCCAGCTGATGGCCGTGGTCAAGGCGGACGCCTACGGCCACGGCGCCCTGCCGGTGGCCCGGGCCGCCCTGGAGGCGGGGGCGGCCTGTTTCGGCGTCGCCACCCTGGCGGAAGGGGTTCAGCTGCGCCGCGCCGGCATCTCCGCCCCGGTGCTGGTGCTGGGCAACCTCACCCAGCCCGAGGAGCTGCGCAGCTGTCTGCGCTGGCAGCTGATGCCGACGCTCAGCAGCATGCGGGAAGCCCTGCTCTGCCAGAACCTGGCCAGCGGCAGCGGTCGCACCATGGCCGTCCAGCTCAAGCTGGACACCGGCATGGCCCGCCTTGGCGCCGACTGGCAGGAGGGCCCCAGGCTGGTGGCGGCCCTGCGCGGCATGGAAGCCATCGAGCTGGCGGGGATCTATTCCCACCTGGCCTGCGCCGATGCCGCACCGGAGGAGGACGACGGCCTCAGCGACCTCCAGCAACGGCGCTTCGAAACCGTCCTCACCAGCCTGGCCGAACAGGGGCTTCCGGCCGGCTGCCGGCACCTCGCCAACTCCGCCGGCACCCTGCGGGGGCACCGTCAGCACTACGACCTGGTCCGGGTCGGCCTGGCCCTCTACGGCCAGGCGCCCGCGCCCCACCTGGCCGGCGTGGTGTGCCTGCGGCCAGCCCTCCAGATCCACGCCCGCGTCACCCTGCTGCGCCAGGTGGGGGCGGGGGTCGGCGTCAGCTACGGCCACCGCTTCCGCACCAGCCGGCCCAGCCGCCTGGCGGTGGTCTCGATCGGCTACGCCGACGGGGTGCCCCGCCAGCTCTCCAACCGCATGGACGTGCTCTTCGACGGCCGGCGCCTGCCCCAGGTGGGCACCATCACCATGGACCAGCTGGTGATCGATGCCACCGAGGCTCCCCGGATCGAGGTGGGCAGCATGGTCACCCTGCTGGGCGAACAGGGGGAGGACAGCATCAGCCCCCTCGACTGGAGCGAGCGTTGCGGCACGATCCCCTGGGAGATCCTCTGCGGCTTCAAGCACCGCCTGCCGCGTCTGGCCGTGCCTCTGGAGCCCGAGGCGGCGTCCGAGCCCTGATAAGCTCGCTGAGCCACTGGAGAGGTGGCTGAGTGGTTGAAAGCGGCTCCCTGCTAAGGAGTTACAGAGGGCAACTTCTGTCGAGGGTTCGAATCCCTCCCTCTCCGTTTCCGGCCCTTCCAGGGGCCATCCCGCCAGGTCCGCTCAGAGCCTGGCGACGCCGCTCCGGCCGAGATAGGCGGCGAACACGAAGCACAGGCCGGCATTGATCTGGCCCTGGTGGGCCAGGGTCCAGCGGCAGAGCTGCCCGAGCCGGGCCAGCCCCCAGGCCCCCGTGAGCAGCAGCACCACCGGGGGCAGCAGCGAGGGCGCCAGGGTGATCAGGCTCACCAGCAGCACCATGGCGGCCAGGGGGCCCGTCGCCAGGCCGGAGCGGGCCAGGTCCTGCAGCGCCGGCAGGTAAAGCACCAGGGAGGTGAGGTTGCCCGCCATCAGGGCCGCCCCCAGCGCGAAGGAGCGGGCCAGGGAGGCCCCTGTGGGACCCGGGGCGGTGGACCCCGTGCCGCCGTCGCGGTGCAGTGAACGGACGCCGATGGCGAGCAGCAGGGCAGCCAGGAGCAGATGGAGGCCGGCGGACACCGGATCAGGCCCGGCGGCGGGACGGTCGGGCAGGGATCCCCCCGAACCCAGCCCCACCAGCGCCCAGCCCACCACCACCAGGGCGTTGCCGGCGGCATAGGCCCAGCTCTGCTTCACGCCGGAACCTGGGGTGGTGAGGGTGCGCAACTGTCCCACCAGCAGCAACGGGCTCACCGCCGCCCCGAGGGCGAGCGGGAGCACATCGAACGGCAGGGCAGTCGAGGGGCCGGAGCTCTGGGGCCCGATCGTAGGCAGGCTCAGGCGTCCAGCAGGCTGGTGGCGATGGCCGGCAGCAGGGTGGCATCGGCGGCCCGGGCCCGTCCCTCGCTGAACACCACCAGCAGCATCGGCGCCTTGCCCTCCACCTCCACATAGGCGGCGTCGTGGCGCGCCTGGCTCATCCAGCCGGCCTTGCTCCACAGCCGGGCCCCCTGCGGCAGAGCGGCCCCGAGGAAGCCATCCACCTGATTCTCGGGATCGGCGGCCCGCGCCTGGGGATCCAGTGAGCGTCCCAGCAGGGCCATCATGCGGCGGCAGGCCGGCGGGGACACCGCTGCGCCGGCCATCACCCCGTGCAGCAGACGGGCCGTGAAATCCGTGCTCAGGCGGTTGCGGTTCTCCAGCTGGGCCCCATAGAACTCCCTCTCGCGGCCGTAGGGCCCCTCCGCCCAGGTCTTCTGGCAGGCGTTCACCCCCGCCACCTCGCTCCAGCCGAGGCGGCCCAGCCAGTCGTTGACCACCTGGCGCTGGCGGCGCCAGGCCGCCGCCCGCCCGGCGGGCAGGGACGGGCCGCTGGTGGTGCCGGTGAGCAGATCCACCACCAGGCTGGTGGCGTCGTTACCGGAGTCGCGCACCATGTCGGCCAGGGCTCGGCGCAGTTCCGGCCCCTCCTCGATCAGCTGGCGTTGCAGCCAGGCTTCGGCGGCCACCAGATACACCAGCTTCACCACGCTGGCGGGATAGCAGGGCCTGTCGCCATCCCAGCTGGCACCGGTCACGGTCTGGCCCCAGAAGGCCTCCTGGCCCAGGCCCTCGGCGGTGCCCACCAGGGAAGCCCCGTAGCGGAGCCAGGTGATCGAGAGGTGCTCCCCCAGCCCCGGGCGCCCCTCCTGCTCCAGTTGGCCGATGAGCTGGCGCAGGGTCTGGCCCATGGCCTGATCCGGGCTGTAGAACGCCATCAGCGGCGGCACCTTGCGATGGCGACCTTAGGCACCCTGCCGACGCCAGGCCGTACCTGGACCCTGACCCGGCCGCTGCCGGCCTACAGCCGGCCGCAGGGCCCGGGCCTGGCCACCGAGATCCAAGCGGGCCGGCACCTGAGGGTGCTCGACAGCGCCGGGACCCGCCTGCGGGTGCGGCTGCACGGGGACGGCTACCCCTGCTGGGTGGAGGCGCTCGCCCTCGAGAGCCACGGGCACCCCGCCCCGCCGCCGCCCCTGCCCCGCCTCGATCGCGACAGGATCGCCTCCCGCCTGGGGGCGGTGCTCGCCTTCGCCGAGGCCGCCCGTCACCGCCCCAACCGCTACCTCTGGGGCGGGACCCTGGGGCCCGATTTCGACTGCTCGGGGCTGGTGCAGACCGCCTTCGCCCAGGCCGGCATCTGGTTGCCCCGCGATGCCTACCTGCAGGAGCGCTTCTGCCAGCCAGTGGCGGTGGCCAGCGGCGTCACCAGCCTGCTGCTGCCGGGGGACCTGCTGTTCTTCGGCACCCCGCGGCGCTGCACCCACGTGGCCCTTCATCTGGGCGGCGGCCGCTATCTGCACAGCTCCGGACGCCAGCACGGCCGTGACGGCATCGGCATCGACGACCTGAATCCCCGCAACCGGGATCCGGTGGCGTGCCACTACCGGGCCGAGCTGCGGGGCGCGGGGCGGGTGATGCACAGCCATGACGGGAGCCCGCTTCCAGCTTGAGCTAAATTCCACCTCTGAAACCCGAGACGGACTTGGTGGCGTCATCCCTGGCCCACAGTCCCGAACTTTCGGTTGTTGTCCCCTTGTACAACGAGGAAGCAAGCCTTCCCCTCCTCGTTGAGAAGTTGCTGGCGGCGCTGCGGCCCCTGGGTCGATCGTTTGAGCTCGTTCTGGTCGACGACGGCTCGAAGGACGGCACCCCGGCGGTCCTCCGCGATCTGGCCATCCGGGTCCCGGAACTGGTGGCCGTGCTGTTGCGGCGCAACTACGGCCAGACAGCCGCCATGGCCGCCGGGTTCGATGCCAGCGGTGGTGGGGTGATCGTCACCCTCGACGGGGATCTCCAGAACGATCCCGCCGACATCCCCCTGCTCCTGGCCCGCCTGGAGCAGGACGACCTCGACCTGGTGAGCGGCTGGCGGCACCAGCGCCAGGACGGGGCCATCAACCGTCTGTTGCCGTCCCTTGTGGCCAACCGCCTGATCGCCAGGGTCACCGGGGTGCATCTGCACGATTACGGCTGTTCCCTGAAGGCCTACCGCCGGGAGGTGGTCAGCGACATGAACCTCTATGGGGAGCTGCACCGTTTCCTGCCGGCCCTGGCCTTCATCGAAGGGGCCCGCATCGGCGAGGTGAGGGTGTCCCACCAGGCCCGCCTCTATGGCCGCAGCAACTACGGCATCGACCGCACCTTCCGGGTGCTGATGGACCTGCTGACCGTGTGGTTCATGAAGCGGTTCCTGACCAGGCCAATGCATGTGTTCGGCTTCGCCGGCCTGTTGAGCCTGATGGCGGGCCTGGCCATCGCCCTCTGGCTGGCGGGCGAGAAGCTGCTGCTGGGCACCGACATCGGCAACCGTCCCCTGCTGCAGATGGCGGTCCTGGCGATCCTCAGCGGGGTGCAGCTGTTCAGTTTCGGGTTGCTAGCGGAACTGCAGATGCGCACGTACCACGAAAGCCAGGGGCGGCCGATCTACCGGGTGCGGGCCACCCTGCGCGGCAGCGGCTGAACTTTTATGTCACCCGCGCTCCCCTGAGAAGCCAGGCAGGAAGGGGTCCTTACAGTACCTGCGGTTCCTATTGGCCCAAGCCATGACTGGTGAATTTGCCGTTGCCTGGATGCCGTCCGTGATGGTTCCCCTGGTGGGAATCCTCGGCGCAGCGGTGGCCATGGCCCTGCTGTTCAACGTGATCGAGGCGACCGACTGACGACCGGCCCAGGCCCCAGCGTCATTCGCCTCCCCTTCCGACGACCCCCCGATCCGCCCCCCATGACCGTGACCCCCGTCGCCGACCCAACCGTCGGCAATCTGGCCACCCCCGTTAACAGCAGCTATTTCACCAAGGCCTTTCTGAACGCCCTGCCGGCGTATCGGCCCTCCCTCTCCCCCAACCGTCGCGGTCTTGAGGTGGGCATGGCCCATGGCTACTTCCTCTACGGCCCCTTCGCCTACACCGGCCCCCTGCGCGCCACCGAGTTCGCCAGCACCGCCGGCCTGCTCGCCGCCATCGGTCTGGTATCGATCCTGACCATCTGTCTGTCGATCTACGGCACCGCCGGCAGCGGCCCCAACGTCCAGCCCGCCGACGCCACCATCGACAACCCTCCCGCCGACCTGTTCACCAAAGCCGGCTGGGCGGAATTCGCCAGCGGCTTCTGGCTGGGTGGCTGCGGTGGCGCCGCCTTCGCCTGGTTCCTCTGCAGCACCGCCATCCAATCGCCCCTGGCCAACATCGCTGGTGGCGTCTGGAGCGTCGGCTGAGTTCACCAATGGTCGGCCATCTCTGGGGCCCGATGCCTGGGATGGTGTCTTCCAACCCTTTCCTTCAAGCCCTGCCTCGGCCGGGCTTTTTCATTGGCCATGTCTCAGACCCTGCCGATCCCTCAACCGAAGGGCATCCCCGGTGACTTGACGAGGCGCTCACTGAACAAGGCAAGATTCAGGACAAGGGTCAGCAGCGAACAGATCAGAAACGTGATCTTCAGAGACCTTGGCGAATGGGAGGCTCCCGAGGCAGCTGCGGACAGCACCACAAGCGGAATGAAGACCACGGCGAGATACCGAGGACTGATGAATCTGAGCAGAAGCGGCGGCACAAGGGACAATAAAGCCGCCGTACCCAGAAATCTCAGGCTGAGCTGGGTGGCTGCAGGGAAGACCCCGAGACGCAACGCCCGAAAAAAGGGAATCAGCATCAATCCCATGGTCTGCAACACGGAAAAAACGCCGTAGGCGCCAGCCACCAGCAAAAAGTCAAGATAAAGTTTGGGATAACGAAGTATCACCTCGCCAACGGTGCTAGCACCCGGGAACACCGACCGCATCACATCCTGCCAACTGGTAGAACTGGCGGTAAGCGATTCCGAGCCGGGAGAAAACTGATGGGAGCTAAACATGAACACATAGGACGAGGCAAAGGTTCGAAGTCCCTTGACCGTCTTGACCATGTCAATCCCATAGAGCTTGAAGCCGGGAGCCATCAGCAACACCAGCCAGAAGGCCATTCCTAGCGGGATCTGCCATCTCATGCGATTCTCCCTGAAGTCCCACCAATACCAGACAGCACCTACCCCGAGGGAACAGGCCAGCAACTGAATCTTGGAAACGCCAAAAAGGACCAGCAGGCCAGATGAAATCAGGCGAGACCACCCCAGGCGGACAGACAGAATGAACAGGGCGAAGAACGACGCTGCAATGATGTCACTGGAAGGCTCGGCGAACTGAAGGGCGGAACTGGCAATGACGGAGAAAGCCAGCGCCTGGAAGAGCCAGTGGCGGATGAACAGCAGGCAAAGAGAATATGAAGATCCCAGAAACAATAAGGTGGTGATGCACTTGGCATGCCAATTGAGCGTCTCCGGGGAAGGAGAAACAACCAGCTTGTAGATACCGATCAGCAGGCTGGCCGATACTCCGCCAGACCATTTAAATCGGGGATACTGAAAGACCCAGCCCGTCGGCAGTTGATAGAGGCGAAGATCCGCTCTCGTCACAAAGGACTGGTCCATGGGCCATTCGGACACCTGACCGCTCTGAGTCAGGATTCCAACAAACGAGACAACGATGGCAAGAACAAGAAGTAATGGCAGGCAGATCTTTCGAAAAAGGCCTGGGATCTTGTCAGATTCGAAGTCCATTTGTATCTGGCATCGTTCGAATCTTAGCAGGCACAAATTCGCCAACTCAGCCCCAAGGTGACTGTTGATGTCAGCAGAAAGCCAGAATTGGTAAAGACACCAGGGACCTAGAGAGTGCTGTCCATTCAGAACCGCCGTCTCCATCAACAGGAGACAGGTTCCCAACCTGCTGACCAAAGAACCGATCGGGGGCGGGCGCCAGCCGGCGAAAACGCACAACTCGAAGATCCGACCCTGTCGGGAGGAGCGACGTTCGGAGAACCAAAGCGGAGGGTCTTGATGGTCTGACTCGTGTTGGCCTGTGCTTTCGGCTTCCCGTCAGGCTCTCTGAAACAGCCGTTCCTGGCTGTTGAGAGGGCGATGAACCGACGGTCTAGAGAATCGCCGTCATTGAGCTCCAGGCGAAGACTTCAGCGTTGGCTCCAAGATCAGCCAGAGGATCCACTCCATGGGTCGCCTGGATGAAGCGATCCAGGGCTGAGCAGGTGAGAGCCATGCTGATCTACTGGTGACAGATTCAACCTGCCAGCTGAGCCCTGAGCGGAGGTCTAGCCCAGCCACATCCGGGTTCAGACCATCGGAGCCAAGGGCAGGCGGTCACACTGGCAGGCATCCAGGAGGACGGAAGCACCCGGAGCCGCCGCCGCGCCCGCATCAGGACAAGAAAAAACCCCCGGTGGTGACCGGGGGTATGGGGGGTCCCTCGAAGTTTCGAGAAGGGGCGTCGACGGTGTTCGGGAGCCGGAGGCTCAGCCGAACTTGCCTGACGTTGACGCGATCAGGAAGGCCGCGTACGTGAGGATGTAGCCGATCGTGAAGTGGGCGAGACCCACCACACGGGCCTGAACGATCGAGAGAGCGACGGGCTTGTCGCGCCAGCCCACCAGGTTGGCGAGAGGCGTGCGCTGATGCGCCCAGA
>CALRQM020000060.1:0-17113 GCA_943370335.1 Bordetella parapertussis | reverse complement strand
TCGTAGCGCTGGGGGGCGACCCTGGTGCTGCCGCTGCTGGCGGTCACGGTCATGAACGAGAGCGAGCCGGGCTGGGTCACGTTACGGCTGGCCCCCTGGCCCCCCGGGGCGGCATGAACAAATGTTTGCAGCCTTCCCTGGGGCTCAGGCTGAACGGCGGCCGACGCCGTGGAATGCTGCCGGACCCTGCACCAAGGCATTGATGGATCACCCCCTGGAGGCCCCGCTGGATGCCGCCACGCCGGTGGTGAGCGCCTTCTACGACCGTTTCCCCTATCCGGGGGACCCTCTCCAGGACGGCCCGCCACCGGGATACAACTGGCGCTGGTGCGTGGACAGCGTCGTGGCGGCCGTGGACGGGGCCCTGCCGCCGGCGCCGCGCCCCTGGCGGATCCTCGACGCCGGCTGCGGTACGGGGGTGAGCACCGACTACCTCTGCCATCTCAACCCGGGGTCCGCCGTGCTGGCGGTGGACATCAGTGCCGGTGCCCTGGCGGTGGCCCGGGAGCGCACCGCCCGTTCCGGAGCCGCCGCCCAGGTGGCGGAGCTGCGCATCGAGCAGCGCAGCCTGCTCGACCTGGCCGGGGAGGGCCCCTTCGACTACATCAACTCGGTGGGGGTGCTGCATCACCTCGACCAACCCGAGCTGGGTCTGCGCGCCCTGGTCCCCCTGCTGCAGCCGGGGGGCCTGCTGCACCTCTTTCTCTATGCCGATGGAGGGCGCTGGGAAATCCACCGCACCCAGCGGGCCCTGGCCCTGATGGGGGTGGACACCGGGCCTGCCGGCCTGCGGCTGGGGCGGGAGCTGTTCCACACCCTTCCCGAGACCAACCGCCTGCGGAGGCACCACGAGCAGCGCTGGGCCCTCGACACCGCCGCCGATGCCAACTTCGCCGACATGTACCTCCACCCCCAGGAGACCAGCTACGACCTGGAGCGCCTGTTCCGTTTCGTTGATCAGCCCGGGGTCCGCTTTGCCGGTTTCTCCAATCCGGAGGTCTGGGATCCGGCCCGGTTGCTGCAGGGGGAGCTGCTGGAGCGGGCCCGGGCCCTGCCGCCGGCGCAGCAGTGGGCCCTGGTGGAGAGCCTCGATCCCGACATCAGCCATTTCGAGTTCTTCCTGCGGCGGCAGGACGGCGATGGGGCCGCAGCCACGGCGTCGGAGTCCTGGAGTGATGCGGCCCTGCTGGCGGCCGGCGGCGAGCGCAACCGTTGTCTGTGGGGCTGGCCGTCCACAGCGCTCCTGGGGCCGGAGCTGCGGCCCCTGACCATCACCGAGCCGGAGCTCGCCCTGATGGAGGCCCTGGAGGCCGCCCCCGCCGGCACCCCGATCGGGGCGCTTCCGCTGGCCCAGGGCCCCGAAGAGCGGCTGGCGGCGGTGCGGCGACTGGTGGCGGAGCAGGTGCTTCTGTTGCTTAGAGCCTGAACGGGCCGAGTGATAAAGTCCGCACGCCAAGACAGAGCCTCGACGGTTGCAGGCTGCCCTGACCCCCTCTCCGGATGCCGTTCCCCCCGCGGAGACGTCGGCCGAAGCGGTCGCAGGGCATCCGACCAACGACGCTCCACCCCTGCCTGAGGTCGCCGACGCTTCGTCGTCGGTGAACAACGGCATGGACGGTTACCTGCGGCTGCAGCGCCGGATGCTTCTTTCCACGGTCTGTGCCACCGCCCTGGCGGTGCCCATCACGGCCCTGTGGTTCGACCTTCCCACCGCTTTCAGCCTGTTGGTGGGAGCCCTGGCGGGTCTCCTGTACCTCCGGCTTCTGGCCCGCAGCGTCACCCGCTTCGGCGTCGAAACCAAGGGGGTGGGCAAAGCCCAGCTGCTGGTGCCGGTCGTGCTGGTGCTCGCGGCGGCCAGACTCCCCGTCCTTGAGATCCTGCCGGCCGTGCTGGGTTTTCTCCTCTACAAACCCGCCTTGATCGTTCAGGCCGTCCTCGACACCTGATACCTGTTTCAGCCGCTTCGGCGGCCCTCTTCAGCCGCTTCGGCGGCCCTCTTCAGCCGCTTCGGCGGCCCTCTTCAGCCGCTTCGGCGGCACCGACGTTCCGCCAGGTCCTATCCCCGATGGCTCCGTTGCCCCTCGCCCTTCCCTTCGCCGCCCTAGAGGTCGGCCAGCACCTCTACTGGCAGCTCGGCAACTACAAGATTCACGGCCAGGTCTTCCTGAGCTCCTGGGTCGTGATCGGTGCCCTGCTGGCTGTTGTGGTGGTCGGCACCCGCCGCCTGGAGCGTGATCCCAGGGGCGTGCAGAACCTGCTGGAGTTCCTCTGGGATTACCTGCGCGACATCGCCCGCGAGTACATCGGCGAGAAGGCCTACCGCGACTGGCTTCCCTTCATCGGCACCCTTTTCCTGTTCATCTTCGTGAGCAACTGGGGCGGGGCCCTGATCCCCTGGAAGCTGGTCCACCTGCCCAGCGGTGAGCTTGGTGCCCCCACCGCCGACATCAACACCACCATCGCCCTGGCCTTGCTGGTGTCGCTGGCGTACTTCTATGCGGGCCTGAGCCGCAAGGGTTTCCGGTACTTCGAGTACTACGTGGAGCCCACGCCGATCATGCTGCCGTTCAAGATCGTCGAGGACTTTACCAAGCCCCTGTCGCTCTCCTTCCGTCTGTTCGGCAACATCCTGGCCGACGAACTGGTGGTGGCCGTGCTGGCGTTCCTGGTCCCCCTGGTGGTGCCCCTGCCGGTGATGTTCCTGGGCCTGTTCACCAGTGCGATCCAGGCGCTGATCTTCGCCACACTGGCCGCCTACTACATCGGTGAGGCGGTCCACGAGGAGCACCACTAGCTCCCTCCCCCGCTGGGCCGGTCCCCCGGTCTGGCAAACTCCTTGCGCGCAGGTCCGGCACGATCCGGGCCCGCCTTCCCAGGTGTCCCCGGCGCAGGGTTCTCGACAAGGTTCCTTCCGCGCTTCCCCGGCGCCCCACATTTCTAACCCCACCATGGATTCCCTTACTTCCGCTGCGTCTGTCGTGGCTGCTGGTCTTGCCGTCGGTCTCGGCTCCATCGGTCCTGGCATCGGCCAGGGCACCGCTTCCGGCGGCGCCGTCGAAGGCATTGCCCGTCAGCCCGAAGCTGAGGGCAAGATCCGCGGCACCCTGCTGCTCTCGCTGGCCTTCATGGAATCGCTCACCATCTACGGCCTGGTGGTCGCCCTGGTGCTGCTGTTCGCCAACCCCTTCTCCTGATCGGAGGCCGTCGCGGGGATGAGCGGGCCGCACGTTCGTCGCGGCCCTTCTCCACCCCCGGCTCCATCCACGCCTCTACCACCGCCCGCCTTATTGCCCCATGACCAGCTGGCTTCTGCTTGCCGAGGCAGGTGCGACCGCAGGGTCGCCCGAGGGAGGTCTGTTCGACCTCGATGCCACCCTGCCGCTCATGGCGCTGCAGGTGGTGCTCCTCACCTTCATCCTCAACAGCCTGTTTTTCCGACCGGTCGGCAAGGCCGTCGAGGACCGTGAGGGGTACATCACCACCAGCCGTACCCAGGCCAAGGAGAAGATCGCCCAGACCGTGCGCCTCGAGGCCGACCTCAAGGAGCAACTGAAGGGGGCGAGGCTTGAAGCCCAGAAGGTGATCCTCGAGGCCGAGCAGGATTCCGACCGCCTTTACCGCGAGGCCATGGCGGTGGCCCAGGCCGAAGCCATCGCCAGCCGCGAAAGCGCCCGCAGCAAGATCGATGGCCAGCGGGCCGATGCCCTGAGCCTTCTTGAGGCCGATGCCGACAGGCTCGCCGACCTCATCGTCGACCGTCTGCTGCCCGCCTCATGATTCCTCTCCCTCTCCTGTCCACGCTGACGACCCTGTTCGCCAGCCACGGCACCTTCGGCCTCAATCTCGACATCTTCGAGACCAACATCATCAACCTGGCGATCGTGATCGCCGGCCTTGTGTGGTTTCTGCGGGGCTTCCTCGGTGGCATCCTCGAGCGCCGCCGCGAGCGCATCCTCGGTGAGCTCAAGGACGCCGAGGAACGCCTGAGCGTCGCCACCGCGTCCCTCGCCGTGGCCCAGAGCAGCCTGGGTGAGGCCCGCGCCCGCGCCGAGAAGATCCGCGCCGAAGGCAAGGTCCGCGCCGAGGCCATCCGCCTCGAGAGCGAGAAGCGCACCGTCGAGGAGATGGCGCGGCTCAAGCAGGACTCCCAGTCCGATATGGATTCGGAGGTCTCCCGCGTCAGCAAGCTGCTGCAGCGCGAAGCCGCTGAGATGGCGATTGCCAAGGCCCTCGCCAGCCTCCCCGGCCGCCTCGATGCCAGCACCCAGGCCCAGCTGATCGATCAGTCCATTCAATCGATGGGGAACGCCTGATGCCTCTGCTCAACACCATCACCACCCCCTACGCCGACGCGTTCCTCCAGGTCTGCGACGCCAATGGGGACACCGATGCGGTGATCGACCAGGCCCGGGCGATCCTGTCCCTGTGGCACGACTCCAGCGACCTGCGCGAGGCGATGGCCTCCCCGGTCCTGGAGGTCGAAGGCAAGAAGGCGGCCCTCGAGAAGCTCTTCGGCAAGGACATCTCCCCCTCCTTCCTCAACCTGCTCAAGCTGCTGGCCGACCGTCAGCGGATCGGCTTCCTCGATGCCGTTCTGGAACGGCTCCTGGAGCTCTACCGCGAGCAGAACCAGATCGCCCTGGCCACGGTGACCTCCGCCAGCCCCCTGAGCGACGACCAGCAGGCCCTGCTCGCCGAGAAGGCCAAGGTCGTGGCCGGCACCGACAAGGTGGAGATCAGCCTCGCGGTGGATCCTGCCCTGATCGGTGGGTTCGTCCTCAGTGTCGGCTCGCGGGTGATCGACGCCAGCCTCGCCGGTCAGGTGCGACGGCTCGGCCTGACGCTCGCCAACGTGAGCTAGCGCCTCGCTCCCTTTCCCCTCTCCTTCTCACTTCATCGCCTCCCCTCCGGGGACTCCCACCCATGGTTTCCATCCGCCCCGACGAGATCAGCGCCATCCTCAAGAAGCAGATCGCCGACTACGACAAGTCGGTGTCTGTCAGCAACGTCGGCACCGTCCTGCAGATCGGTGATGGCATCGCCCGGGTCTACGGCCTGGAGCAGGTGATGGCCGGTGAGCTGGTCCTCTTCGAGGACGGCACCGAGGGCCTGGCGCTGAACCTCGAAGACGACAACGTCGGCGTCGTGCTGATGGGCGAGGGCCTGGGCATTCAGGAAGGCAGCACCGTCAAGGCCACCGGCCGCATCGCGGCGGTGCCCGTGGGCGACGCCATGCTGGGCCGGGTGGTGAACGCCCTGGGCCAGCCGATCGACGGCAAGGGTGAGATCCCCACCACCGAGACGCGCCTGATCGAGTCGATGGCGCCCGGCATCATTCAGCGCAAGTCGGTGCATGAACCCATGCAGACCGGCATCACGGCGATCGACGCCATGATCCCCATCGGCCGCGGCCAGCGCGAGCTGATCATCGGCGACCGCCAGACCGGCAAGACCGCCATCTGCATCGACACCATCCTCAACCAGAAGGGTGAGGACGTGGTCTGCGTCTACGTGGCCATCGGCCAGAAGAACGCCTCGGTGGCCAACGTGGTGGAAGTGCTGCGCGAGCGGGGCGCCCTCGACTACACCGTGGTGGTGGCGGCCAGCGCCTCGGAAGCGGCGGCCCTCCAGTACCTGGCCCCCTACACCGGTGCCGCCATCGCCGAGTCCTTCATGTACAAGGGCAAGGCCACCCTGGTGGTGTACGACGACCTCACCAAGCAGGCCCAGGCCTACCGCCAGATGTCCCTGCTGCTGCGCCGTCCCCCCGGTCGTGAGGCCTACCCCGGCGACGTCTTCTACTGCCACAGCCGCCTGCTGGAGCGGGCCGCCAAGCTTTCCGACGCCATGGGCAAGGGCAGCATGACCGCCCTGCCGATCATCGAGACCCAGGCCGGTGACGTTTCGGCCTACATCCCCACCAACGTGATCTCGATCACCGACGGCCAGGTGTTCCTCAGCTCCGACCTGTTCAACTCCGGCCTGCGGCCCGCCATCAACGTGGGTATCTCCGTGAGCCGGGTGGGCGGCGCCGCCCAGACCAAGGCCATCAAGAAGATCGCCGGCACCCTGAAGCTGGAACTGGCCCAGTTCGACGAACTGGCCGCCTTCTCCCAGTTCGCCTCCGACCTGGATGCCGCCACCCAGGCCCAGCTGGCCCGGGGCAAGCGTCTGCGTGAACTGCTCAAGCAGCCCCAGTTCAGCCCCCTGATCCTGGCTGAGCAGGTGGCGGTGGTCTACGCGGGGGTCAAGGGTCTGATCGATGACGTGCCCGTCGAACTGGTGCCCCAGTTCGCCCGCGAGCTGCGCGAGTACCTCAAGAGCAGCAAGCCCGAGTTCATCAACAAGGTTCAGACCGACAAGGTGCTGAGCGACGAATCCGAAGCCATGCTCAAGGAGGCCATCCGCGAGGTCACCTCCTCGATGCTGGCCGCCGCCTGAGGACTCTCCACCCATGGCCAATCTCAAGGCAATCCGTGACCGGATCAGTTCGGTCAAGAACACACGCAAGATCACCGAAGCCATGCGGCTGGTGGCCGCCGCCAAGGTGCGTCGTGCCCAGGAGCAGGTGCTGCGCACCCGCCCCTTCGCCGATCGCCTCGCCCGGGTGCTGCAGAACCTCGAATCCCGCATGGGCTTCGAGGGGGCCGATTCCCCCCTGCTGGCCGAGCGCCGTCCGGTGGGCACCATCACCCTGCTGGTTGTCACCGGCGACAGGGGCCTCTGCGGCGGCTACAACGCCAACGTGATCCGTCGGGGCGAGCAGCGCTTCGCCGAACTCAAGGGCCAGGGCTTCGCGGTGGACATGGTGCTGATGGGCCGCAAGGCCATCACCTATTTCACCAACCGCAACTACCCGATCCGGGCCACCTTCACCGGCCTGGAGCAGGTACCCACCTCCCAGGAAGCTGGCGAGATCGCCAACGAAGTGCTCGCTGAGTTCCTTTCGGCCAGCACCGATCGCGTGGAGATCGTCTTCACCCGCTTCATCAACCTGGTGAGCTCCCAGCCCGTCGTCCAGACCCTGCTGCCCCTGGATCCCCAGGGCATCGCCAGCTCGGATGACGAGATCTTCCGTCTCATCACCCGCGACGGCCGCCTTGGTGTGGAGGTGGGCAAGGTGGAGAACGCTGAGCCATCGCTTCAGCCCGACTTCGTGTTTGAGCAGAGCCCCGAGCAATTGCTCAATGCCCTGCTGCCCCTCTATCTGGCCAACCAGCTGCTGCGCTCCCTCCAGGAAGCGGCCGCCAGCGAACTGGCCAGCCGGATGACGGCCATGAACAACGCCAGCGACAACGCCAAGGCGCTCGCCAAGACCCTCACCCTCGACTACAACAAAGCCCGCCAGGCGGCCATCACCCAGGAGATTCTGGAAGTGGTGGGTGGCGCGGCGGCCATGGGCTGATCGTCAGCTCCAGGTGGCCGGTGGCGGCATCCCGCTCCCGGCCCAGCTGCCAGCCCTCCGGGCAGACCAGCAGGAGTTCCATCGTTGTGCGCACCCGGCTGCCATGGCAGAGGTGACCGCCCAGCGTGCGACCCGTGACGTCGGCCACCACCAGGTGCAGGTGGGCGCCATCCCCGGTGAGGCTGCCCGCCAGCGTGATCACCTCCTGCGGTCCGGCGAGCACAACTCCTTCGTCTTGATCAGCGAAGCGAAGCACGGGACTGTCGAGGCTGCCGATGCCGCAGACGATGAAGCCGCAGAGCTCCGGATCGTCCTGGGCCATGGCTTCGAGTCGGCCGCGCAGATCCACCCCCGGCGGCAGACGAAGTGGACGGTGGCTAGCGGCCGTCATCAGGGAATCTGTTCTGGCCTCAACAGCTGCAGACATACCGCTTCTCGTTGAACAGCCGCAGGCAGGCGTCTACCACCTCGGCGTCGTAGAGCCTGCCGCGGTTCAGGGTGATTTCGGCCAGAGCGGCATCGTTGCCCTGGCGGGCCCGGTAGGGACGATGGGCGCACATTGGACTGCACCACGTCGGCGACCGCCACGATCCGGGATTCCAGCAGCAGTTCATCGCCATGGAGCCCATGGGGATAGCCGCTGCCGTCCATTCGTTCGTGGTGTTCGTGGACGATGCGGGCAATTGGCCAGGGAAAGTCACGTCCTTGAGGATGTTGTAGCCAGCCTCGGCATGGTCCTTGATCAGGTCGTATTCGTGGCGGGTCAGTGTCGTTGGCTTGCAGAGGAGTTCTGTCGGCACCATGATCTTGCCGATGTCGTGGACGGAGGCGGCCAGTTGCAGGCCCTCCAGTTGCTGCGCCGGGAGTCCCAGTTCCACCCCGATCGCCGAGGC
Organism: Bordetella parapertussis; assembly: GCA_943370335.1. GTDB lineage: Bacteria > Cyanobacteriota > Cyanobacteriia > PCC-6307 > Cyanobiaceae > Cyanobium. Next base: position 8,815 of record CALRQM020000060.1, on the reverse strand, counting down.
CAGTTGGCCCACACTGAGCTGATGGCCTGCGGTGTAGGGGTCCCGCAGCTCCGCCATCCCCCCCAGGACCGTGAGCAACTGCTTGTAGAGCCTCTGGTTCGCCTCGCGGGATCTCTTCAACTCCTCCTCGGCGATCGCCCTGGCGATCAGGCTGCCGAGACGGGCGGCAATCGTGTCGAGCAGAACCCGTTCTTCCGCCAGAAAAGGCCCTTCGATGGCCTCCGCGAAGGGCTTGGTATAGCCGACTTCCAGGCAGCCGTAGATGGTGTCGTTGGCCCTGATCGCCGACGACTGGACGGATTGGCAACGATCCAGATAGACGGTCTGATACACCTTGGTGCCCCTTGAGATCCGGGCAACGGTGTTGGCGGAATGCAGCCAGGGTTTCGGGATGGCGTCGACCGTCTGCTGAAGAATGTCGTCGAGTGTGCCTTGATTGGCACCGATGATCTGCTCGATCTGCTGGAGGCAGTGGAGTTCCTTGATTCGCTCCGTCAGCGCCAGCTCCAGGGGCAATGGCAAGGTGGCCTGGGCGTGCATCCCGGCCTGAAGGGCCGTTTCCCCTCTGCCATTGGGCCCATAGATCTTCTTGATGTCCTTCTTGGGTACAGGCTTCATTTTGCCTTCACTTCCAGAGGAGCAGATCCGCACGGAAGCAGCTGCAACGGTGGTCGGTACTTTTCTGTCTTCTCGACCCTAGACCTTTGTCAGCGACCTCGCACGCATTCTGCGCCCCAGGGTGCACTTGTCTCGGGCTGACAGCCGGATGCTCCCCGATTGACGGATCGGTGGTTTGCTTCGAGTCGGGAATCGACGCGACGATCCGGGGCACCTGGTCCATGATTCGGACGAAAGCCTCAGACGTCGCCATGGCGGGCTAGGCCTGGTTGCGCACGGAAATGATGACGTTGCCTCTCTTGCGCCCCGTGTCGACGTAACGGTGGGCTTCCACGATCTGCTTGAGCGGATAGCGTCGATCGATCACCGGTTGGAAGTCGCCCGCCTCTGCCAGTGCCGCCAGATGGCGCAGGTCCTCCCGTTTCACGGCAGCGGGTCCGGCGATGACCGTGTGGCGGCTCGTCAGCGACACCCACAGGCCCTGCAGCATGGCGGGTAACCCGGCCAGCACCAGCAGCAGCCGCCCCCCATCCTTCAGCGATCGTTTGCAGCGCGAAAAGGGAGCCGTGCCAGCCGTATCGACAATCACGTCATAGGTTTCACCGTTCCTGGTGAAGTCGGCCTGGGTGTAGTCAATGGTATGGGCTGCCCCCAGGGAGCGCACCAGGTCGATGTTCGCACCGCTGCACACCCCGGTGACCTCGGCCCCGACGTGCCGGGCCAGCTGCACAACGGCTGTCCCCACCGCCCCGGAGGCCCCATTCACCAGCAGCTTGTCCCCGCGCCGCAACTTGCCACGACGCAGGAAATCCAGCGCCGTCGTTCCGCCGAAGCTGAGGGCGGCGGCCGCTTCATCCGTGAGCCCGGGCGGTGTGGCCACCACCATGCCGTCCTGCGGCAGGACGATGGACTCGGCATGGCAGCCCATGCGGACGTCGCTGAAGGCGAAGACCCGCTCCCCCACCTCGAACTGGGTGACGTCCCTGCCGATCGCCGCGACCACCCCGGCCAGCTCCGAGCCGAGGATGGGCTGCCTGGGCTTCCGCAGACCGAACACCAGCCGCATGATCAGCCCGAACCCCGTCGGAACCGTCTGGCTTCTCACCCGCCAGTCCCCTGATGTGACGGTGGTCACGTGAATCCGAATCAGGATCTCGTTGTCTTTGGGTGTGGGTGTGGCGATCTCCTGGAAGCGCAGCACCTCGGGTGGCCCGTAGCGCTCAACGACGACGGCTTTCATGGCAGGGGGGATCCGAGAAAGGAGGAATAGGCCCTGGCGAGGGCCTGCTTGCCGCCCGTTTCGACGATGGCGCCATGGGCCACGATGACCCTATCGAAATCCCACTGCAGGACCAGCTGCATGGCCCGGTGCAGGGAGGCCCGCTCGGAGGTGGCCAGTCGTTCGAGAATGGTGGGCTCCAGGCGATCGAAACCGCCGCCGATTCGTGTGATCAAACGGGTGAGCCAGGCAGCGGAGGCATCGAAGTTGAAGGCACTGTCTGTGAGGACGAGGGTCCTGCTTGGCCTGTGGCAGAAGGCCACCTCATGCAGCGGGGATGGCCCCGTCGGCCCCAGGGTGTGGAGCCCGGTGAGGTTGCACAGCAGCATCTCCGGCCATGGGGAAGGGGCGTCAGCGCTGAGCAGACGATCCAGCTCCAGATGGGGACACGTCTGCCTGAGGGCGGGCGGACCCCAGGTGGTGGCCAAAGGGAAGCGCTCCTGGAACGCCTGGAGATAGAGATGGTGGAAGGCGTTGGGCGCCACGATATCGCCGACGACACCGAGCTCGGCCAGCCCCTTTTCGAGCTCAGCAGAGGGCCGGATTGGTGATACGACCAGCAGTTTGTTGGTGCTCCGCTGGCGGATGACCGTCATCCTGGTGCCGATGCTCAGGCCGAAGTAGGTCTGCGGTTGTTCGGCAACCCAGAGATCATCAGCAAGGCAGCGGAGCATGGCTGAGGACGGAGGTTCTCCTGATTTAAGTGTGTGTTCTGTTCCCATACTTTGGACGCGGACGCTTTAAGTGATGGGGAAATCCAGCCGTGGGCATCCAGTTGGGCCGCCTTCTTCTAGGCGGTGGATGATACAGCACCCTGGCAAGGATGGCAGCCCCATGCTTGGGGAAAGCCACGCCATGCTTGTTCTCATCGGCCAGGTACACCAGGGCATGGTCGGGTTGCTCCGGGATCCAGGCTTCATACTTGGCGACCCAGATCACCAGGTGTGCCTCCAGCTCAGCCAGAAACAGCGCCAGTTCTCCCAAACGGCGGTGGGAAGGCGGTGCAGCCCGAAAGTAGCGATCCGCGCGCAGCCACTCCAGCAGTGATTGGTTCAGCGGGCGGAACGTGTGAATGGTCATCGCCCGAATCAATCCATGCAGCTGCCTTTCCTCCTCGTTCATGACCGCGTAGGTCTCCAAAAGGAGTCGATCAAATCCAGGGGGCAGCTCAGCGGCCTCAGGTACACGACGTCTCAGCCGAACGGCCAGCCGTTTCAACAGTCTCCGTTGGGCTGCGTAGGCCGCGTCTCCAGCGCGCAGCAGCGCGAACAGCTCGACCAGCCGACTTCTGCGGTCTCGCACTGTTTCCCGCCGCTGAAGCACCAGCTCGGCGACTGTTTTCCCCACATAGCCCAGGGCGGCGATGAATCCCGTCAGCAGGGCTGGGGCAGCCCAGGATGGGTCGGCAGGGGTTGCCATCCATGCAGATCTTGGATTCCGAGGATAGGTGGAATGGCAAAAAGGAGTGGCACCTAGGATTCCATGATCTGTTTGAGCTTCGCCAGTTCGCCATCTACGAGGTTGATTTGCTGCTTGAAAAAATCATCGCCAAAATGTCGGAGGCTGAAAGAATGTAAGCATAAACTCACTGCCATCTCCATTCGGAACAACCCGCGCCGGCACTGTCCAACTGGCGTCAGCGGCCTGTGGCCTACCCGTAGGAGTAGGAGACCTGGACGCAGGCCTGGCCCGTCGACATGTTGACGGTGAGCAGAAGATAGTCGAAGGCCGTGCCACTGGGAAGCCGCAGCGAGTTGGGGCGATTCCCTCGGCCGAATCTGACGCTGGGCCTGGATGTGTCTGCCATACAGCTGGGGCCAGCATGGGCGATGAGCCGCGCCTGGGGAGAGGAGATTTCTGGAGATGTCTGGATGCTCTCGAGCGCTAGAGCCCGGATGACAGATGCGGTCTCTGGCGGAGACAGCCGAAGGGAGCAAGCGGCCTTTCGTGTGGTGCCGACCATGCGGCATTCCAGATGCTGCGGTTCGACGGCAGCAGACTTCAGGAGTGCGCGAACATCGGCTTCGAGTCCCGAGCGATTGGTGAGATCCCAGAGTGATTCACAGCCAGTGAGAAGCAGAAAGACCAGACCACAGGAGAGACGGCGTGTGGTCATGGTGTCAGCTCCCGGACGCTACCTGTCTCCAGGATCAGACGTTGGCATGAACCGATGGGATGGATCAAGTCGTTCTGGGGCCCAAGGTTGGATCTTGCCGGTGGAGAGCTGTTCGGCTGTTGGGATCCAGCGACGCTGGATGTTGGAATGTCTGTCCCTCCGTGCTTGCCAGACCGGGCTGCAGCGCTGATCAGAGCGAACCAGAGCGCCATTTCCTTCTGGTGCGCTAGAGGGAGTTGCTGATCCGTATCGCGGCGACGATGATAGGTGGAAGTCCCAGGAAGAGTGTCGAACACCAGAGTCCCAAGATGGAACCACGTCTGGCACTGAATACCAACGCTCCACCGCCAACGCCAATGTATGCCAAGGTGAACAGGAGAAAGAAATAGGCATAGGCAACCTCGCCATCTCGAGCGCTTGCCGTGAGAGCCCAGTTGAGGAAAAAGAGGAACGCAACTGTGTCGATCGAGAGAAAGAACCAGCCGGCTGCTTTCAGTATTGTCTTCATTCCCTCTCGGCCATCATCCGCAGGATGGATTTTTGCATGGGCGTCTGTTGTGCCCGCATGGGCCCCTTCAGCCGTCGATCACGGGAGGTGCCTGGCTTCGGAGATCGAACGCCTGTGCCTTGCTGATCTCTGTGATGCCGAGTGGTTCTGGCCGGTGCCGCTGAAGCCCCGGTCCTTCGGCCTTGTTGAGGACCACGCAGGCTTGTTCGTCGCGTGTTCAGGACACCTTCCCCGATCCATCCCATGCTTGCGCTGGACTCCACCGGCATCTCCTGCCGTCGGCAGGGCGGCACCAGACCTGCAGCTCGGCCACCGCCGGCCACGACCAGGCACGGGACGGCATGGTCCCAGTGTTTCCGCTCAGGTCCATTCCGTTCCCAGTCGCCGCGTCTCCCGTCGCCTTTACCCATGGCCGCCCCCGCCACCCTGGCGATCCAGCCCCTGTTCCCGATGGCCCTTGGCCGGGTGCAGCTGGCGCCCGACCCTCTCGACACGGCCCTGTTGCTGCAGAGGGCCCTGGCCCTGCGGGAGCAGGGCCCCAGCGAGGAGGGCGTGGCCTGGACCGGCGATGTGCACGGTGCCGGCGAGCTGCACCGCGACCCCCTGTTCGCTCCCCTGATCACCCGGTTGGCGGACCATGCCTGGCCGTACCTGGCCGGGCTGGGGTTTGATCGCCGGCGCGTGGCGCTGCATGTGCAGCGCAGCTGGCCGGTGATCAGCGACGCCGGTGAGCAGGTGGGGCGCCACCACCACCCCAACGCTCACCTCAGCGCCGTTTACTACCTCAACGGCGATGGCAGTGGCCGCAGCGGCTGCCTGCGCCTGTTCGCCCCGCGGCAGGTGAACGAGCTGGTGCCGGGCCTGGCGGTGGGCCAGGCCGGTCCGATCGACGCCACGGCGGCCCTCAACCAGCCCTGGCACGACGTGGCGCCCCGGGCCGGTCTGCTGGTGCTGTTCCCCTCCTCGGTCGACCATGCGGTGCTGCCCAACGACGACCCCGACGACACCCGCTTCTCCCTCAGCATCGACTTCGTTCTCACGGCCCCGGAGATGGAGACCCATCCGGGGGAGTACCTCGCCCCCCACCCCGGCCGCTGGCTGGTGATCGGGGAGGATGGCGACGCGTCGGGAGCCTGAGCCGCCCCTGCCACCGCCGCCCCTCCAGGACCCCCACTTCCCGTGCCCGAGACCACCCCAGAGCCGAACGTCTTTCAGATCAGCGCCAGCCTGGATGGCGCGTCGTACAGCTTCTCCTGCCGCAGCGACCAGACGGTGCTGGGCGCCGCCGAGGCCGCCGGGGTGCCCCTGCCCAGCTCCTGCTGCTCGGGGGTGTGCACCACCTGCGCCGCCCTGCTGCGCAGCGGCACCGTGCACCAGCCCGATGCCATGGGCGTGAAGGCCGAACTTCAGGCCAAGGGCTACGCCCTGCTCTGCGTCTCCTATCCCCTCTCCGATCTCGACCTGCTGGCCGGCCAGGAAGACACCCTCTACGAGGCCCAGTTCGGTCAGTTCCAGAAGTGAGTTCCCTGGTGCCGCTGGAGCTGTGGGTGCGCCCCGCCCCTGGCCCCCGGCTTCCCCAGCTGCGTCAGGCCCTGGCGCGGGAGGCCCGCCGCCTGGCCGGTGAGGGCGCCGAGCCCCTGCGTTGGGCGATCACGGCGGTGGATCCCCGCCACGGCCTGCGGCTTGAGGGGATCGTGGTGGGCCCGGCGCCGGTCCCCGACCCTTGAGCCTGGAAGCCCCGGCCCTGCCCACCCTGCTGGTGATCCCCACCGGGGTGGGCTGTGCCGTGGGCGGCTTCGCCGGCGACGGGCTGCCGGCGGCCCGGCTGCTGGCGGCCGCCAGCGGCTGCCTGATCACCCACCCCAACGTGATGAACGCCGCCGCCCTCTACTGGAGCGACCGGCGGATCCACTACGTGGAGGGCTGGAGCCTGGATCGCTTCGCCGCCGGCGAGCTGGCCCTGGCGCCGGTGCCGTCCCAGCGGGTGGGGGTGCTGCTCGACGCGGGCATCGAACCGGAGCTGCTCCTGCGCCACCGCCAGGTGATCGACGCCTGCCGCGCCAGCCTGGGGCTCCCCCTCGGCCCGGTGCTCACCAGCGAGGTGCCCCTGGAGGTGGGCCTGTCGCTGGGGCCCAGCGGCTGCAGCTGGGGCAGCCTGGGCCGGCCCGATGCCCTGCTGCGGGGCGGGGAGCGGCTGGTGGCCGCCGGCGCCACCGCGATCGCCGTGGTGGCCCGCTTCCCCGATGAGCCCGGCAGCAAGGACCTGGCGGCCTACCGCCACGGCAGCGGGGTGGACGGCCTGGCCGGGGCGGAGGCGGTGATCAGCCACCTGCTCAGCCGCCACCTGCGGATCCCCTGCGCCCACGCCCCCGCCCTGGCGCCCCTGCCGCCCGATCCCCAGCTCGATCCCCGGGCCGCGGCCGAGGAGCTGGGCCACACCTTCCTGCCCTGCGTGCTGGTGGGGCTGAGCCGGGCGCCGGATCTGCGGCCGGAGCCGGCCGCCGGGGAGGGCCTGCTCCATGGCTCCGGTCTTCGGGCCGTGGTGGCCCCGGCGGGCGCCCTGGGCGGGGAAGCGGTGCTGGCCTGCGCCGAACGGGGGGTTCCTCTGATCGCCGTGGCGGGCAATCCCTGTGTGCTGGAGGTGGGCGGCGAGGCCCTGGGGCTGCCGCTGATCCCCGCCGCCACCTATGCGGAAGCGGCCGGCGTGGTGTTGGCCCTGCGGGAGGGGATCGATCCGGCGGCCCTGCGGCGGCCCCTGGCTCCGGCCTGAGGGCCCCCTCAGGGTTCGCCGAGAAAATCGCGCTTGCCGAGCTCCACGCCGTTGTGGCGCAGGATGTCGTAGGCCGTGGTGACGTGGAAATAGACGTTGGGCAGGACGAAGACGAGCAGGAAGGTCTGGCCGTTGAAATGGAGGGTTTCGCCGCGGATCGGCAGTTCGATGGGCCTTGTCTCGCTGCCGTCGATCTGGGCGGGGCTCAGGGTGTCGAGGTAGGCGAGGGTCTTCTCGATCCGCTCGATCAGCTCCTCGAAGCCGGTCTCGTTGTCGTCCATCGGCGGGGCCTCGCTGCCCGCCAGCCGGGCCGCCCCGCGTCGGGCGATGTCGGTGGCGATCTGCACCTGGCGCACCAGGGGGAACATGTCGGGGAACAGGCGGGCCTGCAGCAGCACCGCCGGCTCGATGCCCCGGGCTTCGGCGTGGCCGGCCCCCTTGCGCAGGATGCCGATCAGGTTGCGCAGGCTGCGGGCCAGGGGCGGAACGGCCGCCTCGTACATCGTCAGGGTCATGGGATGGTCAGCGTCCGGGGGGATTGGGCCGACTCAAGACCCTAACGACTTACCCATCATCTTGGTGAAGGGATAGATCAGCTGGGCGAGCAGAGTTCTCGGGAACTGTGCCATGGGGTAGGAGCGCTCCAGCGGAAAGGACGGATCGGGAATGCCGGTGCGTGGATAGACGTGATCGCTGGGACAGTGGGTACCGAACAGACGGTCCCAGAGGCAGAGAGTCACGCCGAAATTCATGTCGAAATAGGCCGGCTCCACGGAATGGTGAACCCGGTGGGACTGGGGTGTGACGAAGACGAACCGAAGCCAGCCAAGATTGGTTCTGATGTTGCTGTGGGTCAGGGCGTCATGCAGCCGGGAAATCGAAAGATAGGCCAGCACGATGCCCAGGGTGTGCTCGAAAAGAAGGGCTGGCAAAAGATTGATGGCTTCGGCGGCAAGGTAATCCACAGGGTGAATACGGAAGAGGGTGAATGGATTCATCTCGACCTGGGAATGGTGCACCTCATGGAAGATCCACAGCGCCTTCAGCTTGTGGCGCAGCAGATGGTTGAACCAGCCCAGCAGTTCGATCAGCAGATAGCCGGTGATGATCTGGGCCCAGCTCGGCATGGAGCGGAGGAGCTTGAGATGCAGCGGGCCCGCCAGCGGCTCGATCAGGCGTTGGGACACGTCGAGAAACACCCAGATGAAACCTCCCACGACAAATGCGTGGATCGACATCCAGAGAAAGTCAGTGAGCAGCGCTCTGCGGAACCAGCCTTCGTGTTTCACCGCCGGGAAGAATGCATTCAGCAGAATGAGCAGCGGCAGGCCGATGAACATCTTCGGGTCGCTGGTGAGGGGATGCCAGACCTTGCCGTGAAGGATCCAGTAGAAGTTTCTGGCGACCAGTCGCAGACCCTGGTCGGTGGAGAGGTCGATCGACAGCTGCCTCAGGCAGAAGATCAGGGTCGCCCCGGTGAGAAGCACCACCATGGACACCACCAGCAGGTGGCCCAGCCGTGGG